>SXJR01000600.1 GCA_005779305.1 Myxococcales bacterium
CAACAGGCAACAGGCAACAGGCAACAGGTCAGTGAAGGTAGAGAGCCCGGTGGCCGAGGGATCCGCGATCCCGCCCCAGGTTCGGGCCAAGAAGCCGGCGGGTGACCAGGTCGACGGCGACGAGAACGACGACGACCTCGACGACGACGAAGATGATGACGACGAGGACGACGACCTCGACGACGAGGTCGGCGACGACGAGGACGATGAGGACGACGACGAGGACGATGACGACCTCGACGATGATGATGACGATGACGAGGACGACGACGACCTCGACGATGACGATGATGACGATGACGACGAGGATGATGCGGACGACGTCGATGCCATCGAGCGCACCGCGGCCGAGCTGGCCGAGGAAGGCGTCGAGGTCGACGGCGAGATCACCGTCCTCGCCCGCAAGCGCCAGCCCAAGGTGGCCAAGCCGCGCACGCCCCGGCCCGATCAGACACCCGATCAGTCGGCCGCGGCCGAGGCCCGCCGCCGCCGCCGCCGTCGTCGCCGCAAGCGGCGAGCGATGCTGCCGCCCAAGTCGGCGTTCAACTCGCCGGTGCTGAGCACGGCTGCGCCCACCACCGACGGCCTGCCGCCGGCGATGCGGGCGCGCCAGGGTAGCGGCGGTCCGGTCATCGAGTACGTGCGCGGTCCGATGCGCATCGCGATGGCGCCGGTCGCGTCGGCCGCGCCCAGCGACACTGGCGCGCCGCGCAAGGGTGGTGGCGGCAAGCGCCGTCACCGCACCTGGAGTCCGGACGGAGCGCCGCGTCCGTCGTCGGCGGCCGAGCGCCGTGAGGCGAGACGCGCCGAACGCCTCGAGAAGAAGCGCAGGCGGCGGCGCCGCCGCAAGCGGAACCAGGGGCTGGGGATGCCCGCCGATGGACCGGTGTCGTTCTTCCAGCCGACCGGCGGGTCACGTCCGCCATTGCCTGCTGGCAACGGCAACGGCGGGCCGCGGCCCGGCGGCCCGCCCGGCGGTGGTGGCCAGAACGGCCAGGGGCAGCAGCCCGTCCAGCTTGGCCCCGACGGCCAGCCCTTGCCGCGCAAGCGTCGGCGACGCCGTCGTCGCGGCCGCGGCGGTCGCGGCCGACCGGACTTCCGCAACGGCAACGGACCGCCGCAGCAGCTCGAGGGTGGCGGCGCTCCGCCGCAGCTCGAGAGTGGCCCGGCCCCGGCCCCGGGCAGGGCCGTGCCGCCACCGCGTGACGAAGAGTCCCAGTAACCGCGGGGTTCGCCTCGAGTCGCTGGGCGCGCTCTCTCCGGCGATGCGAATCCCCTGGTTCGAGGTACACTTTCGGCATGGTCGGCCTGGTCGGAACCCTGCGGGTACGGCGACGGTCGTCGCGGCGTCTCGAGCTGGCGCTCACCCGCACCACCCACGTCGCGGGCTGGACCGCGACCATGGCGGGCGTCGCGTGCGCCATCGTGGCCGCGCGCTGGTCGGGCTGGGCGGTGATCGTGCCGCTGGCGCTGGCGGTCTTCGGCCTCCTGGTCGCCACCATGCGCCAGCACCTGGTCTTCGATCGCGACGATGGCGTCCTGCGCATCGAGCACCGGCTCGCCGGCATCCCGTCCTACTCGGTGATCCCGCTCTTCCATCTCAAGTCGGTGGTAGTGCGCAGCCGGCCGCGCGGTGACTTCATCGCCGTGGTCGAGCGTCGCGTCGGCGAGCCCATCGTCCTCGACACCTGCGACTCGCCCGGTCCGCTCTACTCCCTGGCCCAGGCAATCTCCGAGGTCGCCCAGCTCCGCCTGATCTACGACGCCACCGCCGCGAGCTAGCCGAGGACGTCGGTCGCAGGCACAGGTCCTGTTGACCGCGAGTTAGCGAAAAATCGCGCTCGCGGGATGCGCCGGCCTCGGCTCGGTGTAGCTTCGAGGCGATGCGAGCCGCACCGGTGCTTCTGCTCGGCCTTCTCGGCCTCCCGCACGTGGGGTGCGAGGAGAAGTCGACCAGCGCGGCCACCGGTGCCACCAGCGGCGCCCCGGCGGTGACGCTGGTCGGGGTCGATCTCGATCGCTGGACCTGCGACCTCATCGCCACGCCGGCGCTCATCTCGCAGACCCTCGGGATCCCGGTCCGCGGTGTCGACAGCACGCTGGGCTCGGCTCCGGGCACGCCCAAGCCCTGCAACTTCGTCGCCGAGGGCGCGGCGCCCGAGGCGTGGAGCTTCGACTTCGACTGCCGCGACCGCGCCCTGGCCACCGCCGAGAAGCTCTTCACCGAGTACACCGAGCGCAACCATGCGCTGATCGGTCAGTTCGACGCCTCGACCGGCGGCAAGGTCTTCACGGACGACGCCGGCGTCGAGCAACACGCGGTGGCCGCGCCGGTCGAGGTCCAGGTCGGCCGCAAGGCGCTCGATCACCACGGCCAGGCCATCCTGTTCGTCGACGACGACACCCCCTGCTACGCCCGGGTGGCCGGTCCCGACGCCGAGCGCCGCCTGCTCGTCGCCAAGCTGGTGGCGGCCAAGCTGACCCCGGCCACCGCGCCCATGGAGCCGCGACCCGCCAGCGATCTCAAGGCCACGGTTCCGTCCGGGAAGTAGAACGGCCTCTGGCCGGTTGAGGGTCAAATGACGCGAGCTGTTCCTCTTGCCGCCTGCGCGCTCGCCGCGCTGGGCTCCTGGTCACTCCGGCCGTCGCCGTCGCACGCGGCCCCGGCCGGCGGCGCGCTGGTCATCGATCACTACCGGCTCGCCAACGGGCTCGAGGTCATCCTCCAGCCCGATCCGACGCTATCCACGGCGGTGGTCGAGGTCTGGTACCACGTCGGCAGCACGGACGAGCTGCTCGGCAAGAGCGGTTTCGCCCACCTCTTCGAGCACCTCATGTTCGAGGGCTCGAAGCACGTCGCCGAGGGCGACTTCGATCTTCTGCTCGAGGCGGCCGGCGGCTGGAACAACGGGACCACGAACAACGACCGCACCAACTACTACGAACAGGTGCCGGCGTCGTCCTTGCCGCTGGCGCTGTGGCTCGAGGCCGATCGTCTGGCCGGGCTCTGGGACGCGATGTCGCCGGCGCTCCTCACCAACCAGCGCGACGTGGTCAAGAACGAGCGCCGCCAGTCGTACGAGAACCGGCCCTACGGCATGGTCGAGCTCGCCATCCAGCAGGCGCTGTGGCCCAAGGGCCACGGCAACTGGAACCTGACCATCGGCACGATGGAGGACCTCGACGCCGCACGCATCGAGGACGTCGAGGCCTTCTGGCGCACGTACTACCGTCCGTCGAACGCGACGCTGGTGGTGGTCGGCGGCTTCGATCTGGTCAAGACCAAGCAGCTCATCGACACGCTGTTCGCGTGGATGCCGGCGCAGCCTGTGCCGCCTCGCCGGGTGCTCGACAAGCCGGTGGTGCCGCTGGCCAGGGCGACGACGATCCAGACCACAGACAGGGTGCAGGTGCCCAAGGTGATCGTCACCCTGCGCGCGCCCGCGGCGTTCAGCCCCCAGACCTGGGACCTGGCCATCGCCGCCCACCTGCTGGGCGGCGGGCGCACCAGCCGGCTGCACCGTCGCCTGGTCTTCCAGGATCGCATCGCCACCGAGGCCTATGCGTACCTGAACGATCAGATGCTGGGCGGCGAGCTGACCATCGCGGCGGTGGCGCGGCCGGGCGTGAGTGCCGCGACGCTGCGCGCGGCGCTCGAAGCAGAGGTGCGCGCGATGCGGGCGACGCCGCCGAGCGCGGCCGACGTCGAGCGGGCGCGGCGGGTGATCGAGGTCGAGCTGCTCAACGGGCTCGAGAACCCGGCGAGTCGAGCCTCGCAGCTGGCCGAGTGGGCTGCGTACACCGGAGACCCCGATCACCTCGAGGAGGTGCGCGCCTCGCTGGCGGCGGTGACGCCCGAGACGTGCGCGAAGGCGATCGAGACGTGGATGGCGCTGGAGAACGCGGTGACGGCGATCGTGGTGCCGGAGACCCCGGCGAACGCGCCGGCGAACGCGCCGCCGAGCACCGGAGGTGCGAAGTGAAGCGCCTGGGTGCCATGACGATGACCGCGTTCGTGGCGGGATGTTGCGCGCCGCCGCGGGTGGTGGAAGAGCCGATCGCGCAGCCGCCGCCGCAGCCCCAGCCGCAGCCGCAGCCGCAGCCGCGACCGGAGCCGGAGCCGGAGCCGGAGCGGTTGCCGGCGCCGCCGGTGGTGGCGATGGAGTGGGACAAGGCGGGCATCGACTGGACCAAGCCGGTGCCGGCGTGGCCCGAGAAGGCGTTCGTGCCGCCGGTACCGGTGGCGTTCACGGTCGGCGGCGTGCGCGTGTTCCTGGTCGAGAACCACCGGCTACCGCTGGTCAGCATGCGCGTGTTGCACCTGGCCGGCGGCGCGCGCGAGGACGGAGCGAAGAGCGGGCTGGCGGCCATGACCGCCGATCTGCTCGACGAGGGCACGGCCACGCGGACTGCGCTCGAGCTGCCCGAGGATCTGGAGCGCCTGGGCGCGCGCCTGAACATCAGCGCCGGCGTCGACCACGCGACTCTGTCGCTCGACACCCTGACCGAGACCCTCGAGCCGTCGGTCGAGATCGCGGCCGGCGTGGTGATGAAGCCGCGCCTCGACCCGGCCGACTTCGAGCGCATCAAGAGCGAGCGGCTGGCAGATCTGGCGCTGCGCCCGGACTCGCCGCGGTCCATCGCCGCGATCGTGTTCGAGCAGATCGTGTTCGAGGGCCATCCCTATGCCGCCCCGGGGGCGGGCTGGATCGAGACGGTCGAGCCCCTCACTCTCGACGACGTGCGCACGTTCTGGTCGACGCACTACGCGCCCGGCACCACCGCCATCGTCGTGGCCGGCGACGTCACCCGGGCTCAGCTCGAGCCGATGCTCGCTCGCACCTTCGGCACCTGGAAGGGCACGGCGAAGGTCGCGCCGACGCCGAAGCGCCCCCGGCCGGTCAAGCCGGTGCTCGCCGTCGTCGATCGTCCGGGCGCGCCCCAGACCGTGGTCACCATCGGCCGGCTCGGCCCCGACGCCAAGGACCCGCAGCGGGCCGCGCTCGACGTCGCCAACACCGCCGTCGGCGGCAGCTTCGCCGCCCGCCTCAACGCCCGCCTGCGCGAGCAGCTCGGCTACACCTACGGCATCTTCTCGACGGTGTTCCGGGGCCGGCAGGCCGGCGCGTGGAGCGTGTCGTCGTCGATACGCACCGACGTGACCGGCGCCGGCATCAAGGAGGTGCTCGCCATCCTCGCCGCCACCGCGGCCGCGCCGCTTCCCGCCGACGAGCTGGCCCGGAACAAGGCGCTCATCGTGCTCGGCCTGCCCGGCGACTTCGAGACCAATGGCGCCATCGCCGGTGCCTACGCGAGCCTGGTCGCCGACGGCCGCCCGATCACCTCGTACCGCGCCCTGCCCGGCCAGATCACCAAGGTCACCGCCGCCGGCGCCCGCAAGGTCGCCGCCGCCCAGTGGAAGGACCTCACGATCGTCGTGGTCGGTGACTGGGCGGCGATCGGCACCGAGCTCGAGTCGCTCGGACTGCCGGTCGTTCGCTACGACGCCCACGGGCACCGCATCGCGCCCGCTCCGGCTCCCTGAAGGGCCCGATCATGTCGTCCACGGCGCCCTCCAGCGAGCTGGCCGTCCAGCTCCGGCTGGCGACGCCGCTGGCGGCCCAGCAGGTCGGCCTGGTGATGATGGGGCTGGTCGACACGGCCATCCTCGGCCGGTACCACCCCGACGCGCTGGCCGGCGCCGGCATCGGCAACGGCCTCACCTTCGCGATGACGTGCATCGGCATCGGTGTGGTGCTCGGGCTCGATCCGCTGATCGCCCAGGCTCTGGGCGCCGGTGAACGCGCCCGCACGCCCGCGCTCCTGCGCGACGGCATCGGCGTGGCCCTGCGCTGGGGCGCGGTGCTCACTCTCGCGCTCCTCGCCCTGCCCCTGGTGCTGATCCCGGCCGGGGTCGAGCCCGCGGTCGCCGACGAGGCCCGGATCTTCGTCTACGGCCGCACCCTCGGCCTGGCCCCGTTCCTGTGCCAGGTGGCGCTGCGCTCGTTCCTGCAGGCCCACGCTCGCACCACGCCGCTGGTGGTGGCGGTGATCGCAGGCAACGTGGTCAACGCGCTGCTCGACTGGGTGTTCGTCTTCGGAGATGCCGGCCTCGTCGACCTCGGGTTGCCGGCGATCGGCCTGCCGGCGATGGGCTCGTTCGGCGCGGCCCTGGCCACCTCCCTGGTGACGCTCGGCACCATCGCGTACTACGCGCGCTGCGTGGCCGTGATCTCCCGCGGCTTCGAGCCGCCGGCGCCGCCACCACCGCCGGCGGCACGCGACATCGTGAGTGTCGGGTTCCCGGTCGGGCTCCAGCTCTTCGCCGAGGTGGCCGCGTTCGCGCTCGCCGCCGTGCTCGCCGGCCGGCTGGGCGGCACCGTCGCCGCCGCCCACCAGGTCGCGATCCAGCTGGCCAGCGTTCCGTTCTCGATCACCATCGGCATCGGCGCCACCGCCGCGGTGCGGGTCGGCATCGCGGTCGGCTCGCGCCAGCACGCCGCGGCGCGCACGGCCGGCCTCACCAGCCTCGGCCTCGGCGCGCTGGTCATGTCGACCTCGGCCGCGCTTTTCGTCGTCGCCGCCGCGCCGATGGCCGGCGTGTTCACCGATCGCCACGACGTGATCGCCGCCGCCATCCCGCTCATCCAGATCGCGGCGGTGTTCCAGCTCTCCGACGGTGCGCAGGCGGTGCTGGCCGGCGCCTTGCGCGGCGCCGGCGACACCCGCGCCGCCTTCGTCGCCAACCTGCTCGGCCACTACCTGATCGGCTTGCCGATCGCGCTCGGCCTCGCCTTCGGCGCCGACCTCGGCGCCGTGGGCCTGTGGTGGGGGCTGACCGCCGGCCTGACCGGCACCGCCTTCGCGCTCGCGGCCCGCTTCCTGTGGCTCACCGCACGGCCCATCGCCCGCGTGCAAAGCAGCTGATCGCGGAGACCCGGCCGGTGATACCAATGGCCATGCGCGCGTGCCCGCCCGCCCTGATCCTCGGCCTCGCGCTCGCCGCCTGCGGCGGTGACGATGGCGCCACGCCCGACGCCGCGCCCACCGGCACCGCTCGGGTCGAGGTCGAGACCTACCGCTACGAGATCGATCTCGAGACCCGGGCGGCGTCGATCCAGCACGCGCTGGTCGCGCTCGACCCCGGCAACTGCGTGGCGCTGCCGTCGCGCGCTGCCAACCTCGATCTTGGCTCGGTGCAGCTCGGCGGACACCCCGCCATCGCCACCTGGGACGGCGCCACGCTCACCGCGTGTCTGCCCGCCGGCGTCGGCTTCGGCCCGGGGCCGCTCCAGCTCGACGCTCGCATCCCGGTCCAGCCCCTCGAGACCTGGGGCGGATCGCAGGTCGGGTACTCGGTCACCAACGACGGCAGCGGCCAGCCCATGTTCTACCTGGTGTCGTGGATCGGCGGCTGCGATCGCTTCGGCCCGTGCGACACCCGGCCGGGCACGTTCGCGCACTACGCGTTCACCGTGCACCACCGGAGCGGCGTGAAGGTGTTGTGCCCCGGCACCGTCATGGCCACCGACACCCGGACCGTCTGCACCTTCACGATGGACGGCGGCCCGACCTACTCGACCTTCGGCTTCGTCGCCAGCGCGTCGTGGCAGGTCATGCCGCTCGGCACCTGGGCCGGTGTCACCGTCACCCTCCACGATCGCCCCGGCTCCGGCATCGCGCCCCTGGTCGACGCCTCCTACCACCAGGGCTTCCTGGCCTGGATGGTCTCGCGCTTCGGACCGTACCCCTACGGCACCGAGCTGCGCATCGCGACCGGCCCCACCTACTGGAGCGGCTTCGAGCACCCCGGCAACATCGTCCTCGACGACGGCCTCGATCGACCGATGAGCTCGCTGTACTTACGTCCGGTCGCGCACGTGCTCAACCACGAGATCGCGCACCAGTGGGCCGGCGACGAGACCACACTCGCCGACACCTACGACTTCGTCTGGAAGGAGTCGATGGCAGAGTACCTGAGCTACGTCTACGAGGACGAGCAGAATCCCAACGAGGCGCTCATCTCCGCCCGGGCCTGGAAGAGCTTCGCCCAGGGCGCGGCCTACTACCCGGTCCCCGAGGATGCGCCGCGCCCGGCGCTGCTCGACTACTACGGCGAGGTCTACGGGCCGGGCCCGATGATCCTGTTCCGCCAGCTCGAGACCCTGAGCTCGCGCCAGCAGGTCCTGGCCGGGATCGCGATGGTCCTGGGCAGCGAGCGCGCGCTGTCGGTCGACGAGGTGCAGGCCGCGCTCGAGGCCACGACCGCCCTCGACCTCGATAGGTACTTCGATACCTGGGTGCGCGGCAGCGGCGCGCCGGTGTGGCCGACCTTCCGCGTCGAGATCACCGGCACCGCGCCGTCGCAGCAGGTGGTCGTCACCGAGACCACCCCCGGCGGCACACTGCATGGCTGCAACTTCTCCATCGGGCTGAGCGGCGCCGGCATCGGCGAGAGCGCGAAGGTGATGGTCCCGCGCGGCGTGAACGGCGTCGCGGTCGCGACCGTGCCCACCGGCGTGTCGTGGGCCGTCACCAGCACCGTGCTCGATCCCGACGCGACGTGCCTGGCCTACCCGATGACGTTCACCGCGCCGCCACGCCATCCTCGCGGCTGGACGCCGTGGGCGGGCTCACGGTCGCTTCGTTGACAGGGGACGTTCCCGTCCCCTCTGGCCGGGGCTCAGGTCCCCGTCCATTCACCCTCGCCGCGCGTCGCGTCGCGTCGCGCGATGCACGCGCCCGTCCTCGGCTGCCTGATTGAGCCTCACGCGCTGGAGGCGTGGGCGGTCGTGTGTTATCTCCGCCGGCACCCGCGGGGGAACCGCGAAGGAGCTTCGTCCATGCGTAACGTGACTGCCCGTAGCCTCTGGATCGCCACCGCGATCATCGCCCTCTCCGCCCTCACGGCCTGCCCCGGCGCCAAGATCCCGGGTCGCGGCGGCGGCGGCGTGGATCCCAACACCTGCGGCAACTACGCCGCGACGGACGCCGGCCGCAAGCTGAAGGCGTTCCTCGAGGCGACCGTCAAGGTCGACACCGAGGCCACCCGCCTCGTCAACGTCGTCGGCGAGAGCTGCGCCATCATGGGCCGCGAGCTGGGCATGGGCGACGGCGAGCTCAAGGGCACCCCCAAGGAGACCTGCGACCGCGTCTTCGCGCGCCTCAACGACGACCTCAAGGTCTCGATCAAGGTCGGCGCCAAGCTCAAGGTCGAGTACAAGCCCGCGGTCTGCACGCTGGACCTCCAGGCGTCGGCCAGCGCCGCCGCCCAGTGCGAGGCCAAGGCCGAGGCCGACATCAACATGACCTGCAGCGGCGTCTGCCGCGGCACCTGCGACGGCACGTGCAAGGGCTCTGCCGGCACCGGCGGCTCGGGCGGCGACTGCAACGGCGAGTGCAGCGGCACCTGTCGCGGCTCCTGCGAGGGTTCGGCGTCGGCTGACGCGTCGGCCGAGTGCCGCGCCCAGGCCGAGGTCAACGCCTCGGTCGACATGACCTGCACCGAGCCCGAGTTCACCGTCGAGGCCGAGGCCGGCGCCATCATCGACGCCAGCAAGGCCGAGAAGGCCCTGTCGGCGATGCGCGTGGGCTTCCCCAAGATCTTCTCGGTCAAGGCGCGCCTCGAGCCGTTCGGCGCCGCCGTGAAGACCTGGGCCAGGACCGCCACCGAGCTCGGCGCCGCCGGCCGCGACCTGGCCAACTCGTTCAAGGATCAGGCGCTCTGCATCACCGGCCAGATCAAGGCCGCGGTCGATGCCGTAGCCCGTGTGAACGTGTCGATCGAGGTCTCGGTCGAGGTCTCGGCCTCGGCCTCGGGCTCCGCCGGCACCAACTGAGCGACGTCGTCCCGACACGACTCCGTGTCTGAAAGGGCCGCCCTGACCGGGCGGCCCTTTTGCTTTCCCCTGGATTGGAGTAAGAACCGCTCCGCTCCCGTTCTGCGAGGCCCTCCATGAAGATGCTCACCGAGTTCTCCACCGTCATGCTCCGCCGCGGCGCCGAAACGCGCGCCGCCAAGACCGCCGAAGGCATCGCGCCCGAGGGCATGGCCGAGGCCCTGGCCGGCACACTCGGCGTGGCCGCCGAGCGAGCGCAGCGCCTCATGGAGGCCCTCGATATCATCGGAACCGATGTCGACCGCGTTCGCCTGGTGCGCGTGTTCCAGGGCGAGAAGGCCCCGATCGGCGCCACCACGGTGGGCGAGTTCCACTTCGCCGTCGATCGCGTCGTCCAGGGCGGCGGCCGTGGCCGCGGCCCGCGCCGCGACGATCGCGGCGGCGGCCGTGGTCGCGATGGCGGCGGTGGCGGCGGCCGCGGTGGCG
>SXJR01000601.1 GCA_005779305.1 Myxococcales bacterium
CACGGCGCTGGTCGCGCAGGCCCGCGCGTGGAAGGCGCTGGGCGCGTCGATCGTCATGGTGGCGCCGGGGGCGACCCGCAGCGGCGGCGCCCGGCTCGACGCTGCGCCGCTGGCCGATCGCTTGCGCAACGAGCTCCATCTGGCCGTGATCCTCGAGGACGCGGCGGCCACGCCCGCCGACGTCGACGCGGTGATCGCGGCCGGGCGCTGCGACGCGGTCGCGCTGGGCCGGGCGCTGGTCACCGACCCGGGCTTCGTCGAGCGGGCCGCCGAGGCGGCGGGCTGGCGCACCAGCGATGGCTGAACGGCGCCTCCCGACGGCGCCGCAGCGTTACCAGCTCGACAAGCGCGGCGTGGCGCTGGTGGCGAGCGGTCACCCCTGGATCTTCCGCGGCCACGTGTCGTCGGCGGCGGCCGCGCTCGCCGACGGGCAGTGGCTGGCGCTGTACGACGGCAAGAACCAGATCGTCGGCCACGGCGTGTACGCGGCCCAGGGCGCGATCGCGATCCGCGTCGTGGGCCGTGGGCCCGAGCGGCCGCGAGGCGCAGCGTTGGGGGCCCGCATCGATGCCGCGCTGGCCCGGCGCCAGCCGCTGCGCGCCGAGACCGACGGGTTCCGCGCCGTGCACGGGGAGAGCGACGGCCTGCCGGCGGTGACCGCCGACGTGTATGGCGGCGTGGTGGTGGTGCAGCGCTACGCCGCCGGCGTCGACGGGCTGGCCCGCCTGGTGGCGCGGCGGGTGGCGGCCGCGGTCGGCGCCACCGGCGTGGTGATGAAGGCGGGGCTGCGGCGGGTCGGCGGCGATTCCGTTGGTCCCGACTTGGTGTCGCCCGAGCGAGGCCGAGTCGAAGGACGTACCGCCGCCGATCGCCCGCGGGTCCTGGGCGGCACGGTGACGGCAGAGGCCGGATTCCGCGAGGGCCCGCTGCACCTGGTCGCTCGTCCGCTTTCCGGACAGAAGGGCGGGGGCTTCCTCGATCTGAGGGGCTTGCGGCGCTGGGTCGCCGCCGCGCCTCTGGCCGGGGCGCGGGTGCTCAACCTGTTCGCGTACACCGGCACGCTGGGGCTGGCCGCCGAGCACGCCGGCGCCGCGCACATCGTGCAGGTCGATCGCGCGGCCGACGCGCTGGCCCTGGCGGCGAAGCACCACATCCGCGACGCCGGCCGCCACGAGCTGGTCACCGCCGACGTGTTCGACTGGTTGCCGCGGGCCCAGGAGGCCTACGCGCTGGTCATCGTCGATCCACCCAGCATGACCTCGCGGATCGAGCAGGTGCCGGGCGTGCTGGCCACGTACAAGCGCCTGCACCGCGCCGCCGCGGCCCGGGTCGTGCCCGGCGGCCGCCTGGTGCTGTGCTGCTGCACTTCGCGTGTCACCCGCGCCCAGTTCAAGAACGTGGTGGCGACGCTGTTGCCGGCGCCGGCGGCTGGCGGCGGGCGCTGGACGATCGAGCTCGATCTGCCGCCCGAGCTCGATCATCCGGTCGGGTTTGCCGAGGCCGACTACCTGAAGGTGATGGTCTTGCGCCACGTCGTGGCGTGACCGACGATGGCGGCGCTGGGACGGGTCCCACGACTCAGCGTCGAGCGAGACCGAGCGGGGCGAGGCGGATCCGGGCGCACGCCCGAACCGCAGTCGAGGAGCGTGGTGGCCTCACGTGACGAGCGAGCATCGGACCTACGACCGGAGGCGCCCGCATCCGCGATGGTCGCAGCCGGCGCTGGGTTGTGGGATACGTCCCCTGTGCCCGAGCTGCCCGACATCACCGTCTACGTCGAGCAGCTCGCCGCCTACGTGAAGGGGCGGCCGCTGCGCGGGCTGCGGATCGCCAGCCCGTTCCTGCTGCGCTCGGTCGAGCCGCCGGTCAGCGCGCTCGTCGATCGCACCATCACCGGCACCAGTCGCATCGGCAAGCGGCTGGTCCTGCACTTCGACGGCGACCTCCACGCCGTGATCCACCTGATGGTCGCCGGCCGCCTGCGCTGGAAGGCCAAGGGGGCGGGTGTGCCCGGCAAGATCGGCCTGGCCGCTTTCGACTTCGATCACGGCACGCTCATGTTCACCGAGGCCAGCCCCAAGAAGCGGGCCTCGCTCACGCTGGTCCAAGGCGCCGCCGCCCTGGCCGAGATCCACCGTGGCGGCATCGACCTCCTGACCTCCACCGACGCCGCGATCGCCGCCGCGCTGCGATCGGAGAACCACACCATCAAGCGCGCGCTCACCGATCCCACGATCATCGACGGCGTCGGCAACGCCTACTCCGACGAGATCCTCCACGCCGCGAAGATGTCGCCATTCCGCCAGACCAAGGACCTCACCGACGCCGAGATCGCCGGCCTGTGCGCGGCGGCGCGGACCACCCTGATCGCATGGATCGACCGCCTGCGGGCCGAGGTCGGCGACCGCTTCCCCGACGAGGTCACCGCCTTCCACGACGTGATGGCGGTGCACGGCAAGTACGGCCAGCCCTGTCCCCGCTGTGGATCGCCGGTCCAGCGCATCGTCTACGCCGACAACGAGGCCAACTACTGCGCGCCCTGCCAGACCGGCGGCAAGCTGCTGGCCGACCGTGGCCTGTCCCGGCTGCTCAAGGCCGACTGGCCCAGGACCCTGGCCGAGCTCGAGGAGCGCAAGGCCCGGGCCCGACAGGACAATCCGGCACCGGCGGGGGCGCCAACGGAAGCCCTCCCCAGGCCGGACACCGTCTCGCGGTCACGGCCCGGTAAGAAACCGCGGGCCCGGTAAACCCGGCGCTCGCGCCGTGCGTCTTTCCACCCACGATGCACGCGCCGCGGGTCCCGTCCGGGCCGGCGGGGGAGGCGTGCGCGGGAGAACCTACATGCGCAAGCTTCTGGCCAAGTTCCTCTTCGCGTCCGCACTCACCGCCACGGCGGCTGCATGCGGGCACACGCCGCCCACCAAGACCTTCGTCAAGGTCGACCAGGTCTCGCTGGGCAAGGTGGTCGTCTACCGCAACGGCGTCGCCTACTACGAACGGCGCGCGACCGTCTCCGGCGGCAAGCTCACCGTGAGCGTGCCCCGCGACCGCGTCGACGACTTCCTCAAGTCGCTGACCGTGGTCGACGCCAAGACCCAGCAGCCGCTGCCGGTCTCGTTTCCGCGCCAGCAGTCGGAGTCGGGCGCGTTCCTCGACATGACGCTCGACGTGCCCATGGCCAAGAACCCGGGTGAGACCGCCGACGTGCTGCTCACCTACGTGACCGAGGCGCCGGTGTGGAAGCCGTCCTATCGCATCGCGGTCGGCCGCAACGGCAAGGTGATGATCGAGGGCTGGGCCATCGTCGACAACACCTCGGGCGAGGACTGGAAGGACGTCACCGTCGGCGTCGGCTCGAGCTCGGCGATGTCGTTCCGCTACGACCTGTGGAGCGTGCGCACGGTGCAGCGCGAGACCCTGCAGGCCGACGCCCAGTTCGCGGTCGCGCCGCCCACCGCGGTGTCGCCGTACGGCGGTGCCGGCCAGGGCCAGGCCCCCACCATGGTCGCCGAGCTCGGCGACGAGGAGATCCGGCGCCCGCCCGGTCACCCCGACAACCTCGACGAGACCAAGGTCCCCGAGGCCGCCGAGCGCGAGGCCTCGATGGACGAGGAACTCGCCGCCATGGGCGCTGACGACTACTACGACCCCGCGCCGACCGCGGCGACCGGCTCCACCGCCCGCGGTGGCGGCGGAGGCAAGGGCGGCGGCCGTGCCACCGCGGCCAAGCCGCGCTCGGCCCCGCGGGTGGCCAAGGTCGATCCCCGCGCCGCCGAGAAGGACATGCGCCGCGCCCGCGTCGGCGACGGCGACCGCAAGATCGCCACGATCGCGCCCGAGATCATCAAGCACAAGAACAACGTCGTCATCGAGGGCTACGGCGACGCCAGCGAACCGGGCAGCGAGCAGCGCGCGCTCGATCGCGCCAACATCGTCCGCAACCAGCTCATCGACGCCGGCGTGCCGCCGGCCCAGGTCCGCGTGGTCAACCGCGGCGTGGTGCCCGGTGCCAAGGCCGGCGTGCGCATGATCAGCGAGGCGCCCCGTCCCGAGGACATGGCCCAGAACAACAACGGCAAGCAGCCTGACGCCGCGGCCGCGCCGGTGGGCGAGAGCCATTTCCAGTCGGCGATGCCGATGACCGTGGCCAAGGGCACCAGCGTCATGGTGTCGATGGTGCGGGCCGAGACCGAGGGCGAGGAGGTCTACCTCGTCGACAACGAGAGCGAGCGCGGCAACGAGCGCTTCGCCTTCAACGCCGTCCGCCTCAAGAATCCGACCGAGTACACCCTCGAGACCGGTCCGGTCACCGTCTACGGCAAGGATCGCTACATCGGTGAGGGTCTGACCGAGCCGATCCCGCCGTCGGCGAACGTGGTGGTGCCGTACGCGCTCGATCGCATGGTGGTGATCGACCGCGACGACGTGAGCGAGCACCAGGTCTCGAAGCTGGTGACGCTGCAGCGCGGCGTGCTCACCGCCGAGGTCCAGCAGATCAAGCGCAAGAAGCTGACCCTTACCAGCCGCCTCCACAAGGAGACCAAGGTCTACATCCGCCACACCGCCACCAAGGGCTGGATCACGCTCGAGGCGCCCGAGCACTACTGGCGCATCGGCGACGCCCACCTCTACGAGATCGTGCTCAAGGCCGGCGAGTCCAAGGTGGTCGAGTTCGCCGAGGCGACGCCCATGAACCGCACCCTCGATCTGGGTTCGCCGACCACGCTCGAGATGATGAAGATCTTCGTGCAGAGCCCGCACCCGACGCCCGAGCTGAAGAAGCAGCTCGAGGGCCTGCTCACCATCCACCGCGAGGTCATCGACACCGCCGACAAGATCACCAGCCTGCGCGAGCGCGCCGTCGAGTACCGGCAGCGCATGGACGAGCTGCAGGATCAGATCATCTCGCTCAAGAAGGTGAAGAGCGCGGCGTCGTTGCAGAAGAACCTGACCGACAAGATGAAGGACATCTCCAATCGGGTGCAGCAGACGACGATCGACATCGTCGACAACCAGGAGAAGCTGATGCTGGCCAAGGTCCGCTTCCAGGATCAGCTCGCCGAGATGACCCTGCCCGACGTGGCCGCGAACCTGGCGGTCAAGCCGTAGCCTCGGGCCTCGGGCCTCGGGATCGGGCCTCGGGCCTCGGGATCGCGATCGGGATCGGGATCGGGATCGGGATCGGGCCTCGGGATCGGGATCGGGATCGGGCGTCGGTTCGGTTCCCGACGCCCGGTTCGGTTCCCGACGCCCGGTTCGGTTCCCGACGCCCGGTTCCCACGCCCGATCCCGATTCCCGGATCCGACGCCCGATCCCGATTCCCGGATCCGACGCCCGATCCCGATTCCCGGATCCGACGCCCGATCCCGGTCGTCCTGAGCGAGGCCGTCTGCGGCCGAGTCGAAGGACGCAAGGCGCGTGTGCTGTACACCCGTCACCCAGGGGCACAGCGAGGTGTCAGCGATGTCCTGTCCTGTTCCCAGGTCAACGGTGGCGTCAAGGTCAAGGTCAAGGTCCAAGACCGCCAGGGTCAAGACGACGTGATGATCCCGGCCAGACGATGAGCGACGTACGCGCAATGCGTCCTTCGACACGGCCCTCGCTAAGGACGACCCCCTGTCTGCGGCTGCGGCTGTGGTTGCCCGAGGCCTGAGGTCCGAGTCCCGCTGCGCATCGTCCATCTGAGCGGACCCGAGCCGTCGGTGCGACACCTCCTGTCGCGCGTCGCACGCGTCCGGTGACGGATGGTGAGCCGAGGGGCTGGACCATCGCCGGTAGCGACGCGTGAACCGCTGGCAGGAGGACGGTCATGCAAAGAAACCTCGCGGGGGTGCTGGCGGCGTTGCTCGTCGCCGGCTGTGGCCCTGCTGCGCTCAAGAGTCACATCAAGGTCGGCGACGTCGCCCTGGGCAAGGTCGTCGTCTACCGCAACGGCGTCGCGTTCTACGAACGCCGGGCCCAGGTCCGCGGCGGCAAGCTAACCGTCAGCGTGCCCCGCGATCGCGTCGACGACTTCCTCAAGTCGCTGACCGTGGTCGACGCGCGCACCCAGACGCCGCTGCCGGTCGCGTTCCCGCGCACCCAGAGCGAGAGCGGCGCCTACATCGACATGGTGCTCGACGTGAACGTGCCCGACGGTGGCTACGCCGACGTCAAGCTCACCTACGTCACCGAGTCGAGCGCGTGGAAGCCGAGCTACCGGCTGGTGGTGGGGCAGGGCGGCAAGGTGATGCTCGAGGGCTGGGCCGTCGTCGACAACCTGAGCGGCGAGGACTGGAACCACGTCCGGGTCGGCGTGGGCTCGAGCGCGGCGATGTCGTTTCGCTACGACCTGTGGAGCGTTCGCACCGTCGAGCGCGAGTCGCTGGCCGCCGACGAGCAGTTCGCGGTGGCGCCGCCCACCGCCGTGTCGCCCTACGGCGGCTCGGCCGGCACCACCGAGGGCGCGGGCCAGACCCTGGTCACCCTCGACGACGGCGAGATCCGCCGCCCGGCCGGCCATCCCGGCGACGCCTACGGCACCGCCTTCTCGGGCTCGAGCGAGCTCGAGAACCAGTACACCCATGACGGCATCGACATCCTCGCCGGCCGCGATCAGCCGACCGCCACCACCGGCGTGATCCGCGGCCGCGTCACCGACGCGCAGGCGGGCATGGGCCTGGCCGGCGTCACCGTGGTGGCGACCTCGCCGGCGATGCCGGCGGCGCAGACCGCGATCACCGACGAGACCGGCACCTACGCCATCTCGGGGCTGCCGCCTGGTTCCTACCTGGTCAGCTACTACTACCTCGACGCCACCGTCGAACGGAACGGCATCGCCGTCGGTGTGAACCGGGCGACCCCGGTGTTCCAGAAGCTCGACACGTCGCGCATCGGCGGCGAGGTGATCACGATCGAGGGCAGGGCGCCTGCCGTCGATCAGTCCAGCACCAGCCAGGGCCAGACCATCGGCGGCTGGGACCACGTCAACAACCGGCCCCTGGCCAAGCGGAGCTACGAGGCCATCGTGGCCTCGTCGCCGACCACTGCCTCGGACCGTGGATCGGGCAACGTCGAGCCCGGCCCGCCGCCGCCCAGCCGCGTCGCCACCGCCGATCAGAAGATCGCGGCGCTGGTGCCCGATCTGGTCAAGCAGCGGCGCCACGTCGTGGTCGAGGGCTACGCCGCGCCCGGCGAGCCTGACGCCCAGGCCCGCTCGGCCGACCGGGCCAACGTGGTGCGCAACCAGATGATCGACGCCGGCATGCCGCCGGCGCGAGTGCGCGCGGTCGGCAAGGGCGCGGTGGCCGGCAAGGGCGCCGGCGTGCAGCTCCTGACCGAGGCGCCACAGGCCGACGGCGGCGCCCAGCGCGCGGCGGCGCGGCCGGTCGACACCAGCGACGCGCCGGTGGGTGAGAGCCACTTCCTGTCGGGGGTGCCGATGGACGTGCGGCGCGGCACCAGCGCGATGGTGTCGGTCCTACGCGAGAAGACCACCGGCGAGGAGGTCTACCTCTACGACGCCGAGAGCGAGCGCGGCGATCCCCGCTTCGCGTTCCGCTCGGTGCGCCTGGTCAACCCCACCGACTTCACGCTCGAGGCCGGGCCGGTCACCGTCTACGGCAAGGACCGCTACATCGGCGAGGGCCTGACCGAGCCGGTGCCGCCGCGGGCCCCGGTGGTGGTGCCGTTCGCCCTCGATCGCCAGGTCGTGGTCGATCGCGATCAGTCGACCGGCGACGAGGTCTCGAAGCTGATGACGCTCCAGCGCGGCGTGCTCACCGCCGAGGTCCAGCACCTGCGCCGGACCAAGCTGACCTTCACCAGCCGCCTCCACGTCCCCACCCGGGTCTACGTGCGCCACACCACCCAGAAGGGCTGGCACCTGCGCGATCCCGAGCTGCCGGCGGAGCGGGTCGGCGACGCCCACCTCTACGAGCTGGCGCTCCCCGCCGGCGCGACCCGCACGGTCGAGCTGGTCGAGACCACGCCGCTCACCCGCACGCTCGATCTGGCGGCGCCGGCCACGCTCGACCTGATGAACGTGTTCGTCGACAGCCCCTATCCCGATCTCGCGCTCCGGGATCAGCTGCGCGACCTGCTCCGGGTCCACCGCGCCTTGGTCGATGGCAAGCAGCGGATCGAAGGCCTGCGCGAGCACCTCGTCGAGTACCGCGAGCGCACGGCCGAGCTCACCGATCAGCTCGCGGCGCTCAAGAAGGTGAAGGCCGCCGCGACGCTGTCGCGTCACCTGGCCCACAAACTCGAGGACGTGTCCAACCGCGTCCAGGCCACCACCATCGCCATCGTCGACGAGCAGGAGCAGCTGATGCTCACCCGGGTCCAGTTCCAGGACGCGCTGGCCGAGCTGACCCTGCCGGACATGGCCGTGGTCGCGAGTCCCTGATAGCCTGCGGGCGATGGACCGACTCCGACTGGTTGTGATCGCAGTCACCGTCGTCGCCGGGTGCTCAGCCTGCAGCGACGACACGTCGGGCCAGATCGACGCCGCCGCTGACGCCGACGTCGACGCCATCGACGCCGCCATGGGTCCGTGCGGCGTCGACTACCAGATGACCGGTGAGTACGTCGACTGGGACTCGACCTCGCTCGGCTTCGACGGCGTCGAGAGCGCGGTGTGGACGGTGATCGGCGACACCGCCCGCACCGCGACCACCGCGCCCAACGGCCGCATCATCATCTGCCTCGCCCGCACCTCGACCGTCACGCTGTCGGTCGTGCAGACCGTCGCTGCCCCCAACGGTCCGTACGTCGAGGCCCGCTTCGTCGCCGATCCGGCCGTGCTCTCGCCCGCCGGCGGCATCTTCTCGGCCCGCGGTCTCAAGGCCGCGGACGCCAGCGCTCGCTACAACACGATCATGGGCGGCATGAGCTTCGACACGGGCGCCGCTCACGTGCTGGTGGTCAAGCGCGGCACCCCCACCGCCCTCACCCTGGGCGCCAGCCCCAGCTTCGTCTCCGACGGCGCCGAGGACACCACCTGGACCTCGGGCGCCACCGGCGCCTTCACCCTCTTCCCCAACGTCGCCGTCGGCGCCGGCACCGCCACCCTGGGCGGCACCTTCACCGGCCCCACCACCATCCCGCTCGAGGCCGGCAAGCTGACGATCGTGCCGATCAGCTGATCGGGCACGGGCACGGGCGCTACCGCCAGTCGGGTCCTAGCTCCGCCTCCAGGATATCGGCGCACAGACTCACGCACTCGTCGCAGATCGCGACCGCCGCGGTCCCCAGCAGCTTCCTGACCTTCTCGGACGCCTTGCCGCACCAGTTGCAGCTCTGGGGCGCGCCCGCGACCGCGGCCGTGCTCACGTTCAGGTCCATCACGAGATCGGCCGGGACCCGGAACTCGCCGGTCGCGCGCACGCTCACGCCGCCGCCCAGGCGATCGCGACAGCCACCGCACACCAGGATGAGATCGCCGTCGGCGAGATCACCCTGGCAGACCGGACACGCGGCGCTCGAGCCACTCACGACGCCAGTCTACCCTTTGGGCGCGCCGCGGGGCAGACGCACGACGAAGCGAGTGCCGCGCCCGGCCTCGCTGCGCACGTTCACGGTGCCGCCGTGCTCGGTCACGATGGTGTGACTGGTGGCCAGCCCGAGTCCGGTGCCGCGCTTCTGGGTGGTGAAGAACGGATCGAAGATGCGGGCCAGGTTCTCGGCCGGGATGCCGGGACCGTCGTCCTCGACCTCGATGGTCACGCCGATCGAGTCCTCGCGGGCTCGCACGGTCACCTCCCCCGCGCGTCCGCCCGCGCAGGCAGCGTCGGCCGCGTTGCGGCACAGGTTCCACATCACCTGGCGGAGCTGGCCGGGGTCGGCGGTGATGGTCACCGACTCCGCCGGGAGCTCGGTGGTCAACGTGAGCTCGCCGCGGCTCTTGTCCTGCCGCATCACCTGCACCACCTCGGTCACCATGCCGATGACGTCGAAGCTGACCAGCGTACGCGGCCGCGGGTTGGCGTACTCGAGCAGCTCGTCGATCAGCCGATCGAGGCGATCGATCTCGCGCACCACGATCGCCATCAGCGCCTTGTCGTCCTCGGACACCCGCGGTGCCTGGCCGAGCAGCTCGACCGAGCCCGAGATCGAGGCCAGCGGGTTCCGGATCTCGTGGGCGATGTCGGCGGCGAGCTGGCCGACGGTGGCCAGGCGTTCGGCGCGGCGCATGGTCTCTTCGAGCGTGCGCAGCTCGGTCAGGTCCTGGAAGTTCACCACCCGCCCGATCACGCGATCGTTGACGTCGCGCAGCGGCGACACCGAGATCCCGAGCACGTGGGGGCCGGGAGTGTCGCCGAGGGTCAAGTCGCTGCGCCGCAGCGTGCCCTCGGGGGACAGGGCGCGCAGCCGGGCGCCGAGACCGGGCAGGAGCACGTCGATGTCGCGCCCCGCGCTGCGCTCGGCGCTGGCGTGGAGCATCTCGGTGGCGGCGTGGTTGAGGGTCAGGACCCGTCCGTCCAGATCGACGGTGACCAGCCCCGAGGAGAGCGAGCGCACGATGTCACGGTTGAGCGCGTAGAGGTCGGCGGCGAACGCTCGTTGCGATGCCAGCGAGGCCGAGGTCTCCTGCAACTCGCGGCCGAAGATGTAGGAGAGGACGCTCACGCCGATCAACGCGCCCAGGTTGAGCCCGAGTTGACGGGCCAGGTCGGCGGCGGTCGAGGTCCACGGCTCGACCCGGGGCAGGGTCGGCAGCGGCAGGAGCCGCGCCCACGCCGCCAGACCGACCGCGAGCATGAGCGCGACCGAGAGCGCGCCCACCGCGATGGCGCCGCGCCGGAAACGCATGGCCCCGGCGCTCACCACCGACAGCGCGTAGAAGAACGTGTAGGCGCTCTGGGCGCCGCCGGTGACGTAGATCAGCGCGGTCGTGATCACCAGGTCGCCGCTGAGCTGCGGCCACACCAGCCGCTCGGGATCGACGCCGCCGCGCAGGAGCAGCGCGTAGACGATGGTCGAGGCGTAGGTGACCACCACGATCCCGGTCAGGAACAGCTGGGCGGGCGCGGTGGGCTGGCTGCCGTCGAACGACCCGAGCCAGATGGTCAACCCCAGCACCAGGCTGATCACCACGGTGCGGAGCACCATCAGCCAGATCAGCCGGCGGCCGCCCCGCGCCTCGGGGGGCGGCGCCGGCTCGGCCCGCGCCCCCGCCAGCGAGTCGGCCGGCGACGGCGGCTCGGCCGGCGACGGCGGCTCGGCCGGCGACGGCGGGTCGGCTCGGCGCGTGACGCTCACGCCTCGATGTTGCCGGCCAGCTCGAACACGGGCAGGTACATCGCGATGATCAGGCCACCGACCACGATGCCGAGGAACCCCATCATGATCGGCTCGATGAGCGAGGTCATGGCCCCCACGGCGGTGTCGACCTCGTCCTCGTAGAAGTCGGCGATCTTCTGGAGCATTTGATCCATGGCGCCGGTCTGTTCACCGACGCCGATCATCTGCGTGACCATGGTCGGGAAGACCCGGGTCTCGCCGAGCGGCCCGGCCATGTCCTGGCCTTCCGAGATCTTGACGCGGGCGTGGAGGATGCCGCGCATGACCACCCGGTTGCCGGAGGTCTTGGCGCAGATGTCGAGCGCGTCGAGGATGGGGACGCCCGATGAGAGCAGCGTGCCCAGGGTGCGGGTGAAGCGGGCCACCACGATCTTGCGAAGCACCGGTCCGATCACCGGGATGTTGAGCAGGAGGCGATCGAGGATGTCGCGGCCCTTCTCGGTCTTGAGCCCGAACGAGAGCAAGACCGCGAACACGACGATGGCGAGGACGAAGATGTACCAGTTCGAGAGGAAGGCCTCGGAGATGTCGATGACGACCTTGGTCGGTCCCGGCAGCTTGGCGTTCGGGAACTCCTTGTACATGTTCTGGAAGGTCGGGATGACCTTGCCGAGCATGACGGCGATGACGCCGATCGCGATCACCATGATGGCGATGGGGTAGACCATCGCGCTCTTGAGCTGGGACTTGAGCTTGACCGCCTTCTCGATGTACTGGGCGAGACGGTTGAGGATGGTGTCGAGGATGCCGCCGACCTCGCCGGCTGCGACCAGGTTGACGTAGAGCTCGTCGAAGACCTTGGGGTGCTTCCGCAGCGCCTCGGAGAAGGTCGAGCCTTGCTCGACCGAGCTCTTCACCTGGAACAGGATGCCGGCGAAGACCTTGTTCTCGGTCTGGTTGGCGAGGATGTCGAGGCACTGCACCAGCGGCAGACCGGCGTCGATCATCGTCGCCAGCTGACGCGTGAAGATCTGCAGCTCCTTGGGATCGACGCCCGAGCCGATGACGATCTGGAACTCGCGCGCCTGTTTCTTGATCTTGCGCGGGGTCAGGTTGTCGGACTTGAGGCGGTTGGCGACGGCGTTCTCGTCGGCGGCCTCGAGCGTGCCCCGCTTGACCTCGCCGCCTCGGTTGGTGGCCTCCCACGTGTACTTGGGCATCGCTCACTCCTCCCTGTTGCGACGCGTTCCCGGCTGCGAGCCGCCGGGGCCGGAGCCCGGCGTGGCCGCGCTCGAGATGAGCGTCTTGAGCTCGTCGACGTCGGAGCTGCGGCTGATGGCGTCGTCGAGGGTGATCAGCCGACGCACGAACAGATCGCACAGCGACTGGTTCATCGTCACCATGCCGTGTTTGGACTGGCCGATCTGCATCTGCGAGTAGATCTGGTGCAGCTTGTCCTCGCGGATCAGGTTGCGGATCGCGGGGGTCGGGATCATGACCTCGGCGGTCAGGACCTGGCCCGAGCCCGACGCCCGCGGGATCAGGGTCTGGCTGACCACGCCCTCGAGCACGAACGAGAGCACCGCGCGCACCTGCGACTGCTGGTGGGTCGGGAACACGTCGATGATGCGGTTGATGCTGCCGATGGCGCTGGTGGTGTGCAGCGTGGCCAGGCACAGGTGACCGGTCTCGGAGATGGTCAGCGCGGCTTCGATAGTCTCGAGGTCGCGCATCTCACCGATCAGCACCACGTCGGGATCCTGACGCAGGATGTGGCGCAGCGCCTTGCCGAAGCCCTGGGTGTCGCTGCCCACCTCGCGCTGGTTGACCAGCGAGCTCTTGTGGGGGTGCAGGAACTCGATCGGGTCCTCGATCGTCACGATGTGCGATCGATGGCGGGTGTTGATGCGATCGACCATCGAGGCCAGGGTCGTCGACTTGCCCGAGCCGGTCG
>SXJR01000602.1 GCA_005779305.1 Myxococcales bacterium
AACGATTTTCTGATCGCCGCCGGCATTACGAAGGACCCCTTGAAACTGATTTTCAGCCGTTTCGGCACGATTGTGGCCATGACACACATCCAGCTTCCATTTACTTTACTTCCAATCTACAGTCCGGCGCGGTAGGTGTCGATGCGCAGATCGCCCTCGTTGATGTCGATCTTGATGTCGTCGTCGATGTCGGGGGTCACCCGGATGGCGGCGAACGAGGTCTGACGCCGGCCCTGCTGATCGAACGGCGAGACTCGCACCAGGCGGTGCACGCCGTGCTCGGCCTTGAGCAGGCCGAAGGCGTAGTCGCCCTCGACGATCAGGGTCGCGCCCTTGATGCCGGCTTCCTCGGCCGGGGTCTCCTCGACCACCTCGACCTTCCAGCCCTTGCGCTCGCAGAAGCGCATGATCATGCGCAGCAGCATGTTGGCCCAGTCGGACGCGTCGATGCCGCCGGCGCCCGACGAGATCTCGACGATGGCGCCCGAGGCGTCGAATTCGCCTGGCAGCATCAGCTTGAACTCGAGATCGTCGAGCGCGGCCCGGGTCTTGTCGACCATGCCCACGGCTTCCTTGCCGGTGGGCTCGTCGCTGGCTTCCTCGGCCAGCTCGAGCAGGACCAGGGCGTCGGCCAGCGCGGAGGTCTGCGCGTCGTAGGTGCCGACCAGGTTCTTGAGCCGCTTCTGCTCCTTGAGCAGGCCCTGGGCGCGCTCGGGCTTGTCCCAGAAGCCCGGCTGTCCCGACAGATGCTCGAGCTCCTCGATCCTCAGACGTTTGGGATCGAGGTCAAAGCAACCTCCGGAGCGACTCGGCTTTCTCCGAGAGCTCCTTCACCTGGCGGCGCAGCGCCTGGGCATCGACGGTCTCGAGCGGCATGACGCGCGTCTATACCCTGTCGCGGCGCAACTTGACAAGCTCGCCCGCGCCGGCCCGCCCCAGCGCCACCGGGTAGTTACCGGTGAAACACGCCGAGCAGTAGCCCGCGCCGACGTCGTCGGGCGTCGAGGCCGGGTTCACGGCCGCCATCATGCCCTCGTGGGACAGGTAGCCCAGCGAGTCACAGGTGACGTAGCGGGCGATCTCCTCGAGCGAATGCGAGGCCGCGACCAGCTCGCTGCGGTTGGGCGTGTCGATGCCGTAGTAGCAGGGGTGCGTGGTGGGCGGCGCCGAGATTCGCAGGTGGACCTCGCGGGCACCGGCCGCGCGCAGCATCTTCACGATCTTCCGCGAGGTGGTGCCGCGCACCCGCGAGTCGTCGACCACGACCACCCGCGTGCCGTCGACCACGGTGCGGACCGGGCTGAGCTTGAGGCGGACACCGAAGTGGCGGATCGAGTCCTGGGGCTCGATGAACGTGCGGCCCACGTAGTGGCTGCGGATGAGGCCCATCTCGAACGGGATGCCGGCCTGCTTGGCGAAGCCGATCGCCGACGGCACGCCCGAGTCGGGCACCGGGATGACCACGTCGGCGACCGCGGGCTGCTCCTCGGCCAGGCGCTTGCCCATGCGCTCGCGCGCGCGGTAGACGCTCTTGCCGTTGACCAGGCTGTCGGGGCGGGCGAAGTAGACGTGCTCGAAGACGCAGAACCTGGGCGGCGCGGGCTCGTTGGCCGCCACCCGGAAGCTGCGCAGGCCGGAGCTGTCGACCACGACCAGCTCGCCAGGCTCGACGTCACGGATGTACTCGGCCTCGATCAGATCGAAGGCGGTGGTCTCCGACGACAGCACGTAACCGTCCTTGAGCCGGCCGATGACCAGCGGGCGGAAGCCGTGGGGATCGCGCACACCGATCAGCTTGTCGTCGGACAGGACCACCAGCGAGTACGCGCCCTGGACCTGGCGGAGCGCCGCCAGCACGCGCTGGACCGGATCGAACTCCGGGACCTTGGCCATGAGGTGAACGATCACCTCGGTGTCGCTGGTGGTCTGGAAGATCGAGCCGGCGGCCTCGAGCCGGGTGCGGAGCTCCTCGGCGTTGACCAGGTTGCCGTTGTGGGCGATGGCGACCGAACCGCCGGCGTAGTCGAACAGGAAAGGCTGGGCGTTGCGCAGCTCGGAGCTGCCGGCGGTGGAGTAGCGGACGTGGCCGATGGCGGCGCGACCGGGTAGCCGCGACAGGGTCTTCTCGTCGAAGACGTCGGAGACCAGGCCCATGCTCACGTGACGGCGGAGGTTGCGGTCACCGGCGACCACCCCGGCCGACTCCTGCCCCCGGTGCTGGAGGGCGTGGAGCCCGAGGTACGCGATGTTGGCCGCTTCGTCGTGTCCGTGGATGCCGAAGATGCCGCACATGCCACGTCTGGTACCACGCCGGTCTGAAGGGGCCAAGGCTCGGGGAGGCCTGGCGTTCTCTCGATCGGCGCCGGCAGATCTGGCCGAAACCTTGTGGAATCCCGAGACTTGCCCGAGAATGACGCCAGTGGTTGCGAAGGTCCTCTGGCGTGACGCCCAAGGAATCGAGGGCACGATCGAGCTCGGTGCCGGCGAGATCAGGATCGGCCGCGCCATGGACTGCGCGATCCGCACCGACGACGCCATGGTCTCGCGTCATCACGCGCGCCTGATCTGGGGTGGCGGTGGTTATGTCCTCGAGGATCTCGGTAGCGCCAACGGCGTCTTCTACCAGGAGCAGAAGGTCCAGAGCCACCTGCTCAAGCACGGCGACGCGGTCCGCTGCGGCAGTCTGTGGCTGCGCTACGTCGACACCGCGCAGCTCGGCGGGCCCGAGGCCAGTCAACCGCCGCCGCCGGTCTCGCAGCAACCGATGATGCAACACCCCGGCTATGGGCCGACAGCGGCGCACAGCCCCACCAACCAGGCCATGAACGCGGTCAGCCCGCAGCAGCTGCAGGGTCTGGGTGTGCAACCCCTCTCGCAACAGCCGATGTCGGCGCCGCCGATGCAGCAGCCACCGATGTCGGCGCCGCCGTCGCAGCAGCCGATGTCGCAGCCGCCGAGCCAGGGCTCGGGGGCGAAGCCGGGCGAAGCCGACGAGGAGATCCGTCGCCTCCGGCGCCGTCTCGAACAGCTCCAGGCCGAGCTCCGCGTCTATCGCGGCGGCAAGGTCGGCGCCGAGAAGGCGCGCAAGATGGAGGACATCGAGAACGACATGGCGATGATGGAGGTCGAGGTCGAGAAGTTCAAGGCCAAGGCCAAGGAGCTCGAGGACCAGATCGCCCGCGAGGGTGGCAGCGTGAAGGTGCAGCGCGCCGTCGAGATCCGCGGCAAGGCCGCCGAGATCGTGACCGCCCTCAACGATGTGCTCTCCAGCCTCCGCATCGAGGTGATGGCGGCCGAGGGCGAGTTCGATCAGTACTCGCACACCATCCCGCGCGCGTCGTTCGAGCTCATCCGCCAGTCGATGAAGGAGGCCGCCTCCAACGTCGATCAGGCGCGAGACCTGCTGCGGCAGCTGCGCGAAGTCGCGGGCTGAGGACCTGCTACGGTGCCCGCCATGGCGACATGGCTGGTGACCGGCGCGAATCGTGGCATCGGACTCGAGCTGTGCCGGCAGATCGCCGCGCGCGGCGACACGGTGATCGGCACGGCGCGCGATCCGGGCGCGGCGGCCGCGTTGCGCGAGACCGGAGCGCGGGTCGAGGCCCTCGACGTCACCGACCCGGCGTCGATCGATGCGCTGGGAGCGCGGTTGCGGGGCGAGCCCCTCGACGGACTCATCAACAATGCCGGCATCGGCAGCTTCGGCGGCGGCGTGGCCGACCTGACGGCAGAGCACCTGGCCCGCTACTTCGGGGTCAACGCCAGCGCACCCATCCTGGTCGTGCGCGCGCTCTTGCCGTCGTTGCGCGCCGGCGCCGGCAAGAAGATCGCCCACGTCACCAGCCTCATGGGATCGATCGCCGACAACGGCTCGGGCGGCGCCTACGGCTACCGCGCCAGCAAGGCCGCGCTCAACATGCTCAACGCCAGCCTGGCCCTCGAGCTGCGCCGCGAAGGCTTCACCTGCCTCGTGCTCAACCCCGGCTGGGTCAAGACCGACATGGGCGGCCCGGGCGCGCCGACCTTGGTCGACGCCAGCGTGCGCGGCCTGCTCGCCGTGATCGATCGCTCAGGGCCTGACGTCAGCGGCCGCTTCTTCAACCACGACGGCCGCGCGCTGCCCTGGTGATCGGACGACGAAAGCCACGACGCACCGTCGTCCACCACGAGGTGCGAGCGCTGGACGCGCGAGGTCTTCCCGCGACGAGCGGTGAAGCCTGATGGCGAGGTGACGGTGGGGCCCCGAGCCAGAGCGACCGACTGGTCGCGAGGATGCAGGGGGACCGGCAACCAAGCCAGCGGGCTCCGCAGCCGTCGCCGCCGCTACGGCCCTATGTCTTGCTCGGGATCCAGTCGAGGCCGAGCCAAAGCACACCGTGGGCGGCGGTGAGCAGGAGCGCGAGGTAGAGCGTCGCGCGGATGCCGTCGATCACCAGCCACTTCTTCTTCTCGAAGATGCGGACGGTGGCGATGAGGAAGCCGAGGTTGATGACGAACGGCATGGCGAACCAGGCCGCGCCGAACGTCGCCAGGTTGAGCACCGGCTTGAGCAGCCAGTACATGCCGACGTTCATGACGCCGAAGAGGCCGGCCACCAGCGGGATGGCCCAGCGGGGCTCGATCTTGATCTTGGGGTTCTTGCGGGCGGCGAAGAAGAACACCGCCATGAAGCCCAGAAGCCGGATTCCGAGCTTCACCAGGAGCCAGGTCATGAATGAAGGATGAGGCTCGTATGCCCTGATCGCAAGGGATGTCGCGTAGATCGACACCCGATCGTGATAGTTGTCGCCGTTCAGTTACATCCGCCTCGACATTTGTACTCATTGAATTACATTTGTACTCATGAGCAACGTGTCGCCTCCCCCGCCGTCCCGGAGGCGCCGCCGCGAGCGGTTGCTGGGCCTGACCGGGCTGGCCGCCGCGCTCGCTGCACTCCCGCTCCCGACCCACGCCCACAGCCCCGAGCTCGCCGCCACGCTGGCGATGGGATCGATCGCGCTCCTCGCCGGACATCGCTGGGGCCTCGCCGTCCTGGTGATCGCCGAGATCTTCCTCATCGGCGCGGTGTGGCCGCTGGCCTTCCTCGCCCACCCACCGAGCGTCCTGGCCCAGATCGCCGTCGCCGTCAGCGTCATCGGCGCCGTACCTGGATTGCTGTCGCTCGGCCGCGCGTCGGCCGAGATGGTCGAGCTGATCGGCGCTCGCCGCACACGGCGCGCCTCTCGCGTCGCCCGCGCCGCGCTCATCGCGCTGTGCGGCGTCGCCTGGTTCCTGCCGCTGGTCTGAGGATCAACCGACCCAGCGGCGAGCGTTGTCGAAGAGACGCTGCCACGGCGAGGTGAGCCACGCGCGCGGGCGCCAGGTCGGCAGGTGCGGGCGGGCGGCGCGCTCTGGATGCGGCATGAGGATGGTGACGCGGCCGTCGGGGACGGTGAGCGCGGTGATGCCGTCGGGCGAACCGTTGGGGTTGGCCGGGTACGTGGTCGCGACCCGGCCGTGTCCGTCGACGAAGCGGGCGACCACCAGCGACTGCGCGGCGAGCGCGGCGAGATCATCGTCGGCCTGGGGCTCGGCCCGGCCCTCGCCGTGGGCGACCGGGATGGGCAGCCGCGAACCCTCCATGCCGGCGAAGAAGATCGACGGGCTCTTCACGATCTCGACCAGGGACAGGCGAGCCTCGAACTGCTCGGAGCGGTTGCGCACGAAACGGGGCCAGCGGGCAGCGCCGGGCACGATCTCGCGCAGGGCCGCCATCATCTGGCAGCCGTTGCACACACCGAGGGTGAAGGTGTCGGAGCGGGCCAGGAAGCCGGACAACGACGCGCGCGCGGCCTGGCCGTAGAGCAGCGACTAGGCCCAACCCTCGCCGGCGCCGAGCACGTCGCCGTCGGAGACGCCGCCGACCGCGACCAGGCCGCGGAAGCGATCGAGCGACAGACCATTGAGATCGATTGCTGCGACTGCCTGAATCTCGGCGTAGAAGGAATCTCCGACCTTTAGGATCGTGCCAGGTTTGCTGCCCAGCTCCGCGAGAAGAAAGCGC
>SXJR01000603.1 GCA_005779305.1 Myxococcales bacterium
CGGGCGGCCTGATCAGCGGATCGGATCGCCGAGGACGGAGCAGGCCCGGCAGTCGCCGCCGTCGCAGAGGTGGGTCCAGGGATGGCTGGCGAGGGGCTCCGCGTTGTGCACGAGGCTGTGCTGCTGGGTGTAGTCGACCAGCGACGCGGTTCCGGGCGCGAAGACGACCAGCTCGCCGGCCTGGGTGATCCAGACCTCGTAGCCGGCGCCGTCGCCGACGTCGGCGGCGTGCCACTCGTCGACGAGCTCGACGGGGTCGACGCCGAGCGGGAGGCTCAGGCGGAAGGGCGGGACGAGCGCGCCGGGCTCGGGCGGAGAGCCGGTGCGCAGGCGGCCGAGCACCTCGACGCGCGCGCGGTCGACGTGAGACGTGACCCCGCCGGCGCAGAGCTGGCGCACCCAGGCGAAGCGGAGAGGCGAGCCGTTGGAGCTCAAGCGCCGGGCTTGACCTCGTAGGCCTTCAGCTTGGCGTTGATGTTGACGTAGAGGTCGTCGGTCTTGCCCTCGACCCAGCCGGGGATGGCGAGATCGCCGGGCTTGAGATCGACGGGGCGGGCGTAGCCGCTGCGCATCTGGGCCACGTGCGGGATGACCTCGACGGCGAGCTCGCCGGGGCTGGTGCCGGTGACGACGCGGACCTCGAAGCGGAGCAAGACGCTGCCGTCCTGGAGCATGGCGGCGTTGCCGCTGGCGTCCATGTCCTCGTAGTTGCCCTCGGGCTCGTGCCAGCGGGGCACGGTGAGGACGACGCCGGTGGGCGCGTCGGCGCGCTCGACCTTGTGCTTGATGTTGACCGCGTCGACCACGGCCTTGAAGACGACGGTGGTGTCGGCCTTGTAGCGGGCGGCGCGGGCCGACTTGGCCTGGCCGCCGCCACACGCGGCAGCCGTGACGAGCGCGAGGAGCGCGGTGACGGCGAGGAGCGAGAGGCGGCGGCGGCTGAGCATGCCTCGGCTGTACGGCAGGTGGGACGCACAGTCAACGGGGTGCGCGCTTCGACACGGCCCGCGCTCACGCTCGGTCCGGCGAATGGCCACGGGGGTCCCGGCGTTCCATCCATGGACGGAACGTGCTACCGAAGGACCGCCGAGCATGGACAAGATCGTCGTCGAAGGAGGGAGCCGCCTGGTCGGTTCCATTTCCGTATCGGGCGCCAAGAACGCCGCCTTGCCGATCCTGGCCGCATCGATCCTGCCCAGCGGGCCGTCGACGTTCAAGAACGTGCCTCAGCTCCAGGACGTGGCCACCATGGCCAAGCTCCTGCGCCAGCTCGGCGGCGAGGTCGACGGCAAGCGGACGATGGTGGTGCACCCGCCGCACGGCAAGAAGCTCAAGCTCGAAGCGCCGTACGAGCTGGTCAAGACCATGCGGGCCAGCGTGCTGGTGCTGGGCCCGCTGGTGGCGCGCTTCGGCAAGGCCCGCGTGTCGCAGCCGGGCGGCTGCGCCATCGGCACCCGGCCCATCGATCAGCACCTCAAGGGGCTGGAGGCGATGGGCGCCAAGATCCGCCTCGATCACGGCTACGTCGACGTCGAGTGCAAGCGCCTGCGCGGCGCCACCATCGTCCTCGACATGCCGACGGTGACCGGCTGCGAGAACCTGATGATGGCGGCGGCGCTGGCCAAGGGCCGCACCGTGCTCGAGAACGCCGCCCGCGAGCCCGAGGTCGAAGATCTGGCGCTGCTCCTCAACAAGATGGGCGCGCGGGTGCAGGGCGCGGGCACGGCGATCATCACCATCGACGGCGTCGACGAGCTGCAGCCGGTCGAGCACACGATCATCCCCGATCGCATCGAGGCCGGGACGTTCGCCATCGCCGCCGCGGTCACGCGCGGCGACCTCCTGCTCGAGGGCGCGCAGGCCGAACACATGGACGCGATCCTGGCCAAGCTGCGCGGCGCCGGCGTCACCGTCACCGTCGAGAGCGGCGGCGTGCGCGTGCGCGGCGGCGGCGACATCCGCCCGGTCGACATCACCACCCAGCCTCACCCCGGCTTCCCCACCGACATGCAGGCGCTGTTCATGGTCATGGCCACGCAGGCGCGCGGCGAGAGCATGATCAAGGAGACCATCTTCGAGAACCGGTTCATGCACGTGCCCGAGCTGAGCCGCATGGGCGCCGACATCCACACCGACGGGCGGGTCGCGGTCATCCGCGGGCCCCGCAAGCTGGCCGGCGCGGCGGTGATGGCCACCGACCTGCGGGCGTCGGCGAGCCTGGTCATCGCCGGCATGATCGCCAGCGGCAAGACCGAGGTGCTGCGCGTCTATCACCTCGACCGCGGCTACGAGGCGATCGAGAAGAAGCTGCGGGGCGTGGGCGCCAAGATCAAGCGGGTGAAGGCCTGACTCATGAGCTCGACGCCGCTGCGCTTCGCCCTGCCCAAGGGCCGCATCCTCGAGGAGACCGCCGCCATCTTCGCCCGCGCCGGCTACGACCTCGGCCCGGTGCTGGGCGACAGCCGCAAGCTGGTCCACGAGTGCGGGCCGCTGCGGGTCCTGGTGCTGCGCAGCTCCGACATCCCGACCTACGTGGCCCACGGCGCCGCCGACCTCGGCGTGGCCGGCTCCGACGTGCTCGACGAGGAGGGCCGCGACCTGTACGAGCCGCTCGACCTGGGCATCGGTCGCTGCCGCATGATCGTCGCCGAGCGCGCCGACGCCCGGCTCGACGATCGCTCGCAGATGCACGTGCGCTACGCGACCAAGTACCCGCGCACCACCCGCGAGTACCTGCGCCGGAAGGGCCTCACCGCCGAGGTGATCAAGCTGTCGGGCGCGATCGAGCTGGGGCCGCTGACCGGGCTGTGCGATCGCATCGTCGACATCACCCAGACCGGCGAGACCCTGCGCCAGAACGGCCTGGTCCTGATCGACACCGTCGGCGAGGTGTCCAGCCGGCTGGTCGTGAATCCGGCGGCGATGAAGCTCGCCGCCGCGCCACTTGGTGAATTGCTCGGCAGACTCGAGGCCGCGCTGGCCGCCGGCGCGCCGCCTTGAGGTAGAATCGCCGGGAGGTGTCGAACGATCTGCGTGCCTTCGTGGCCGAAGAGCTGCGCCGCCACCCGCGGGTGGCGTACCAGAGCTTGTTCTCGGACGAGTCGTCGGCCGCCAAGCTCGCCGCCTCGCTACCGCCGCTGCCCAGCTTCCGTCACGAGTACGCCGGCGCGATCGCGATCATCGACTGGGATCACAAGCTGCCGTCGGCGACGCTGGCGCTGCGCATCTACGGCTTCTACGGCGAGGACACGCTCGAGGCCGGGCTCGAGGCCTTCGACGATCGGCTCGAGCAGATCGCCGAGCGCGATCGCTACCCCGAGTTCGACGTGCCCGACTTCGACGCGCTCGCCGCCGACGAGGCCTACGAGATCGAGGTGACGGCGTCGGGCACGGTCGGGCGCGCGCGCCTGACCTCGGCGTGGCGCCGGACGATCGCCTCGGCGGATGCGGCGACGGCGGTGGCGCTGGCGTCGAAGAGCCCCGAGTTCCAGAAGCTGCTGGCGTCGACCGGCTCGCGGCCGTCGTACCTGGGCGATCTGGAGGCGGTGTCGTGGACGCCCCCATGCGAGTCACAACACGAACGCTGGACGCTCGACGTCTGGTACCTGCTCGCCTTCGATGGGCGGGTCGGCTCGGGTCGCAGCTTCCTGGTCGACCTGGTCGAGAACGCCCTGGTCACCACCCGTGATTTCTCCGTCCGCACCGGCTGACGCGTAGACCGGGGCATCTCGGACCGCGTTCACACCTACATGCGCGCGTCTGCCCTTGCCCTTGCCCTTGTCCTTGTCCTGTCGGGGGCACACCCAGCAGCGGCAGAGATCAACATGGCCGACAGCATCGAGTGGGTCACGGCCGACTCGGATCTGGTGGTGCGCGGCAAGGTGACGGCGGTGAGCACGCGGCGCGGGCCCGGCGACGTGGTCTGGTACGACCTCACGTTCGGCGTGGCCGAGACCGTCAAGGGCTCGCCGCGGCGCAGCGTGAAGTTCGCGGTCCGCTACCTGTCCGGCCCGACCCCTGCCGCGTGGAAGGCGAAGAAGCAGGAGCTGCTGCTCTTCCTGGTGCGCTCGTCGCGGCGCGTTGGCGACGACAAGGACTACGCCAAGGCGCCGTTCGCGTTGCGGCCGCACGACGGCGCGGCCCTCGCGCTCGACGGTGTCTCGGCAGGGCCGGCCTACTCGACGAGCTTCGCGGTGCTGTCGAAACGCGACGACATCCTGGCGGCGGCGCGGGCCGCGTCGACTTCGACGGCGACCAAGGCTCACCGGCTCGATCTTCCGTACGACTCGCCCGCGTTCCAGTCGCTCTATAGCGGCAGCTCGGTCTGGATGTACGTGCCGGTGGACGCGCAGCTCGAACGCCTGGCCCTGGGCTGGGTGGCCGCCAAGGACCTGGGCACGCGGGAGGAAGGGGTCGCCGCCCTCGGTCACTTTCGCACTCCGGCCAACATCGCCATCGTCGAGAAGCTGCTCGCCGACCCCGAGTTCGCGGTGGTGACAGAATCGGGTAAGAAGCCGGTCCGGCACTTTCTGGTGCGCGCGCGCGCACATCAGGTGCTCCAGGCGTGGGGCGTCGTGCACAAGGCGCCGGTGCTCGACGAACCGAACCCGCCCTGAGCCTTCGACGGCTCGCGCACGCCTATACTGGAGGGATGTTGCGGTCGGACCCACGCGAGGGGGAGCCGCCGAAGTCCGAGCGCTTCTACCGCATGGAGACGCTCGGCTCCGGCGGTAACGGCGTGGTCTACCGTGCGCTCGACCTCACGCTCGGCGTCGAGATCGCGATCAAGTACCTGGCCCGGCCGGCGGGACGCGACCTGTACCGCTTCAAGCGCGAGTTCCGCGCGCTTGCGGAGGTCACCCACCCCAACCTGGTGCGGCTGTACGAGCTGTTCGTCGACGACAACGAGTGGAGCTTCACGATGGAGCTGGTGGCAGGGCTGCCGATGCGCGATCACCTGCGCCGCGCGCCCGACTCGCTGCGGTCGACGTTCCTGCAGCTCGCCGACGGCGTGAGCGCGGTGCATGCGCTCGGCAAGATCCACCGCGATCTCAAGCCGACCAACGTGCTGGTCGAGCAGAACGGGCGCGTGGTCGTGCTCGATTTCGGGCTGGTGCGCGGCCTCGATCCCGACGAGATCGATCACACCCACGAGGCGGCGGCGGTGGGCACGCCGGCGTTCATGTCGCCCGAGCAGGCGCTCGATCAGCCGCTGAGCGCGGCCACCGACTGGTACTCGGTCGGCGTGATGCTGTACGAGGCGTTGACCGGCAAGCGGCCGTTCGAAGGGACGCCCGCCGACGTGATGCGCCGGCGCGTGCTCGAGGATCCGCCGCGGCCGCGGGAGGTGAAGGCCGACGTGCCGGCGGATCTCGACGAGCTGTGCATGGCGCTCCTGCACCGCGACCCGGGCAAGCGCGCCGACGCGACGGCGATCTTCTCGGCCCTGGGCGGATCGCGGTCGGAGGCGACGCGGGTCCTGGCCCGCACCGTCGCGCCGGCGCCGTTCGTCGGACGCACGCGAGAGATGGCGGCGATGCGGGCGGCGCTGGCCGAGGCCGAGGGCGGGACCTGCGTGTTCATGCCGGTGATCGGCCCGTCGGGGATGGGCAAGTCGACGCTGGTGCGGCGCTTCGTCGACGCGCTGGATCCGGCCAACGTGCTGGCGATCGAGGGCCGCTGTTACGAGCGCGAGCACGTGCCCTATCAGGGCATCGACGCGCTGGTCGACGCGGCCGCGTCGCAGCTCCTGACCCGCAACGCCCAGGAACTGCGGCAGGCGATGCCGGCCGACCTGCCGGCGCTGGCGCGGCTGTTCCCGTCGCTCCTGCGGGTGCCGGCCATCGCCAACCTCCAGACCGCGCGCCTGGGCCCGACCGATCCGGCCGAGCTACGACGGCGGGCGGTGGCGGCCTTCGGCGACCTGCTCGGCAACCTGGCCGGGCAGCGCACGGTCGTCGTCGTGCTCGATGACATGCAATGGAGCGACGCCGACGGTGGCGCGGTGCTGGCAGAGCTGGTGCGCTACTTCGCCGACGTGGGCGCGCTGTTCGTGGCCGCGTCGCGGAGCGCGGTCGAGACGCCGGCGACGGCCGGGCGCAGCGCCCGCGACGCCACGCCGACCTTGCAGCTCGGCCACGCCACCGAGCCGGTCGGGACCATGGTGACCATTCGCGAGGTCGAGCTGGGGCCGCTGCGCGCCGACGAGATCAGCGAGCTGGCGCAGGTGGTCGCGCCCGACGAGGACTGGACGGCGCAGAACACCCAGGCGCTGGTGCGGGCGTCGGGCGGGGTGCCGCTGTTCGTCGCCGAGCTGGCCGGCAGCGCCGACTTCGACTCCGACCACGCCGCCGGCGCCGACGCGGCGATCGCGCGGGTCATGTCGGAGCGGATCGAGCGCCTGCCGGCCGACGCACGGGCGCTCCTGTCGGCATGCGCGGCGGCGGCGCGACCGCTGCCGCTCGAGACCGCCGCGGCGGCCGCCGGGGGTGACGCCGGTAGCGCGCTCACGATCCTGCGCAGCGCGCGGCTGGTGCGTACCCAGCGGCTGGGCAGCCAGCTCCTGGTCGAGCCGTATCACGACTCCATCCGGCGTTCGATGGTGAGCTCGCTCGGCGTTGGCGCGCTGCGCGCCGTCCACCGCAAGCTGGCCACCGCGCTCGAGGGTCGCAAGACGACGGCGGCCACCGAGCTGGTCGGGCACTGGCTGGCGGCGGGGATCCCCGATCGCGCCGTGGTGCACGCGCGCACGGCGGCGCGGCAGTCGGAGGACGCGCTGGCGTTCCACGTCGCGGCCGAGCTGTACCGGACGGCGCTCGGGATCGAGGACACCGAGTCGACGGGGCCAGGGGATCGCCAGGAGCTGCGCAAGCGACTGGCGTCGTGCCTGGCCAACTCGGGGCGGCTCGATGCGGCGGTCGAGGTGCTGGCCGAAGCGCGCGCCGAGACCACCGGCGCCGAGCGGCGGGCGCTCGACAGCCAGCGCGTCGAGTACCTGCTGCGGCTCGGCGAGATCGAGCGCGGCGTGGCCGAGGCGCAGGAGCTCCTGGGCGATCTCGGCGTCCGCATCCCGAGCGGACAGCGGGCCCAGCTCGTCGCGATCATCAATGCCAGCCTGATGGCGCGGCTGCGCGGTTTGCGGACCCGGTTGCACGAGCCGACGGCGGCGGACGCGCCGCTGCTCGAGCGCATCGACGCGCTGTGGTCGCTGACCAGCGGCATGGTGTACGTCGACCCCCAGCTGGCCCGGCTCCTGCAGCTGCACCACCTGCGCGACGCGCTGGCGTGTGGCGAGAAGACGCGTCTGGCGCGGGCGCTGAGCGTGGAGGTCGGGTACGTCGCGCAGGCTGGCAGCCGGGCCGGGCGGCGGCTGAGCGTGGTGCGGGCGCGGGCGCAGGAGATCGTCGACGAGGCCGACCGTCCCGACATCCACGGCTGCTGGCAGGCGAGCCTCGGCGTGGCGGCCGGGATCTGTGGTGAATGGCTGGCGGCCGATCGCCACTGCCGCAAGGCAGAGGGCCTTCTGCGCGAGCACTACGCCGGCATCCGCTGGATGCTCAACATGGCCCAGTTCTACCGGGTGCTGTCGACGTGGTACCTGGGGCGCACCGACGAGCTGGTGCGGCTGGTGCCGGCGTATCTGGCCGACGCCGAGGCGGTGGGCGACAGCCACGCGCTGGCCGGCCTGCGCGTCGGCCGCGGCAACCCGTACTGGCTGGTCGCTGATCGTCCCGAGGAAGCGCTCGCCCACGCCATCCAGGGCTGGCGGCGGCGGCAGCGCGGCAACTTCGTGTTGCACGACTACTTCCAGGCCCTGGCCGAGGGGCAGGTCGCGCTGTACCAGCAACGATGGGATGACGCCCTGGCGCGGCTCGATCAGGTCCAAGCCGGGTTCAACAGCTCGCTCATGAAACGGATCCAGATGGTTCGCATCGAGTGGAATCATCTGCGCGCGCGCGCGTCGATCGCGGTCGCCGCGGCGAGCACCGGAGCCAAACGCGCCGCCGCCATCGCCGGGGCCCGAGTGTGTGTGCGCCGCCTCGCCGCCGAACGCGCGCCGTGGGCGACGTGTCTCGAGGCCTCGAACGAAGCGGCCCTGGCCCATCTCACGGGCAACGAACCGGCGGCCGCGGCGGCCCTGGAACGCGCCATCGCCGCCGCGACGACCAGCTCGATGGCGCTCCACGCCGAGGTTGCTCGCCACCGCCTCGGCCAGACTCGCGGTGGCACCGACGGCAAGGCCCAGGTCACCCTGGCCGACGCCTGGATGCGCAAGCACGCCATCGTCAATCCTGCCGGGATCGTGCGGACCCTGGCCCCGGGCTGGATCTAGCGGATCGCTACAGCGCGTCGTAGTACGGGCGCCAGAAGTCGCAGTCGGCGCCGCGGATGGCGGCGGCGGTGACGACGGGATCGTCGAGGACGAGGGCGGTGTCGGTGGCGTCGACGACGGGCCACGCGGGGGTGCCGGCGGGGTCGCCGGTGCGCGCGAAGCGCGACCAGTAGCCCTGGATCGCCGACGAGAGGGCGAGGTCAGCGGCGGTGGGCGTGTAGGGCGTGGTGCCGTTGACGAGCACGGCGGAGAAGGTGCCGAAGACGAAGGGGACGTCGATGCCGTGCGGCGCACCGGCCAGGGTCGGCCGGAACTGAAAGAAGTAACGGTAGACGGGCTGGGACTGCCCAGTGTCGGCGTGGACGGCGATCTCGCGCGACGGGCAGACGAAGCGGCTGTCGGTGGTGAGCCGGACGTAGGCGGCGCGCGGCGACGGGTACGCCGACGACGGATACTGGGCCAGCACCGCGTTGGCGATGGCGCCGTACTGGGCGCGGACCAGCGCCTGGTAGGCCTGCTCGGTCAGCGACGCGGGTGCCGACAGCACGGTCTCGTCGGCGTTGGCGCCAATGGCGAAGGGCATGGCGTGGTGGCGGCCACCGAGGATCGCGGCCTCGGGTTGCTCGATGAGCGTCACACCGTCGATCACCGAGCCGTAGGTGCTGCCGGCCAGCGCGCCCACTGGTTGCGCGTTGGCGCGGGTGATCTGCTCGGCCGTGGCGGCGCGGAAACAGGCGGCGCGTTCGCCCGTGCACGACAGCGCCGTGGCCACGGCGTCGGCGGTGGCCTGGGCCTCGGCGCGACTGTCGACGAACTTGCAACTGCCGCTCTGCACCAGCGCGCGATGGAAGAGTCCGGCCGAGGCCGGCGTCGCCAGCAGCGTGCAGGTGTTGCGCCCGCCCGCCGACTCGCCGAACACCATCACGTTGCCCGGGTCGCCGCCGAAGGCGCGGATGTTGTCGCGCACCCAGCGCAGCGCGGCGATCTGGTCGAGCGTGCCGAAGTTGCCGACGCTGCCGTCGGTGCCGGCCAGCGACGCATCGGCCAGGAAGCCGAGCTGCCCGAGGCGGTAGTTGAGGGTGACGACCACCGCGTCACCTGCTTCAGCGAGGCGGCGGCCGTCGTAGATCGGATCGGACGCCGACCCGATCGCGTTGCCGCCGCCGTGGATCCACACCATCACCGGCCGGCCCGCGCCGGCGGCCGCGGGCGCCCACACGTTGAGGTGCAGGCAGTCCTCGTCGCCGAGGTAGGCATCGTTCTCGTCGAGCTGCGGGCAGCGGGGGCCGAGCGCGCTCGCGTCGAGCTCGGTCTGCGAGCAGGCCGCGGGCTGGGGCGGGCGCAGGCGTAGATCGCCGAGCGGTGCCGCGGCGAACGGGATGCGCTTGAAGGCCCAGGTCGCACCATCGGTGGCGCCGTTCACCACGCCGCTCGTGGTCGGCACCCGCTCGCCCACCGGGCCAAGGCCCGGATCGCAGGCCGACACCGGCCCGTCCAGTGGACCGCCACCACCGTCGTCGCCGCCGCCGCAGGCGACCAGGAACACGGCCACCGTCGAGAATCGCCGCATCGAGACCATCATGCCAGGGACAGCAACCGCCGTGCCGTGCCGGACGTCGCACTTCCCTACAGCAAGCGCCGACCCAGCGTCCGCGCCAGCTCCTCGGCCAGCCGCCGCTTGACGTCGATCATCGCCACCCCGACGCCGAGCTCCTCGACGACCGAGGTCATCACCGACGACTCGAAGCCGCACGGGTTGATGCGGAAGAAGTACGACAGATCGGTCGACACGTTGACGGCCAGCCCGTGGAACGTCACCCACCGCCGACAGGCCACGCCGATCGAGCAGATCTTCTTGCGCGCGCCACCGGCTCCGCCGAGCCACACGCCGGTCTTGCCCGGCTCGCGCCCGGCGTCGACGCCGAACCCACCGAGCGTGCCGATCACCGCCTCCTCGAGGTTGCGCAGGTAGCGGTGCAGATCGCGCTCGCCCTCGCCGAGCCGCACGATCGGATACGCGACCAGCTGGCCGGGCCCGTGATAGGTGACGTCGCCGCCGCGCTCGACGCTCACCACCTCCACGCCGCCCGCCGCCACCACGTTGGCCAGCGCCTGCTGCGAGCGCCCGACCGTGATCACGTGCGGATGTTCGACGAGCAAGAGCGTGTCGACCCCGCCGCCGTCCTTGCGCGCCTCGACCAGCGCGAGCTGCCGCTCCCACGCCTCGCGGTAGCCGCACATCCCCAGATCGACGATGGCGAGCGGAGGCAGCTCAGGGTCGAGCGTCATCGAGCCCGTACTTCTGCACCAGCCGGATCAGGTTGCGGCGCGAGACCTTGAGGTCGGCCGACGCCCGGGTCTTGTTGCCGGCGTGACGGCGCAGCGCCTCCATGATCATCCGCCGCTCCAGGCTCTCGAGCGCGGCCGGCAACGAGCGGGTGTCGTCGTCGGGCGGAGGCATCGTGATGCCGGCGCTGTGCTGGCGGATGCGCGGCGACAAGAGGTCCTCGCCGATGAGCGCGTCGTCGCCCGACAGCACCACCAGGCGCTCGATCTCGTTCTCGAGCTCGCGCACGTTGCCCGGCCAGGGATACGCGGTCATGCGCGCGATGCAGCCCGCAGTCAGGGCCTTGTCACGCACGATGCCCCGCCGCTGCCGCTCGAGGAAATGCTCGATCAGCACGGCCACGTCACTGGAGCGCTCGCGCAATGGCGGCAGCACCAGGTTGATGACGTGGATGCGGTAGTAGAGATCCTCGCGGTACTGGCCCGAGGCCACCATCGCCCGCAGGTCGCGGTTGGTCGCCGCGATGATTCGGACATCGACCTTGCGGGTCTCGGTGTCACCGACGCGGTGGAAGGTGCCTTCCTGCAGCACGCGCAGCACCTTGACCTGCAGGGTCGGCGCCATGTCGCCGATCTCGTCGAGGAAGAAGGTGCCGTGGTCGGCGATCGCGCACAGTCCCGGCGTGTCGGCGTCCGCGCCGGTGCAGGCGCCGCGCGTGTGGCCGAACAGCTC
>SXJR01000604.1 GCA_005779305.1 Myxococcales bacterium
GAACCCGAAACCCCGAACCCGAACCCCGAACCCCGACCCAGAACCCCGAACCCCGACCCAGAACCCCGCCCCCCCGTTCCCCGTTCCCCGACCTAGGTCATCCCACCGCCGCCCTCCACGCTGCGCAGCGGCGGTTCCTTGGTCTGGGACTTCGTGCCCTTGTCGCGCAGGCCCAGATCTTCGCCCCAGATGGCCCAGACCCCGGCGCAACCCAGCGCAAGGATGGAGATCACGATCACCACATCGGGCCATCTGCGCCGGACCATGAATGCCAACGGTAGCACGCACGGTCCAACTGCGTGATGATGCGCCCGATGCGGAGCCCTGCCCTGCGAACCCTTTCCGTCCTCACCCTCGGCCTCGCGGCCCTGGTCGCCGTCGCGTTCGCGACCACCCACACCGCCGAGGCCGCCAAGCCGAAGAAGAAGTACTACTTCGAGGTCGCCGAGGTGAAGGCCTCCGACTCGCTCGGCCAGGCCGGCAAGGATCTGGTGGCGGTCACCACGACCCAGGTCACCAAGTCGATCGGTGCCCACGAGCAGCTGGTCGCCACCCTCGACGGCGCGCCCGATCGCGCCAAGGGCAAGCAGTTCAAGGCCTGGCTCAAGAAGAAGAAGCTGTCGGGCGCCTACCGCGTCAACGTCGAGCTCATCTCCTTCGAGGAAGAGCTCGAGGAGAAGGACGATTCGCTCAACAAGGAGAAGCGCCTCATCATCCGGCTGGCGCTTCGCACCTTCGGCGAGACCATCCCCGATCGCGTCATGGGTTTCACCGGCGAGGGGAGCGCCACGGTCAAGCTCGACGTCGGCAAGAAGCTGCGGCCCCGCGATCGCGAATACGCGATCACCCAGGCCCTCGAGCTGGCCATGACCGACGCGCTCGCGTCGTCGTTGAACAAGCTGGCGACGCCGCAGGACACGCCAAAAAAATAGAGGCCCCGCCGGACACCGGATCGGCCTGCAGGGCCGGCGTGGGCGCTGGCTTCGGCAAGCCGCCGCCTCGCCGCGGCGTCGCCCTCGGCCTTTGGGGCGAGACCACGGCCGCGCACGCGCAGGCGCGGCTCGACGAGATCGTCGCTCTCGGCGCCACCGACGTCGCCGTGGTCGTCGGCTGGCGGCAGACCGACGTCCACGCCGACGCCGTCACCCGCGGCCCGGTCACCGCCGCCGACGACGTGCTCGTCGCCGCACTCGATCACGCCGCCGCCCGCGGCCTGCGCACCACCGTCTTCCCCATCCTGGTGCTCGATCGCACCGGCCCCGGGCTGTGGCGCGGCACGCTGGCGCCGCGCGACGTCGGCGTATGGTGGACCTCCTACGAGAAGTTCATCGCCGCGTACGCAGCGATCGCCGCCGCCCACGGCGCCGCCGCCCTCGTCATCGGCTCGGAGCTGGGCTCGACCGAGGGCTGGCGCGACCGCTGGTATCACCTGATCTCCAGGGTCGAGAAGGTCTTCGCCGGCGACCTCATCTACAGCGCCAACTGGGATCATTACCAGCACGTCTCGTTCGCGGCCCGGCTCGACGCGCTCGGCGTCACCGGCTACTTCGAGCTGACCCGCGATCACGACGCCTCGGTCGCCGCGCTGACCGCGGCGTGGGCCAAGCCGCGGGCGGCGCTGCTCGCCGCCGCCAAGAAGCACGGGTTGCCGCTGTGGCTCACCGAGGTCGGCTACCCATCGGTCGACGGTGGCGCGGCCACGCCCTGGGACTACACCCGCGACGCCAAGGTCGACGTCGAGGAGCAGCGCCGCGCCTTCGAGGCGCTGGCCCGGGCCTGGAGCGATCAGCCGCTGGGCGGTCTGTTCGTGTGGGAGTGGTCCGGCGATGGCGGCAGCGGCGACTCCGGCTACACCCCGCGCGGCAAGCCGGCCGAATGCGAGCTGCGGGCCTGGTTCACGCGCTGACCTGGCCGCGCCGGCTCAGGGCAGGACGGTGTCGAGCACGAGCTTCACGCCGCTGGCCGGCGCGGTGACGCGGATCGTGCCGGTCACGTCGCCGGGCTGCTTGGCCATCGCCTCGCCGTCCTGATCCCAGCGTGCGGTGAGCACGACGTCATCGGCCCGCGGCGCGCCGCTGGTAATCGCCTTGTTCGGGTCGAGCACGAACGCGACCGCGGTGCGGCCGTCGTACTCGAGCCGATCGACGGCCAGCGGCAGGCCGACGGGATTGCCGTTGACGTCGGCCTGTTTGGCGATCAGGAAGATCACGCCGGGCTTCGCGTTCGCGCGGGTGGCCGGCGCGAAGTCGATGGTGCCGCGGAGCTCCCCGGCCGTGCCGCCCGCCGGACCGCCCGCGACCGACGGAGCAACCAACGGCCCGCATGCCTCGGGTTGCGTCGCACCCTGCGGCGGCACCACGATCGCCGGCATGGTGTCGGCGGCGAGCGCCTTCACGCAGGCGATGGCCTCGGAGGAACTCCAGTCACGCGCGTTGATGAAGTAGAAGCGCACGTTGCCGGAGCGATCGACGAGGAAGGTCTCGGGAAGCAACTTCACGCCCCAGGCATTGGTGATCGCTCCGAGCGACGAGCACGTATTCATGTTCGACAAGACCGTGCGCAGGCCCTCGTCCGGATCGCGATCGCGCTGGGCCACCTCGAGGCTCTCCTCGGACACCACGCGCACGATCGCCAGCTCGTCCTTCATCGCCGCGCGCAGGGCCTGGAAGGTCGGCCGCTCGCTCCTGGTGAGGCCGTCCCAGCTCGCCGAGAAGCTGATCAGCACGACCTTGCCCTTCTGCGACTCGAGATCGAACGGGATCCCGCCGGAGCCAAGCTCCTCGCCCACCAGCGGCGCGGCCATGCGCGGCATCGCGCCGAGCACGGGGTTTGACGGCGCTGGGCGGAGGCTCGCGCAGGCGGCGAGCGTAGCCGCGCCCGCGCCCGCGCCCGCGCCCGAGGTCGATGCGTCGCCGACGCCCGGAGCGGAACCACCTCCGCCACCACCGCCGGAGGTCGCGATCAGTGCCACGACGGCACCGGCGACGGCGATCGCGCCGATGCCTGCGATGAGGAGGCCCGTGCGACCGCCGCGGGTGTCCTTGCCCGGTGCGACCGCCGGGGGTGCCGTGATCTCGCCACGGCCCTGGCCGAGGGTGCTCCGCAGGGGCTGGACAGCCGGCTCACCCTCGCCGACGGCCGGGACCGCGGGCGCCGGCGTCTCCACGGACGCCGAGGCCCGAGCGGCGAAGGGCTGGAGCGAGGCGACGAGCTCGGTCATGCTCTGCTGTCGCTGCTCGGGTGGCTTGGCGAGCGCGCGCATGATCGCGGCTTCGAGATCGGGCGGCACGTCAGGGCGCAGGCTGCGCAGCGCCGGCGGCTCGACGTACTGATGCATGCCCAGGAGCTGACCGGCGCCTTCGGCGACGAACGGAGGCTGTCCGGCGAGCATCTCGAAGAGGATGCAGCCGAGCGCATAGATGTCGGTCCGGTGATCGACGTCGCCGGCGCCCCGGCACTGCTCGGGTGACATGTAGTACGGCGTGCCCATCACGCTGCCGGTCCGGGTCTTCTGCGACAGCGGACGGTCGCCGACCAGCTTGGCGATGCCGAAGTCGAGGATGATGGAGCGCTCGCCGATCGCAGCCTCCTCGTCGGCGACCAGCATGATGTTGTCGGGCTTCAGGTCGCGGTGGACGATGCCCTGGGCATGCGCCGCGGCGAGCGCCGAGCCGACCTGCCGGCCGATCGTCGCCGCGAGCTGGGGCGGAAGCGGCCCACGCGAGCGCAGGCGGCCGGCCAGGCTCTCGCCCTCGAGAAGCTTCATGGCGAAGTACGCCGAGCCGTCGGTGTGCCAGCCGACCTCGTAGATCTCGACGATGCCGAGGTGGTTGATGCTGGCCGCGGCGCGGGCCTCGTTGAAGAAGCGCTCGACCAGATCGCGCTGCGAGCTCAGCTCGGGCAGGAGCTGCTTGATCGCGGCCCGCCGTCCCAGCCGGACGTCGACACCGACGTAGACCACACCCATGCCGCCCTCGCCGAGCTTGCGCTCGATCTGGTACGAACCGATCTGGAGCCCCTCCACGAGGTCGAGCGTATCAGTGGACGAAGTTCCCGACGCGATGGAACCGGATCGACAGCTTGTCTGGCTCGCCCCATGACAGCCAGATGAACATGGCCTTGCCCTTGATGTTGGCCAGCGGCACCGGGCCCCACTCGCGCGAGTCGTTCGAGTTGAAGCGGTTGTCGCCCATCATGAAGACGTGGCCCTTGGGCACGACGTAGTGCAAGCGCTGGCCGCAGGCGTCGGCGGGCGGCGTGGTGTGCTCCACCTTGCCCAGCGCGGCGGCACGCTCGGCGGGCGTCTGCTTGCTGTTGAACGGGCACTGCGGGACCTGCTCGTCCCTCGGCTTGTGCAGCTTGGGGAAGTCGTTCAGGTACGCGCCCTCGGCCTCGTAGGTCCAGCCGCCGCCGCCGCCACGTCGATCGGCGTCCTCGACCGGCCGGGCCGGCGAGTGATGGGTGCTGTACGTGTAGCCGCCCCAGTGCTCGTGATAGTGGCTACACGCCTCCTCGCTCCACACCTTGGTGTGCTCGTCCTGGTTCCAGTAGGTGCACGAGGCGTCGGCCAGCTCCTCGGGCACCGGCTTGCTGTTGATGAACAGCGCGTTGCAGCGGACCTCGACCTTGTCGCCCTCGATCGCGACGATGCGCTTGATGAAGTCGCGCTCGGGCGTGCACGGGTTCTTGAAGACGATGACCTCGCCCCGCTGCGGCGCCCGCACGTCGAAGATCTTGTCGTCGGTGAACGGCACCTTCACGCCGTAGAGGAACTTGTTGACGAAGATGAAGTCACCGATCTGCATGGTCGGGATCATCGACGCCGACGGGATCTTGAAGGCCTCGACCACGAACGCGCGCAGGAGCAGCGCGATGAGGATGGCGATCCCGATCGACTCGACGTACTCGCGCCACGGCGAGCGTCGCACCTCGGCCGAGAGCTTGTCGACGATGGCGTCGAGCGCCGGCAGCCCGGCCCGCGTCGCGGCGGCGTCCTTGGCCCGCACCGCCCGGGTGATCACCTCGCTGCGCTCCTTGAGGGCGCGGGCGTCATCGGTGGACATCTTGGCGCCGCGCAGCGAGCGGGCGTCCTTGAGTAGCGCGCGCGCCTCGTGGAGCACGCGCCGGTCCCAGCGGCCAGTCGACGACGTCGCCCCCAGCGCGAACGCCATCAGTTATCGACCTTGAGGACGGTGAGGAAGGCTTCCTGCGGCAGCTCGACCGAGCCGACCGACTTCATGCGCTTCTTGCCTTCCTTC
>SXJR01000605.1 GCA_005779305.1 Myxococcales bacterium
CAACGACCGGGCCCATCAGCAGCCGGCGTACCTGGACAAGAACCCGCTCGCCCTGGTGCCGGTGATGGAGTTCGCCGACGGGCGCCTCCTGCGCGAGTCGATCAGCAGCACCACCCGGTGGTCGGCATCCAGGGCCTGGCCCAGCGGGCCGAGGCGGATGTACTGGGCGATGTCCTTCACGTCACCGTCGCCGAAGCGGCTGTCGTGGAGGCGGGCGACCGTGTCGTAGACGTAGAGGCCGTCCTTGGCCTTGGTCGTCGACTTCACGTGCCAGCGCAGGAGCGGCAGCCCGAGCGCGCGGGCCACGTTCTCGGCGAGCAGCGTCTTCCCGGTGCCCGGCTCTCCTCGCACGAGCAGCGGGCGAGCCAGCGCCACCGCGACGTTGACGGCATGCTTCAGGTCGTCGGAGGCGATGTACGACGCGGTGCCGACGAACTGATCGAACGACTTGTCGGATGTCATTGGCCCGGCAGCCTTGCTGCCCCGGACGCGGAGCGGACGGCTGCGGCGTAGCCGCAGGGGACGATCGTGACCGGTAGCGAACTCATCGCCCGGAGCGTAGCATCCCGGCCGCGCCTGTCCGGGCCACCGACCTTGCCGCGACTTACCGGGCCGCTATTGCGGCAGCCGGTCGGAGAAGTCCTTGACCATCTTGGCGGTCTCGTTCGCCTTGATCTCGATGGGGAACGATTCCTTGATGCCGAACTCGTTGTTGAGCAGCGTGATCTTGTGCTTGCCGGCGGGCAGCTTGATCTCGCGCTGGGGCGTCTTCAGGCCGGTGTTGCGGCCGTCGATGAAGATCTCGCAGGGAGGCTTGGCGCCGAGCGAGAGCGTGCCTTCGCCCTTGGCCGCGCCGCCACCACCGCCACCACCGCCGGCGACCTTGTCGCCGCTGCCACCGCCACCACCGGCGACCTTGTCGCCGCTGCCGCCGCCACCGCCAGCGACCTTGTCGCCGCTGCCGCCGCCACCGCCGGCGACCTTGTCGCCGCTGCCGCCGCCACCGCCGGCGACCTTGTCGCCGCTGCCGCCGCCGCCGCCGGTCTTGTCGCCACCGCCACCGGTCTTGTCACCGCCGGACTTGATCGACGCGACCTGGGCGCGCTCGAGGTTGATGACCACCTTCTCCTCGGGCGAACCCGAGAGCGTCAGCGGCCGGGTCTGCGAGACGTAGCCGTCCTTCTCGAACACGACGTCGTAGCGCTCGCGCGGATCGATCTTGTACTGGGTCGGCGTCGGGCCGACCTCGATGCGTTTACCGCTCACCAGGAGCGAGACCTTGGCACCTGGAGGCGTGCTCTCGAACGAGGCCACCACGTCGATGGTCTGCAGCTCGATCACGACCTCGGTGGATTCGCCCGCCTTGACCTCGACGTCCTGGGTCACGCTCATGAAGCCGGGCGGCGCGTCGATCGCCACCTGGTGCCGGCCGGCCGAGGTCTTGACCAAGACCGGCGGACGCGTGGTCTGCGGCTGGCCGTCGACGCGCCAGCCGGTGACGCCGGCCGGCTTGACGGTGAGCTTGAACTCGCCCTGACCGGCAACCGCCGCGCTGCCGCCACCCGAGGCGGTGGTCGGGACGGCTTGGGAACCCGACGACGCGGTCGAGCCACCGGTGACGCCCTGCTCGGCGGTCTTGCCGTTGCCGCTCTCGGTCGCGCCCGACGTCATCACCACGACCGCGACCGCGGCGCCGATGAGCACCACGCCACCTAGCACCGCCCACAGGAGCGCCTTGGACTTCTTCTGCGGCGTCAGCCCGGCGCCGAACGACGCCATCGGATCGAACGCGGGGTCGTACGACGAATCCCGCGCGGCCAGCGACGCCACCGCCGACGACTCGCGCGCTTCCTCACCGAACTGCGGGAAGGGCGACGGCACCTTGCTCGAGCCGGTGGCCAGGTGGCCATGCCCGTTGGATCCGTTCGTCGGACGGCCCATGCCTGGCGTTGTCTGGCCCAGCATCGTGGGCGCGTTCGGCGCGGCGATCGGCCCCACGCCCGGCAGCGGCGCGCCGCTTCCGCCAGCGCCAGGCTGGACCGAGGCTCCCCAGCCCTTGGACGTACGCACCAGCGACGACAGATCGGTCTCTTCTTGTTGACCAGCGGCGGCCGCGGCCATCGCGCCTGGCCCCATCGATCCCGGGCCCATCGGCCCCGGCCCCGGCCCCGGCCCCATCGGACCGCCCTGGGCTCCGTACGCCGCCATGGGCATGTCGAAGCCGGGCGGCGGTCCCGCGGGTGCTCCTGCGGCCGGCGTACCGACGTCCCCGCCCTTGCGCGCGCGTGCGGCGGCCTCTTCCTCGGGGTTGTCGTAGATCTGGGTCTCGAGCTCGTCGTCGTCCCAGTTGAGATCCGCCTTGGGCGGTCCCATCGCGGCCTGGGCCGCGGCGGCGGCGCCCATCGGCGGGCCGAACGACGGCGCCGGCGTCTGCGCGGGTGGCGGCACCACCGGCATGCCCTGGGTCACGCGCCCCGACGGCGGTGGCGGCGGACGCGACACCGCAGCCCCCTGGCCGGGCGTCGGTGGCGGCACCGAGGGCATCGACTGCGTGCGGCGCGGGCCCGGAGGCACCGCCGGTGGCCGCGTCGGCCCGGGGCGACCGGACTCGAAGCTTGGCGCCGGCGTCTTGGAGGGGCTCGCGGCCAGCTCGGGCGGCGGCTTGAGCTGGCGATAGCTCTCGAGCTTCGCCGTCTCCTCCTCGATCTCCCGGGTGAACGTGCGCTTCATCCACGCCGCCAGATCCTTGCGCGAGTAGAACTCGCCGGCGGTGTAGACGAACGCTTGCAGCTCGTCGTGCAGGTCGATCGCGTTCTGGTAGCGATCCTCGACGTCCTTGGTCAGCGCCTTGAGCACGATGCGCTCGAGCTCGTCGGGGATCTTGCGGTTGTAGGTCGAGGGCGGGAGGATCTCGACGTTGCGGACCTTCTCGAGCGTGGAGAAGTCGCTCTCGCCGACGAACAGGCGCTCGCCGGTGAGTAGCTCGTAGAGCACGATGCCGCAGGAAAAGATGTCGGTGCGGCGATCGATGGGCAGGCCGCGCACTTGCTCCGGCGACATGTAGCCGAACTTGCCCTTGAGGATGCCGGCCTGGGTCTTGGAACCCTTGCCGGCGGCCTTGGCGATGCCGAAGTCGATCAGCTTAACTTCACCCTCGAACGACGTGAGGATGTTCTGCGGGCTCACGTCGCGATGGACCAAGCCGATGTCGCGTCCCGACTGGTCGCGCTTGTTGTGCGCGTAGTCGAGGCCCTCGCAGATCTTCATGATGATGAAACACGCCTGCGCGATCGGCATCGGCTCGCCGTTGGAGCGGCTGCGATCGTAGATGGCGCGCACGTCGCGGCCGTGGACGTGCTCGAGCGCGATGTAGTAGCTGTTGTCGACGACGCCGAGGTCGAAGATCTGAGCGATGTTCGCGTGATTGAGCTGAACCGCGATCTTCGCCTCGTCGATGAACATGCGGATGAACTCTTTGTCCTCCGCGATGTTGGGCAGGATGCGCTTCACCGCCACGAGCCGCTCGAACCCCTCGACACCATAGGCCTTGGCACGAAAGACCTCGGCCATTCCGCCGACGTTGATGCGCTCGAGCAAGTAGTACTTGCCGAAGGGTACTGGCTTCTTCACGTCGCGGAGGCTCCCTCGGTGGGACCGTATACCAAAGAGATTCCTTGGGCCAGTGCGAACCCGACGCGCGGTCTGGCCAAATATGGTCGTAGCAGGGATCGGTCCGGGTTCGAGCGAAATCGCCTGGTTCGGGGCGAAATGCCGGCGGAGGGGCCGCTCACACCCGGACGCCCTGAGCGAGGCCGTCTGCGGCCGAGTCGAAGGGCGCACTCCACGAGAGGGCGGTGGAGACCTCGGGCTCGCCGCCCGTCGGCGCCGCGAGCGCGGGGTCCCTCGTCCGCTCAAACAGTCCTCGCGGTGCGAGACGCACAGCGCTTTGCCCTCGACCCTGGACACCACGCAGTCACCTGCCCACGCGCGGCCGCTGCGGAACTCGCGGCCGAGGGATCCCCGCGCTCACGTCACCGCGGCCGGCGTGACGTCCCACCACACCTGAAATGTCGCAACGGACCGGCGACCCGGGACCGACGGCTAGCGTGGGCGCCGCTTGCGGCTCTCCTTCGATGGAGACGCCGGAGCCACGGCGACATGGACGTGCCGATACGTGACGCCTGCTTCCTGGCGATCTGGGAAGCTGTCCTGACGACCAAGTGCCACCGTGACGACATATCGTGTCGACTGCATCTCGAACCCGGCGAGAACACCGAGATCGTAGCGTCGCAGCTGATGCAACGCTTCCTCGTACTTCTTCGGCAGCTCGTTCGCGCCCGCCAAGCACTTCCACTCGGTCAGGATCATCAACTCCGCCGCCTTTGTGACCCGATCGATGTCGTCGGGCGAAACCCGCGTACCGAGGACGAGGTGGTTCGCTCGCCGTCCCCATGAAGGTCATCAAGCGCCGAGCGCGCGCCGTCCGGCAACACTGCCCCGTGCGACGCCAGGAACTGTTCGATCCCCGTGAACATGTCCGCCGCCTCGGCGCGCACCAATTTCATCAGCGGCGCATAGCTGGTGCTGCCACCGAAATCCGGACATTGCGCCGCGAGCTCAAGCGCACGGTTGTGCGCGTGCATTCGGTCCCGAAGGCGTTGCCAATCGCCAGTTCGTCACCGAACGCTGCCATCGCGCTGTGCATCGAGCAGCCCGGGCTGCCCGGGCTGCCCGCCGCCGCCCCGCTGCATTCGGTCCCTGGGTCGTGGGAATCGTTGTTGCGCGACGGTGGTGCGGCGTCACGACGGCCCGGGCAACGTGCGGGCGAGGGTCCCTCGGCCGCGAGTTCCGCAGCGGCCCCGCCCGGGCACGTGACTGCGTGGCGTCCAGGGTCGAGGGCAAAGCGCTGTGCGTCTCGTACCGCGAGGACTGTCTGAGCGGACGAGGGACCTCGCACGCACGGCCGCCCGAGGCCGTCGCGTCCGAGGTCTCCGCCAGCCCTCGGGCCTCGATTTCTCGCTCAGCCCTCGGGCCTCGATTCACGCTGTGCGCCCTTCGACTCGGCCGGACGGCCTCGCTCAGGGCGTCCGGTGGGAACGAGCGCCCGAACCGGTGGGAGCGTCGACGAGCGCTAGTTCTGCGCCAGCGCCGCGGCGGGTTCCATCTGCGCCGCCTTGCGGGCCGGCAGCCAGCCGCCGACCACGCAGAACAACACCGAGAAGCCCACCGCGAGGGCGAAGGTCCACCACTGGAAGTCGAACCAGCTGCTGGGCTTGAACGGGAAGTCGGGCACGAACGCCGCCGAGGCCCAGTCGATCACGAACGAGCCGAGCACGGCGGCGACCGAACCCATGATGCCCGACACCAGGCCGATGAGCGCAGCCTCGCCCAGCACGATCAGGAGGACGTCGCGCTGGGAAGCGCCGACCGCGCGCAGGACGCCGATCTCCCGCCGCCGCTCGGTGACCTGCATGAAGAAGTTGTGGGCGATGTTGATCGCGCTGATGCCGACGATCACGAACGAGATGGCGAGCAGGACGATGGTGATGACGAAGACCACGGTGCCGAACTGCTCGCCCAGCGAGTCCTCGAGCTTGAGCTTGGGCTCGTCCTGCAACCACTTGGTGAACGGCGCCAGCCGGTCCTTGTCGCGGAGGGTCACGACGATCGACGAGAACTCCTTGGACGCAGCCTCGCCGACGAACTCCTTGTTCCACCGCTCCACGTAGCCGATGGGCACGGTCAGACCGACCCGCTTGGCCTTCTTGGAGATGCCGATCAGGATGCCGCCGACCTCGCGGTGGGCGGCGGTCACCGACACGTTGGAGCCGGCCATCATGGTGTCGCCCAGCCCGATCGTGAAGTGCATGCGCTCGCGGCCGCGCTCGGCCACGAACTGCTCCATCTTGCCGATGTGGGGTAGCCCGTGCGACTGCGCGACCTGGGTGTTGTAGAGCTCGAGCACCGTCGGCGAGATGAGCACCGGGATGCGGTTGTGGCACTGCTTGTCGACCTTGTCGCAGTACTGCCAGGCCCGGTCGGGGCAGGCCGCCTTGCCCTTGGCGGGCTCGCAGGCGGGGCCGATCTGACCGAGGGCGTCGCCGTCGATGAAGCGGTCGCTGATCTTGGGATCGTCGGCGACGTACGAGGGCGGGATGCCGTCGGTGAAGCCGCCGACCTCGAAGCGGATGTCCTGGCCCTCGAACTTGCCGAACCCGACCGCGGGGAACTGCAAGGTCATGCGCGGCAGCGCGTCCTTGACCTCGGACCGTCGCTTGATCTGATCGAGCGTCTCCTGGGTCAGCTTCTTCGAGAGGTTCTTGCCGGCGATCGAGGTGTGGGGCGCGATGACCTCGACCTCCTCGAGCGGGAACACCGAGAAGAGGACGGCCTGGACCTTGAGCACGCCGGCCAGGAAGAACACGAAGGCGCCGATGCCGATGACCACGCCGATCGCCGAGAAGACGAAGTGGCGCGGGCTGCGAATGGTGTTGCCGACCACCATGGTCGACAGGGTGCCGGCGGGCATCATCGGCGCGACCTCATGCCGGCCCCCCGGTGTGCTCGTCGCCGGCCAGGTCACCCTCGACGATCGCGCCGTCGCGCATGGTGATGACCCGCTGGGCGATGGTCGACATGCGCCGCTCGTGGGTGACGATCATCAAGGTGACTCCGTCCTTCTGGTTGAGCTCCTTGAAGAACTCGATGACCTCGTGACCGGTGGCCGAGTCGAGGTTACCGGTGGGCTCGTCGCAGAGCAGCAGCTCGGGGCGGTTGAACAGGGCGCGAGCGATGGCCACGCGCTGCTTCTGTCCTCCCGACAGCTCCGACGGCTTGCGAGCGGCGTAGTCGCCGAGGCCGACCCGGCCCAGCGCCTCCATGCCGCGCTTGTCGACGTCCTTGGCGCCCCGCGCGAAGCTGGCCGGCAGGGTCACGTTGCCGAGACAGGTCAGGTGATCGAGGAGGTTGAAGGCCTGAAAGACAAAGCCGATCTTGGCGTTGCGCAGCCGGGCCAGCTCGGGCTCGCGGGCGGCGCGGTAGTCGAGGCCGAGCACCCGCACCGTGCCGCCCTCGGCCTTGTCGAGCCCGCCGACGATGTTGAGCAGGGTCGACTTGCCCGATCCGGACTGGCCGACCAGGGCGATCAGCTCGCCGCGCGGCACCGAGAGCGAGACGCCGCGCAGCACCTGGGTCTTCCCGGCGCCTTCGCCGTAGCTCTTCCGGACGGACTCGAGTTGGATCACCGGATCGGCAGCCACGAGTACCGGGGAACCTAGCACAGCACGTCCAGACCGAAGCTCGATGTGCGCGGCTTCGCGCTCAGCGCGTGCCGTGGGCGGTCAGCACGATCGAGCGGCCCTCGAGCGCGAGCGTGATCTCTCCCTTGGTCCACGCGCGCAGGCGACGGACGGTGTCGGCGCGGGCCTCCTCGCGACCGATGGCCGACGCGAGCAGCTCGTCCCAGGTCTCGGCCGGCCAGGCCCGGGGCAGGACCTCGAAGCGAGCCAGCTCGTCGCCGCCGGCGACCATGCCGCCGGTGAGCAGCGCGTCGATCGAGCTCGACACCGCGATCACCGTCGAGGCGCCGGCCTGGGCATACGAGAAACGAGGCACGCCGGGCGCGTTGACGTCGGTGACGTCGATCGGGCCGAGCGCGCGCTGCTTGCTGAGGAAGCCGATGCCGGGGATCTCGGACAGCATATCGGCGAGCATCCGGGGGTTGGCGAGCTCGACCGAGGCCGCGCCCTTGCCCTTCATGCCGTCGAGGTCGATGGCGTGTACGAACAGGCGGCCGCTGCGCGCCTGCTCGAGGTCGCGGCCGAGATCCTCGCCGACGCACGGCGAGAACGCGGCGGCGGCGGCGCGCATGTCGAGACCGACCTCGGCCACCACCGGCGCGCCGGCGCGGGCGGCGGCCCAGCCCGCCGGCACCTGGCTGATCAGCGCGCGGACGGCGTCGACGCCGGCCGGCACCTCGAAGACCACGGCGCCGCGCGAGTCGCCGCCCTCGACGCCGGCGGCGAGGAAGACTCGGCCCAGCGCGCCCAGGGTGGGGCCGCACGCCGACGGCTCCTCGACCAGCGGGTGAGCGAGGATGGCGGGCACGCGGGCCACGCCGACCACCGGCGGCTCGGCGCCGACCCGGCGCGTGCCCTCGTCGATCGCGGCCGTGAATTCGGGGGTGCCGGCGAAGCCGCCGCGCGCCGCCCACGCCTCCTCGAACCACGCGCCCTCGGCCTCGTGCTCCTCGGTCACCTCCAGGTGGGCGAGGAACCAGTCGCCGGCGATCACCCAGTGAAAGGAGGCGTCGCGATCGGGGCGGATGGTGAAGACCTCGACGTCGTGGGCTCGGCTGACCTGGACCACGGTGCCGGGTCCGCGCCGCCGCTCGATCTCGGCGGCGAGCCGCTGCGGGTCGGCGAGCGGCACCGCGACGCTCGGACCCAGGCCGCGCGACCAGATGGCCAGGCCGCGATCGAGATCGACGCCGAACTCGGCGTAGGCGTCGGGCGACAGCACGTCGAAGCCGAGCTCGCGCGTCGACTCGCGGCTGAGCTCGGCGGCGTCGACCTCGCCGGCGATCCCGAAGCCGTCGATCGCGTTCTTGAGCAGCACCAGCGCCTGATCGGTGCGGCGCGCCGCCAGTGCATAGGTCGCGTCGGCCGGGACCCAGCGCAGGCCGGCGTAGGTCGAGACCGCGGCCGGCATCGGCCCGCCCCCGCCACCTCCGGACCGACCTGCCTTGGGGCCACACGCGACGGAGAGCACGACGGCGAGGAACAGGCAGGTGCGTTTCACGCCGACATATTGCATCGCCCCGGTGCTTTTTTCACGCAACCGTGGCGAGGCCCCGCCGATAGACCCCATCAAACCAAGGAGACGCGCATGCCCGCCCCTCGAAAAGCCCTCCAGATCGCAGTATCTTTTTCAGGTTCTCGCGTGAGGGTGACATGACCAGCGGCATCGGAGGAGTAGGCGGTCCCGGCGGTCCTTCGGGGCCGAGCGGGCCCACAGGTCCGGACGGCCCCGAGGGTCCCGACGGCCCGGATGCCGCGGCCGCGCCCGACGAGGCGGGGGCGGCGAGCGCTGCGGATCCGGCGGACCGGCTCGCCGCCGATCTCGACGCCGGCCGAGTGACGCCCGAAGAGGCGATGGCCCGCCTGGTCGAGGAGAGCGTGGCCGGCCTGCCCCCGGCCGAGCAGGCCGAGGTCCGAGCCCTGATGGAGGACCTGGTCGCAAGTGATCCGTACCTCAGCGGGTTGCTCGGGACCGGGACGCCTGGAGCCAGCTGAGTGGGCAGCATCCCGGAAACCGGAAACCGGAAACCGGAAACCGGCGATCATCGATGGGCTCGGTGGGCGCCATTGACCGTTGCGCGTTGGTTGTTGCCGGTCGCCTGTTGCCTGTTGGGGTTTTCTGGTGTCGCCCTCGCCGACGAGGGCGACGCCGGCGAGAGCGACGTCGGCGAGGCCACGGTCGCGGTCGTGGTCACCGCCGCCGAGGGCGTGAAGATGCCGGCGGCGCGACGCGCGACGGTCCAGGTCTCGGTCGAGCGCGCGCTCAAGCGCGACCGGCGCCTCGTCGTCGTCGACAAGGACGACCGCCTGGCGGCCCGGGCCAAGCGCGTGCCCGCCGACGTGGTCAACGAGGCCCGCGCGCTGCTCGGCAGCGGCGAGGAGCTGCTCCGCCGCGGCTCGGCCCGCACGGCGCTGCTCAAGCTCGAGGGCGCGTCGGTGCAGCTCGCCCGCGTCCTGGCCTGGACCCAGAAACAAGATCTGGCGCGGGCCCAGTTCCTCCTCGGCGCCGCCCAGGCGCTGACCGGCGACACCAAGGCGGCGCAGGCGACCTTCATCGCGCTCCTCATCTGGCGTCCCGACGCCGTGGCCGACGCCGATCTCCAGCCCACGGTCATCCTGCCCATCTGGGAGAAGGCCCAGGCCAAGGCCAAGAAGCTGGCCGGCGGATCGATCGACATCGACACCGCGCCCGAGGGCGCGCTGGCCTACGTCGACGGGCGCCTGGCCGGCTTCACGCCGACGGTGGTCGAGGGCCTGCCGGTCGGCGTCCACTACGTGACCGTGCGCAAGGACGGCCACGAGCGCCGGGTCGAGGCTGTCCGGGTCTCGGACAAGAAGGCCGCTCGCCTCAACGTCAAGCTCGAGCCGTCGCGGCGCGGCGCCGAGCTGGCCGCCGCCGAGGCCGCGCTGGCCACCGGGCTGGGCGCGGAGCTGGCTCCGGCCGAGGCCCAGGCCGGCTTCGCCGAGGCCGGCGAGCTCCTCGGCGTCGAGCAGATCGTCGTGGTCTCGGCCGAGCCGGGCGAGGGCAAGTACCGGGTCTTCGTCTACGACACGAGCGGCGGCTCGCGCCTGGCCCGGGAGGACCTGACCGTCGGCGATCGCGAGCTCGAGGACGCGTTCGCGGACATCGGCGGGTCACTGTACGAGCAGGTCGTCAAGGCCAAGGTGAAGATCGTGCCGCGGCCGAAGAAGAAGCGACGGCCCGAGGGCCCGTCGATCTTCTCCAGCAAATGGTTCTGGATCACCGTGGCCGGGGTGGCGGTGGCCGGCGCGACCACCGGCCTGGTCCTGTCCATCGACCGCAGCGAGCCGCTGACCTGCCCCGTCGGCGCGTCATGCGGCGAGATCATTTTTCGGTTCTGATGCGGGCCGCGTTGATCACCCTGTTGATGGCCGCCGCCTCGGCGGCGCCCGCCGACGTCACCATCGACCTGCGGGCCAGCGATCCGGTGGCGGCGCTGCCGGCGGTCTCGTCGGACGGCGTCAACTTCCTGCGGCCCTACCGGCGCTGGCGCCCGCGCTGCAAGCGGCCCGACGTCCACGTCGAGATGGGCGGCATCGATCGCGCGGTCGAGGTCCCCGAGTACGCGACCGCCCAGCTCGTCGGCGGCTGCGGCGAGCCCATCGACGCCTTCGCCGGCAACGTCTCGATGGTCAACGAGTCGCTGCACGACACGAAGTGCAGCACCGCGCCCGATCGCGGCACGATGAAGGCGACCCTGCCGGCGACGTTCGTCGCCGGCACGCTGACCGTCCAGGTCACCGCGACCCGCGACAGCGTGCTGGTGCTGGCCGATCCGCGCGCGGCCGGGGCCGGCGCCCGCCGCGGCGGACGCCGCGCGTTCACCGCCGGTGTGCCCATCGAGGTCCACGGCTGGTACCTGGTCGATCGCGGCGCCAACCGCGCCCTCGCCGTCCAGATCAGCGCGCGTGAGACCGACGGGACCGTCGCCGAGCAGTGGATCGACGTCTGGCTCGACCTGGTCCCGAAGTCGCCGGGACCGCTCGACGTGGCCCGGGCGTGGCTACGGGCCTCGGCCCGCTACGGCGCCGGCTACGATCCGGCCGAGGTTGCCAAGACCACGACCCGCAAGCTCCCGCGCGACCTCACCGCCCACAAGAAGGCGCTGTCGAAGCCGGGCCTCACGCTGGTCGAGTACACCGGTGCCGACACGCCGCTCGTGCTCGGCATCAAGAGCGGCAAGGTCACCGTCGTCGCCGAGCCACCCTGAGGCCGAGCGTAGAAACAGCCGTTCACGTCGCCGTCGCCGTCAACGTTCACGACGACGACCACGACAACGATCGGAGACGCGACGTCGGAGGTCTTCCCGCGACGAGCGAGGAAGCCCGATGGCGAGGCGCCGGTGGGGCCCCGAGCCGGAGCGACCGACCGGTCGTGAGGACGTAGGGGGGGACCGGCAACGAAGCCAGCGGGCTCCGCAGCCGTCGCCTCCGCTCGAGCACCGCGACTAACAGCGGATCTTGCCGACGAAGATGTAACCCGAGGTCGAGCCGGGCGGACCGACGAAGCGGGCCGGGCGCTCGATCTTGCCGCCGATGGGGAAGACCGAGAACGGCCGCGTCATCGGGGTGCCGTCCCGATCGTGGAAGCCGGCCAGGACCACGGCGGTGCACGGCCGATCGGCGGTATTGACCACCATCGCCGTCGCCACCACGCGATCGCCGTCCTTCCATACGTGGCCCTGCTCGATGCGGACCGGCTCGTCGTGGCGCGGGCGGATCGCGCCGCGAAGATCGACGCGGGCGGCGACCGCATCGGGGCGGGCCAGGTCCTTGTCGTCGACGAGCGCGAAGGTGCGGCGGCCGCGGGCGGGGATCCACAGCGACTCGGCGCGCAGGGTCCCGACCTCGCGGCCGTCGGCGTCGACCAGCACGCCGCCCAGGGTCACGGCGGCCGGGCGGTCGCCGCGATTGTCGGCGTCGACCAGCGCGAAGGTCGTGGTGCGCTCGTGCACGTCCATGCCGACGGTGTCGGTGCGGACGGTGACGCGGCCGCCGACGGCGATCTCGGTCGGATCGACCTGCTCGAGTGGGCGCGAACGTTCGCATCCCGCGAACACCAGGCACAGGAGGATCAGGCGCCGCAACACGCCCTAGGAGCGTACGCCAATCGCGAACTTCAGGTAGTTGCCGTCCGGGAACCCGGGTAGCACGGGGAAGTCGGGCGGGAGGCCGCGGCGATCGATGATGGTCAGGCCCACGTCGGCCTCGGCGGCGCCGTCGGCCAGGGCGGCGTCGAACTCGTCGGCCGAGACCTTGTGCGTCGACGAGGCCGCAGCCAGGAGGCCGCCCGGCTCGAGCACGCCCAGCGCCGCCGCCACCAGCTCGCCGTAGCCCTTGATGGCGCTCCACGGCTTGCCGCCGCGGGCCGCCGCCGACGCGAACGCGGGCGGATCGAGCACCACCAGATCGAAGCGGGTGCCGCGCTCGGCGTAGCGGGCCAGCACCTTGAACGTGTCGCCGACCACGTGCTCGGCCTTCTCGGCGTCGAAGCCCGAGGCGGTGAAGTTGCGGCGGGCGCGGGCGTGGGCCTTGGCGGCGACGTCGATGGCGGTGACGCTGCGGGCGCCGCCGGCGTGGGCGTACACCGAGATCGCGCCGGTGTAGCTGAAGAGGTTGAGCACGCGCCGGTCCCTGGCGTAGCCCCGCACCGCGCGCCGGCCCTCACGCAGGTCGGCGAACAGGCCGGTCGACAGCGGCGCGGTCACGTCGACGACGAAGCGGAGATCGTCCTCGCGGACCTCGATCTCGACCGGCGCCACCGCGCCGCGCACGAGATCGGCGCCGGCCTGCCGCGGCGCGTCTCCCCCGAGCGAGCGGTGGCGGCGCTGTTCGTAGATCCCGCGCGGCGAGAGCTCGGCCTCGAGGGCGTCGTAGAGCGCCTTGTAGAGCGCCGGCGCCTGGGCCAGGGCAGGCGAGAAGATCTGGGTGACCAGGAAGTCGCCGTAGCGCTCGACGGCGATCGCGGGCAGCCCGTCGGACTCGCCGTTGACCAGCCGAACGTGCTGGAGCGCGTCGAGATCGAGGAAGCGGCGGCGCAGCGCGATCGCGGCCTTCACACGGGTGGCCACCAGGTGGGCGTCGACCGGCCGATCATCGTGGGTCCAGAGCCTTACGGCGATCGAACCCTCGCCCTCGCACAGGCCGCGGCCGACGAGCTCGCCCTCGCTGTCGACCACGTCGAGGATGGTGCCGGCCTCCTCGTGCACCGGCCGGGCCGCGGCCTCGCGGTAGACCCACGGGTGGCCAAGGCGGAGATGACGGGCCACGTCCATGGGGACCCGGATCGTGTTGCGGCGCACGATCGGCGCCCCCATGTTGCGGCGGCGGGGCGAGCGGGCGGGAGGACGGTCGCTCGGGGCCATGGGGCCGGCATCCTAGCCAGCGCCCCCCCTCTGTCAACCCTTCGACCCAGCTCAGGGCTGGCTCCCGTGCCCTCGGCCGACGGGCGAAGGGCACAAAAAACCCCTTTACAGTTGGCCGGATCGATCAGGTAAGCTGCGCGCGCCTCGGAGCCCACATGGTCACCCATACGACCGCGACCCTTCGTACTCGCCCGGCCTCGCAGCCCCGGCATGCCGGGCCTGCCGCCCTGCTGACGGTGCGTTTCGGCGAGTTCCTGCGCGAGCGCAACCTCATCGACGATGAGCAGTGGCTGGCCGCCCTGGCCACCCACTGGAGCGAGAGCCCGCGCCGTCGTTTCGGTGACGCCCTCGTCGATCTCGGGGTCCTCCCCAGTGAGATCATCGAGGAGGCGGCCGACGTGTTTCACGATGGCCTGGACGTGGTGGAGGTACACGTTCCGCTGGTTTCGGTGAGCGCCCCGGGTGCGACCCCGGCGCTCCTCAGCGCCTGACCGAGTCAGACGAAGTCCTGTTGCGCGGCGGGGCGCCGCGCTACCCTGAGCAGTTGATACCGGCCCCGCGAGTGGACGTGGCCGGCCCCGGAGGTCCCCCGAGATGCCCAGCGAAGAGAAGCACGGCCCGAGCAACGGTCACGCGAGCAACGGCAACGGCCAGCGCGCCAAGCGCAAGAGCCAGCTGATGCAGGCAGCCACGACGCTGCCGACCGTCGAGTCGTCACTCGAGGAGTTCATCGCCCGCGCCAACTCGACCCTGGTCGACGTCGACCAGTGGGAGGCCGAGGCCCGGGCCGAGAAGGAGCGCCAGGCCCGCGAGCAGACCGACGCCGAGCAGGTCCGCATCGAGCAGGCCGAGCAGGTGGTCCGCACCCAGGCCGCGCAGGACCGCGCCAAGCTCCAGGCCCGAATCGAACAGCTCGAGAGCGAGCTTTCCGACGCGCAGGCCGCCCGCGCCGAGCTCGAGGCCAAGGTCGCGGTGCTGGGCAGCCAGTCGGCGCTGTCGACGACCGTCGCCGATCTCGAGGGCAAGCTCGCCGCCGCCGAGGCGCGCGGCCGCACCGCCGAGGAGCGCGCCCGCTCTGCCGAGACCCGCGCCCTCACCGCCGAGACCCGCGCCGATGACGCCAAGGTCGCGGTCGCGCCGGCCGCGCTCGCGCCCGCCGCCGCCGCC
>SXJR01000606.1 GCA_005779305.1 Myxococcales bacterium
CGGCCGGCGCGATCCCGGGCAGCGTCACCACCGGTGCGCCGCCGGCGGGCGCGTCGAGGCGCGGCTGCGGCGTCGTCGACATGGTCGTTTCCTGGGCCGCCGGCCGCGATCGCGGCGTGCGCATGGTGCGCGGCAGCGGCTGCGCGATCGCCGGCTCGATCACCGGCTCGGGCTCGGGCACCGGCTCGGGCTCGGGCTCGGTCGGGGGGGTCACGTTGCGCGTGTCGAGGTCGACCAGCGACAGCTTCTGCCGCGGCTTCTCCGGTTCCGGCCGGCCCACCACGGACGCCACGTCGACCACCACCGCGATGATCAGGTGCACGGCCAGCGTGCCGATGATCGCCAGGGGGAGGGTCGAGTCGCCCATCTACTTGGGGATGACCGGAATCTGGCCGTCGGGCAAGGGATCATTGGCGAGGGCGATGGTGTCGACGCCCGCCGACTTGGTGACCTCGATCGCCATGAAGATGGCCCCGTACGCGACCTTGGTGTCACCGGCGATGATGGCGCGCGGGTCCTTCTGCTGCTTGGCCAGCTTCTCGATGGCGGCGCGGGCGGCGTAGCGATCGCGCTGCTTCTCGCCCATCACGTAGAGGGTGGCGCTGGCGTCGACGGTGACCAGGATCGTGCCCTTGAGATCGTCGCCGACCGGCGACTTCGGCTTCTCGACCTCGACGCCGCGGGCGACGATGAGGCGGGCGGTGACCATGAAGATCACCATCAGCACCAGCGCGACGTCGACGAACGGCGTCACGTTGATGTCGGTGATCGCCTCGTCGTCTCCGTCCTTGTAGAGGCTGCCGCCGGCCATCAGCCACCACTCTTGCCGTCGCGGGCATGGAGCCCGGACAGGACGGCGTGAGCGAGCTCGTCGGCGCCGCCGAGCAGCACCTTGAGCCGGCGCCCGAAGTAGTTGAACGCGATCACCGCGGGGATGGCGACCAGGAGGCCGATGGCGGTGGCGGCCAGTGCCTCGGCAATGCCCGACATCACCTTCTCCTCGCCCTCGGCGCCCTTGATCTTGAGATCCTCGAACGCCTTGATGACGCCGAGCACCGTGCCGAAGAGTCCGACGAACGGCACGTTGTTGCCGAGCGTGCCCAGGATGACCAGGTTCTTGTCGCCCTTGGTCCGCCAGCGCACCCGCTCGCCGTGCATGGCCTCGGCGGCCGCGGCGGCGCCACCGCCCACCGCCTCGAGGCCACGGGCCGCGACCTGCAGCGCCACCGACGGTGACGCCTTCCAGGTCTTGGCCAGGGCGCCGATGTCGCCGCCGGCGAAGGCGGAGCGGATCTGGTCGCGCGCGGCCGCGGTGTCGGTGTCCTTGTCGCGGAACCACAAGGCGCGGTCGACCATGACGGCGATCGAGATCACCGAGAGGATGACGAGCAGCCACATCACCCACTCGGCGCCGAGGAGTGCGAAGTCGACGATTGCCTGGGTCAGGTTCATGTCGGGGGTCCAGTCTCGCCTTGGCCGTCGGGGTCGAGGAAGTCCCCGCGGTCGTCGTTTGTGGGCTTCTGCACCTCGCGCATGACCGCCGTCGCGTAGGCGCCGGCGGGCAGGTCGAAGGTGATGCGGATCGCATCCCCCGGAGCGTCGTCGAGGCCGAGTCGAACGACGGAGGGCTCGCCGAGGAGGATCGTGGCCTGGCGTCGGGTACCCTCGGCGATCGCCCGCAGCGGATGGAAGTCGGCCGGTCCGAGGTCGAAGCTGGCCAGGAGCGCGGCCTCGCGGACGTGGGCCGGGGTGCCGTCGGGCGGCCCGCGCATGGCCGAGCCGAACATGGGACCGGTGAGCGCGACCTCACCGGCGGCGAGGCGGCCGCGATCGACCTCGGGATCGGTCGACGAGAACGTCCCACCCGAAGCGCGTTTCTGCAGCATGTCGCCGACCAGCACGTCGTCGAGAAGACCGTCCACGATGCGCGCCACCAGCCAGCGATTGAACAGGTACGACTGCAGCGCCGAGACCAGGAAGCGGCGCTGGCGCGGTGAGCCCGGGCCCCGGCCGTGGGCCCGGATCAAGGCGAGGCCGCGCTCGGCGTTGTCGCCGTCGCGGCCGAAGCGCTGCTCGGCGTACCAGTTGGGCGCGCCGCTGGCGAGCGCGGCGAGGATGGCGCCGGCGCGGGCCACCGCGGTCGCGGGCTCGGGCAGCTCGCGTACCACCAGCGCGAAGCGATTGCCGCTGAGGTGACCGGCGCGCAGCTTGTTCTTGTGGCGGGTGACGCGCAGCACTCGCATGGAGGCGTCGTCGATACCCTCGAGCGCCTCGGGGCTCGCCGGCGGCGGCAGCGACAGCCACTGCCGGGTCACGGCGTGGCGATCCTTCATGCCGGCCCAGCCGACGTCGCGCACCGGCACGCCGGCGGCGGTGGCCAGGCGTGCGGCGGCCAGCGGTGTGGTCAGGTCGCGCTTCTCGATCCACACCCAGACGTGCTCGCCTGCCCCGGACGGTTCGTACGCGGCCAGCTCCTCGACGGCGAAGTCCTCGGGCGCCGTGCGCAACCGCCCACCGATGCCCGGCAGCGCCGCGGTCAGGAGCGGCGGCACGATCGGCGGCAGCGAGGGCGCTGACGTCATTGGGCGTACTCTGGCACGAGGACCGTGCCTGGCCAGAGCTGGTGTGGTGCTATCCTGACCGGGCCGGGATTCGCGACGAGGAATTTCATGCAGCGAGCGCTCGTGTCGTCGATGTTGCCGGTGATGGCCCTGGCCCTGGCCGCGTGCCCGGGCAGCTACAAGGGCCCCGCAGGGCCCACGGGTGGCGGTGGTAGCGGCGGCGTCGGCCCCGTGAAAGGCGTCGCCGACGCGGCTTTGCCCTACGCCATCGTCGACGGGCGGACCGGCAAGGCGGTGAGCGACGGCGAGCTCTGGCAGCGGCTCGGCGATGCCCGCGCCGTGTGCGTCGGCGAGGAGCACCCCAACCCCCATCACCACTGGGCGCAGCTCGCCATCGTCACCGCCGCCACCGAGAAGATCCCGGCCAAGCGGCTCGGGCTCGGCATGGAGATGGTGCAGTCACCGTTCCAGGGCGTGGTCGACGACTGGTCAGCGCAGAAGATCGACGAGGCGGCGTTCCTCTCGCGTACCGGCTGGGCCGATCGCTGGGGCTACGACTTCGGGCTCTACCGGCCGATCCTCGAGCGGGCGCGGGTGAGCGGAATGGCGCTCATCGCGCTCAACGCGCCGCGCGAGCTGGTGCGCGCCGTGTCCAGGAAGGGCGTCGACGGCCTGAGCGCCGACGAGCGGGCGAAGTTGCCGCCGCTGGTGCTCGACGACGCCCAGCATCGGGCCTGGTTCGACAAGGTGATGGAGGAGATGGAGGAGGGGCACGGGGGGCACGGGCACGGGCACGGGAGCGGGGATGCGGGGGACGGGGCGGGAGACGGGAAGACGGGAGACGGGAAGACGGGGGACGGGGAGACGGGCACGGGCACGGGCACGGGTGCGCCGCCGACGGCGCCGCCGATGCCCAGCATGGAGAACATCTATGCCGCACAGGTGGTGTGGGACGAGTCGATGGCCGAGGGCGCGCGGCGCTGGCTCGGCGCCGGCGGCGACACCATCTTCATCATCGCCGGCAACGGCCACTGCCACGACTCGGCGATCGTGCGCCGCCTGGACCGCCGCGGCGGCGGCCCCGCCGTCTCCATCCGCCCCATCATCGACGACGGCGAGGGCAATGTCGCCGCGGCCCTGGCCGAGGGCAGCAATGACTACCTGTTCGTGATGACGATGCCGAAGTGAACCACGTCAACGCGCGGTCCTCTCGCCGTTGACCTGAACCCTGACCTTGACGTCGACCCCCACCGTTGTCGTCGACCTCGACCTGACGTTGAACCCCACCCTGGTCCTTGACCTCGACGGTGGGCACCCACCAACCCGTGTCGATGACCAGGTCGAGGTCAACGGTGGAGTTCAGGTCGAGGTCAAGGTGGGGTCAAGGTGAGGACAAGGTCGAGGTCGAGGTCGAGGTCGAGGTCGAGGTCGGGAGTCAGGCGCCCGTTTCCGCGAGCAGGTTCTTCGCCGCGATCGTGCTCAGCCAGCTGCGGATGAACTGGGCGTACTCGGCGACCTCCTCCTTGGTGTCGGGCACCGGGAAGAGGGTGATCGAGAGGAGCTGGTTCTTGCCGACGACCGCGTCGTAGACGGCCTTCACGGCGGCGGCGGTCTTGGCGCCGAGGAATCCGTCGGTGTCGAGCTTGGCGAAACCGACCGCGCCCGCGAACCGGTTGAGCTCGGTCTGCAGCGCGACGAAGTCGGTGTGGACCGGACCGGCGCCGTAGGCGATCGTATCCTTGACGTTCCAGTCCTTGCCCGCGCCCTTGTGGTAGCGACGGAGGTCGGCGACGCCGAGCGCGTCGCGCGCGCTGCCCTCGAGCCAGGCCCGGAACATCGGCGCGTGTTTGGTCACCTCCTCGGCCGAGGTGGGCGGCACGATGGTCGACGCCAGGATCGGCTGCTGCTTCACGGCCGCGTCGTAGACCGCCTTCACCGCCGCCAGCGTCTTGGGACCGAGGATCCCGTCGACCTTCATCAGCTCGAAGCCGAGCTTCTCGGCGAAGAAGTTGAGATCGGCCTGAAGTCCGCGCAGCTCGACGTTGGTTTCGTTGGTGCTCATGCCCGCAGGCTACCGCCGAAGCTACTCCTCGGTCACGTCGCGCAGGGCACTCCCGGGCGCCGGTCCGGCGCCATCCTTGACCATGCGCAGGTAGAGGAGCGCGCTCTTGTTGGTGGGATCGCGGTCCAGCACCTTCTTCCACTCCTTCACCGCCTCCTCGCGCCGATCGAGCGAGAAGTACACCACGCCCAGGTTGACCTGCGCCGGCAGGTAGTCGGGCTTGAGCCGCTTGGCGTGCTCGAGCTCGACGATGGCCGAGTGGTGCTGGCCCATGTCGCGGTAGACGTTGCCGAGGCGCACCCGCAGGTCGACGAAGTCGGGGCACAGGCCGAGCGCGTGTTTGTACTCGCGCACGCTGTCGTCGTAGAGGCCGAGGCCGGCGTAGGCCGCGCCCAGGTCGGCGTGCATGTTGGCGAGCTTGCCGCGCGCGAACGGATCGAGGTTGTGCGACTGCGCGTAGCTGTTACTGACCACGCGGCTGTAGATCTCGCGCGCCTTGTCGTACTTGCCGCGGTCGTTGTAGGTGACCGAGAGGTTGAGCGCGGCCTCGGTGTAATTGGGGTTGATGCGCAGCGCGCTCTCGAACGCATCCTCGGCGTCCTGGAAGCGGCCCTGGGCGTGATAGATGACGCCTAGCATGTTGTAGACGTCGGCGAAGGTCGGGCGCTGAGCCACCGCCTCGGCCAGAAACGGCTCCGCCTTGTCGTACTCGTTCGCGTGGTAGTGCTCGCGACCGAGCTGGATGAGCTGCTGGAGCCGGGTGGTCATGGGAAAGGCGGCCTCACTTGGGCGTGGGTGCGCTGGTCGACTTCGGCGGCGGAAGCTGTGCGATCGCGTCGCGCGCCTCGGCTGCCTTGCCGGAGGTCGGATGCTTGGTGACGAGCTGGTTCCAGGTCTCTCGGGCGCGGTCGGGCATGTCGACCTTCACGTAGGCCCGGCCGAGCAGCCACAGCGCGTCGACGTCGTAGCCGACGCCGGGGTGACGCTCGAGCAGCCGGCGCAGGCGCAGCACGGTGCCCATCCACTTGCCCTTGTCCCAGTAGTAGCGCGCCACGTACCACTCGTGATCGGCGAGCCGCTTGCCGACCTTGACCAGGAGCTGCTCGGCCTTGGGGCGGAACGGCGAATCCTTGTACTTCTTGAGGAAGCTGCGCAGCTCCTCCTCGGCGTCCTCGACCGACGACTGGTCCTTCTCGTACGACGGCGGCAGGATCCAGTAGTCGTTGGGAAGCATCTTGAAGTACGCCTCGCCGATGCGCAGGCTGGCGTAGCCGTTGGCCACCATCTCGTGGGTCGGGTGGAACTTGACGAACAGCTTGTAGCTGTCGGCCGCCTCCAGGTACTGCTCGGCGCCGAACTCGGCGTCGGCGAGGCGCAGCTCGGCCAGCACGGCGTACTTGGAGTAAGGAAAGCGGCTCTTGATGAACGCGAAGTACTTGGCCGCTGCGGCCCACTCCTTCTCGCCCAGCTTGGCCAGGCCGCGTTCGTAGTTCTTCTGCGCCGACACCGAGTAGTCGACCGAAGCGACACCGCTCTTGCCGCCGCAGGCGCCGGCCCCGACGAGCGGAACGGCGAGCAGGACGGCGACGAGGATCTTGATCGAAAACATGGGAGAAGTCCGTGAGTTGGCCATGTGTACACCCTGCGCAGGGAAGTGGTCAACGGTTCGACTCCCGACGCTGCTCGCGGGTTGCCGCAATCCTGGGTCCGTGGCTACATCCTCGCCATGCGACGGATCGCGGGTCTCATCATCCTGGTCACCGGGCTCTGGGCGTACGGCGCGTGCGGCGGTGGCCCCAAGGGCGTCAAGCAGGTGACCATCTCCTCGCCGCCCGACGCGGTCTCGCGCGGCACCTTCGCCGGCCCGCTATGCGACGGCGATGCCTGCCGCTGCCGCGATGCCAGCGCGTCCGCCGACGGCGGCGCCGGCGCTCCCGACGGCGCCGTCAAGCGCTTCGAGGTCCGCATCGGGCCGTCGGAGCACGAGCTGTGGGTCACCCTCGACGACATGGTGCTCTACAAGAGCACGGCGCGAGCCGAGGACTGCTTCTACGTCGACCTCGGCGCCGGCGACCACGTCATGGGCCTGCGCGCGTCGCACCAGGGCGGGATCGCCGCCCGCGTCGCCGTCTCGGAGTACGCGCCGTCGACCCAGAGCTGGTACGAGACCTTCCGCTTCGGCTGCGGCGCGCCCGGTCCGTGCTCGCACACCGAGCTCGACGAGTACAAGGCCGGGCTGACCCGTTACAAGCGCGGCATCCACGACCCGTGCGGCTCGGTCAAGGTGAAGCAGATCGGCTGGGACACCGGCATCGCGCCCGACCAGATGCACCCCGATGATCTGCAGGTGGCGTGGACGCTCGACCTCTACGACTTCGCGCCCAAGAAGCCGCACGGCGATCCGTCGTGCGCGAGCAAGTTCGAGTAGCCTTCCCGATGTACACCTATCCCGACGACTACGACGTCATCGTCGTCGGTGCCGGCCACGCCGGCTGCGAGGCGGCGCTGGCCGCGGCTCGCCTGGGCGCGCGCACGCTGGTGCTGACCGGCTCGCTCGAGATGGTGGCGCAGATGTCGTGCAACCCGGCGATCGGCGGCGTCGAGGTCAGGCGCGTCCCAAGCCTCCAGCTTGCCGCTGCGGTCTTTGGCCAGCCAAATCCCGTCGCTGTCGCACATCAAAGCTCGCTGGGTCACACCCTCGGCGTCGCGCTCCACCCGCAGGGCCAGCACCTC
>SXJR01000607.1 GCA_005779305.1 Myxococcales bacterium
GCCGGCGAGACCTGCGACGACGGCGGCAACGCCGACCCCGGCGACGGCTGCGACCTGTGTCGTTGAAGCCCGGGAAACCGAAACCGAAACCGAAACCGAAACCGAAACCGAAACCGAAACCGAAACCGAAACCGAACCGAAACCGAAACCGAAACCGAAACCGAAACCGAAACCGAAACCGAAACCGAGGTCGACGGCGCCCTACCCCCGCGCCTGCGCCCGCGCCGGTCGGCGCAGCGCCGCGTCGATCGGCATCATGATCAGCGCCAGGAGCAGGAGCCACAGGGTCAGCGACGACCTCGTCGTCGTGGTCGCGCCGCCCGAGGGCGTCACCGACGACGGGCTGACCTTGCCGCCGGTGGTGGCGGCGATCGCCGCTAGCGACGCGTCATCCGGCCCGCGGTGGCGGAGCTCGACCGACGGCGGCCGCACCACGGTGTGGCGCGCCACCACCTTGCCCTTGCGATCGCGGACCTCGACCACCGCGTCGCGATCGGCGGCGATCTCGATCTGGGCGTCGTGCACGCCGGGCTCGACCACGCGCAACGGAAGGGCGCGGGTCTTGCCGCCCTCGGTCACCTGCGCGGTCAGCGCGCCGCGCCGGGTCGCCTCCTCGGGGCGATCGACCACGCGCACCGTCGCCGTGGTGCCGGCGAAGTCGACCTCCATGGCCACGGCGTTGCCCTCGTGGCGGCGCAGCGACGAGCGCACGAGCTGGGTCCAGAACCGCGCGTATCCCGACCACTTCACCCAGTCGCCGGCCCAGCGGGGACCGGCGTCGCTGGCCCACACCACCGACTCGCCGAGGCCGTAGGGCCAGCGCACCAGGATGGGGTGGCCCTCGCCGTCGACGGCAACCACCTGCGCGGCCGGCCGCGGCTTGACCTCCTGGTAGCCGTGGAGCGGCGGCGCCTTGGAGAGGTCCACGCCGTCGAGGGCCGGGTGATGGGCCTTCTTCTCGAGCTGGATGTCCTCTTCGCGGGCGTCGTTGTCGAGCAAGCGCTGGGCGTCCTGCACGAACAGGGCGCGCAGCTGGCGGCCGTCGGCGGTGCGGTAGTAGCGGCCGCCGCCTTCGGCGGCGAGCTGCTTGAGGAAATCCGAGTCGTCGTCGTCGTCGAAGTACGAACCCTTGTTGAAGGCGCGGTCCTGGCCCCAGCCGACGCCGATCACCGACAGCGACGCGCCCAGCTCCTTGATCTCACGCGCAACCTGGAAGCTGTTGGGCGTGCTCGACGGCCAGCCGCGGAAGCTGCCGTAGTCGATGCCCTTGACCTGCTCGGCGGCGTCGAAGGTGTCGGAGAACAGGATCACGTGGCGCAGCGACGTCGGCGACTTCTTCAGCTCCTCGCGGGCGGCGACCAGGCTGGTGTAGACGAAGATGCCGTCACCGCCGAGCGGGACGCGCCGCACCTTGGCCTCGAGCGCGGCCGACTCGTTGCCGATGATGCGGGTCTTCACGACCCAGTTGACCCGGTCCTCGACTGCCATCACGCCGATGCGATCGAACGAGCGCATGAGCCGGATCACCGCGGCCGCGCCCTCGGCGGCCAGGGTCAGCTTCATCTTGCCGCCCACCATCTCGCCCATCGAGCCCGACTGATCGAGGATGACGATCACGGTCGCGGCCTGATCGACCTCGGGGTCGACCGGCTCGATCTCGACCGGCAGCGCGTCGGCGATGCGGTTGGCCGCGTAGTAACCGTTGAGCGCCGACGGGCCGCCCAGCACCAGCAAGCCGCCGCCGTCGTCGACCCAGCGCACCAGCTTCTCGCCCAGCGCGTCGTCGAGCAGGCCGCGGTTGAGGCCGCCGCGCACCGGCGCGTTGGCCAGGATGACCAGGTCGGCGCCGTCGAGATCGGGCGCCGGCCCGTCGTTGGAGGCCGGGATGATCTTCACCTCCATCTGCTCGGCCCGCAGGACCTTGGCCAGCGGCTCGGCGCCGCCCTTGTCGCCGTCGAGGATCACGATGCGCGGCTGGGGCTGCACCACCAGCGGCGTCGACGTCGTGTCGTTGCCCGGCTCGCTGTCGGGGGTGCCGGCGGCGAGCGTGAGCTCGGCCGAGACCGGGATGACGCCGGGTGCGAGCGTGGCCGGCAGCGCGTACTTGACCGGCACGTCGACGCGCTGCCCCTTCAGCTCGACCGGCGTGGTGGAGGCGACCTCGCCACCCACCTTGATGGTGAGCGTGCCCTTGCCGGTCACGCCGCCGGCATCGATCTCGACCTTGCCGGCCAGGGTGGCGCCAGGGCGGATCTGATCGCGATCGAGGACGATGGCGGCGATGGCCGGATCGTCGTGGGGCGCGGCGGTGGCGAAGGCGGAGATGGCGATGCCGCGGGCGGTGGCAGCCGCGGTGGCGCTCTCGACGGTGCCGGCGTTGAGGCGGCCGTCGCCGAGGTAGACCAGGTGGCCGGCGGAACGCGGCGGCACCAGGCCGACGGCGAGTCGCACGGCGGCGCCGAGATCGGTGGCGGCGCCGGCCGGACCGGCGATGCGCAGGACAGCAGGCGTCCGCCACGGCTCACCGGGCGCGATCGCGACCTCGGCCTCGTGATCGAACACGACCACGGCAGCGCTGGCGCCGCCGGCGGCGCCCCGCAGCGCGCCCGCCTTCTGCCAGGCCTCGGCCAGCGCATGGTCCGAGATGCTGGCCGAGCGATCGATGAGGAAGACCACGGTCGCGTCCTTGCGATCGCGCACGATGCTGGGCTCGCTGGCGGCGAGGGCCAGCGCGGCGACGAGGATGGTGCGGCCGGCGATCGCCAGCGTGCGACGCGATCCCTCGGGCCAGCGGCGACGCGCGTCGAGCACGGCCAGCGCCACCGCGGGGATGACGAGCAGGAGCCAGAGCGGATGTTCGAAGCTCATACTGTCCTCCGCGCCGTCGCGCCGACGCGCGCGGCCCGCCACATCCAGAGCTGCTCGGCGAGGAGCAGCGCGATGGCCAGGACCACGGCCAGGCGGAGCAGCCAGCCGGTGTCACTCCACCGACCCGGCGTCGCGAAGGCCACACCCGGCAGCGGCGTCGGATCGACGTGCGACTCGGCCGCTGACAGCACACCGACCGGCACCTTGGCCTCGGCCGCCGGCCCAGCCCAGTCGACCAGGTTGGCGATGAGGTTGGGGAAGGCCGCGCGCAGGGTCAGATCGGACTGCGCGTCACCGAAGCCGATGACAACCAGCTCGCGATCTTCCCAGCGGGCCGTGGCGGCGAGCGCGCCCGAGGCGCTGTCGACGATCGAGCGACCGCCGACGACATGTCTGGCGCTGGCGATGTAGATCTCGCGCAGGTCGACGAAGCGGAACCACGGCGCCTCGTAGTCCCAGCGCACGACGCCGCGATCGGACGCGGCCGCGCCGAGCGTGATGGGCGCGCCGGCGGGGACCGCGCCGAAGCCGACCACGCGCGCCGCCGGCGGCAGCGCGCCGGTGGGGGCGGTCTCGAGGACGATCAGGTGCACCGCCGCCGCCGGCAGCGCCGAAGGCGCGGCGACGGTGAGCCGCACCCGCGGGTGCAGGCGCAGGACCTCGGCCAGAAGGCTCTTCGGTTTGGTGGTGACCAGCAGCACCGAGACCGGCGCGTCGTCAGGAAGCGAGACCGTGGCCTGGTCGTCGAGCGGCAAGGCGTCCTTGGCGGCGCCGGCAACACCCGACCCGATGCTCGCGGTCAGCTCCTGGCCGCGCGCGACGGTGATGCGCACGGTCTCCTCGGCGTCGCCGCCGGGAGGTACCTTGAGCGCGACCACATCGACGACGCTGCCGCTGGCGGCGAGGCTGACCTCGACCTCGCGCTCGACGGTTGCGGTCGATGCCACGGCGATGTGGACGTCGTAGGCGCCCATGCCGTCTACCGAGCGCGCGGCCAGCGCCGAGATGCCGACGTTGTCGGCCGGCGCGCCCAGGGCGACGTGGGCCACCGGGCAGCGCGTGGGTGGCGCGGCCAGGCCGGCGCCGTCGGAGAGGACGAGCACCGTGGTGCGCTTCGGGTCACGGCACAGGCCGTCGGCGAGGCGGAAGGCGAGTGCGTCGTCGCGGTTGGTGCCGGCGGCGCCACGGGCGGCCAGGGCGCGGGCCTGGGCCACCACGTCGGCGTGGGTGCGGGTCGGCGGCGCCCGCACGCCGGTCTCGGCGCCGGTGACGACCAGAGCCAGCTCGTCGTCGTTGCCGAGGCGCGCGGCCAGCGAAGCCACGGCGGCGGCGGCGCGACCGAGGCGATCGCCGTCGCCGCCCTTGGCCGCCATGCTGGCCGAGGTGTCGAGCACGACCACGTAGCGGTGACCGCCGTGACCGGGTTTTGGCCCGATCACCGCGAACAGCATCATCAGGAGCGCCGCCAGCACCAGGACCAGCGAGAGGCGGTGGCGGACCTTGGCGCGGGCGCGCTGGGCGGCCGGCTGCTCGTCGCGGATCACGCGCAGCAGGATGGTCGAGGCCACCGCCACCTTCTGGTTGGAGCGGCGGAACAGGTAGGCGTAGACCACCGGCGCGGCCACCGCGAGCAAGGCGAACGCCCACGCGTTGGTGAAGCTCATCGCCCACCTCCGCGCGAGGCTTCGGTGACGCGGCGCCGGCGCAGATCACCGGCGACCAGCGAGCGGGCCGGCGCGGTGGTGAAGGCCGGCGCGTACACGATGCGGAGCTCGGCGCAACGCTGCTCGATCTCGGCCCGCCACCGCGCCAGCTCGGTGGCGTACGCCTTGGCCGCGGTCTTGCCGCCGCGGACCGGGACCTCCTCGCCGGTCTCGGCGTCGACCACGACCGCACCCTCGTCGAGATCGGGGTTGAGCTCGCCGTCGCCCAGCACGTGGAGCAGGATCGCGCGGGTGCCGGTCGCGGCCAGGCGCCGCAGCGTGTTCTCGCGGATCTCGGGCTCGACCAGCAGATCGGTGAGGAGAAGGACGTGATCGACCTTGCCGCGATCTGCCTCGGCGGCCAGCGCCGCGGGCAGATCGGCGGCGCCGTCGGGTTCGATGCGCTCGAGCATCTCGATGATGGTGGGGAACGCGGTCATGCGCTCGCCCTTGACGAAGCCGGCAGCGCGGCGGCCGGCGACCACCAGCCGCACGCGCTCGCGTGCGTGCAGGGCCAGGAACGCGAGGCACGCGGCCAGCTCGCCGGCGTGATCGAGCTTGCGCGGCGTGCCGAAGCCCATCGACGCGCTGCCGTCGATGATGATGGCCAGCGACAGGTCGCGGTCCTCGTGGAAGAGGCGGACCAGCACGGTCTCGAGGCGGGCGAAGATGTTCCAGTCGACCAGGCGCAGGTCGTCGCCGGGCGTGTAGGGCCGGAAGTCGGCGAGCTCGACGCCGCCACCGCGCGCCCGCGAGCGCCGGTCGCCGGGCCGCCCGCCCGAGGCTGGATTGGGCGCGGCCACGCGCAGCTGGTCGAGGCCGGCGAAGATGGAGCGATCGATACGCATGGTGGGCCGCGGGGGCCGCGCCTCAGCTCACGCTCTGGATGACCGACGCGATCAGCGAGTCGGTGGTGATGCCGTCGAGGGTGGCATCGAAGCCGAGGATCATGCGGTGACGGAGCACCGGATGGGCGACCGCGTGCAGATCCTCGACGCCGACCCAGGCCCGGCCGGCGGTGAGCGCGCTGGCGCGGCCGGCGAGCAACAGCGCCTGCATGGCGCGCGGGCTGGCGCCGAACCGCACGTAGCGCGTGACCTTCTCGGGTGCGCCGGCCTGGCCGGGGTGGGTGGCCATGGTCATCCGCGCCGCCGCGTCGGCGACGTGAGGCGCGATGACGATCTGGCGGACCAGGCGCTGGATGCCGCGCAGCGTCGGCCGGTCCATCACCCGCCGCGCCTTCATCACCCGGTCGCCGGTGGTGGCGACGCCGATGGCGCGCAACACCTCGAGCGTCGGCGAGCCGACCACGGTCTTGAGGAGGAAGCGGTCGAGCTGGGCCTCGGGCAGCGGATACGTGCCCTCCATCTCGATGTTGTTCTGCGTCGCGATCACGCAGAACGGGTCCTCGAGGATGTGGCGGGCGCCGGCCACCGTGACCGAGTGCTCCTGCATGGCCTCGAGCACGGCCGACTGGGTCTTGGGGGTGGCGCGGATGATCTCGTCCGCCAGCACCAGGATGGCGAACAGCGGACCGGCGCGGAACTCGAGGGTCGAGCGACCCTCGGCGTCACGCATGAGCACCTGGGTGCCGGTGATGTCGGCGGGCATGAGGTAGGGCGTGAACTGGATGCGCGACGCGGTGACGTCGACGACGTCGGCCAAGGTGCGGACCAGGAGCGTCTTGCCCAGACCCGGCGCGCCCTCGATGAGCACGTTGCCGCCGGCGAAGAGGCCGAGCACGACCTCCTTGCACAGCATCTCCTGACCGAGCACGACCGTACCGAGCTCGGCGAGCACGGCGCGCAGGGCGGAGCTGGCGGCGGCGACCGCGCCCTCATCGGGCGGGGTCTCGGTGAGCAGCGGCGTGGGGAGGTCGGCGGCGGTGTCAGGAGCGGAGTTGGTCATTGGACCTCGGGGGACTCGTGGTTGCGGAGGACGGTGAAGTAGCGCTGGATGAGCTCGCGGCGCGTGAGCGGGATGTCGTCGCGGCGGATGGCCGCCTCGGCGATCGCCTCGTAATGATCGCGGACGCGGCCGAAGCCAGTGGGCGTGTGTGCGCCGGCGGTGAGCTCGGCGATGGCGCGAACCGCGCCTTCGGGAGTGACCGCGGTCGGCGCGGTCACCTGCTCGGCCGAGAACGCGGTCGGCGAGCCGGCCTTGTGCGGCGTGTGCGAGGAGGTGCCGCTCGTGCCCGCAGCGCCGTGACCGGAGATGACGCCGATCTGATCGGGGCGCGGCGCCCCGGGGTTGATCCTCGACGACGGCGGGGTGCCGCCCGGCGGCATCTGGCCCTGGCCGCTCGGCTGCCCGCCCGTCGGCGGGCCCGGGTTGCCCGGCATCTGCCCGTTGCCCGGCATCTGCCCGCTGCCCGGCATCTGCCCGCTGCCCGGCATCTGCCCGTTGCCCGGCATCTGCCCCTGCCCTGGCATCTGCCCCATGCCCGGCATCTGGCCCTGCCCCATCATCTGGCCCTGCTGGCCGGGCTGGCCCTGCTGGCCCATCGCCGCCGCGCGCTGGGCCTGGGCGCGGGCGTCGCCGGGGTTGGCGCCATTCATCATCGCGCGTTGCCCGGCCTGCATCTGCGCCATCATGCGGCGCGCCTGCTCGGCCTTGTCCTGGCTGCCGTCGCCCGACGACGGCTTGGGTTGCTCGCGCATCAGGCGCTGCAGCGCGCGCAGCGCCTGCTCGGCGTCGTTGTTGTCGCCGGCCTTCATGCGCTCACCGGCGGCGCCGAGCTTGGAGAGACGGCGCATCATCTCCTCGTGTGCGGCCTTGGCGGCCGGATCCTGGGCACCGCTGGCGCCGTTCTGGCCGTTCTGGCCGTCCTGCGCCGCCTTGGCGGCCGCCGCGGCGGCCTTCTCGAGCGCCGCACCCAGCGCGGCGGCTTCTTCCGGCGACATGCTGGCGCGGCGCATCGCCTCGCGGGCGAGCGCGGCCAGCTTCTCGGCGTCGCTCTCCTTGGTGGCGCGCGCGAGCTCCTCGGCGAGCTGGGGCAGGCTCATCGCCGCCATGCCCTCGGGGCTCGGCATCGCATCGGCGGCGAGCTTGCGCGCGGCCGCGTCGAGCGCGCGCGACGCCTTCGACATCTCGGCCATCGCGGTGCCGGCGGTCGAGGCCTTGGCGGCCCGCTTGAGCGCCTCCGACGCCTTCTTGGCCTCGGCCCGGGCCTCTGGGCTGGCGCGCAGATCGTTGGCGATGGCGTCGACCAGCTCCTGCAGTCGAGCCAGCTCCTCCTCGTCGACGATCGTGACCTGGGTCGGCGCCACCGGCTCGGCGATCGCGGTCTGGCTGCCGTGCTCGGTGGCCGCGACCAGGAACACCAGCACCGCGCCCGCGAGCGCGGCGGCGGCGCCCGGTGCCGAGAGCGTGAAGCGGATCGGCGCGACGGCGCTGGGTGCGAAGCGCGGCAGCGCAGCGCGGGCCTGGGTCACCACCACTTGCTCGAGCGGCGCGTCGGCGCTGGGGCCGCGGGCCTCGATCGCATACGCGCTCTGCAGCAGATCGGCGGTGCCCTGATCGCGGTCGACGGCCCGGGCCATGGTGGCCGGCACGCGCCAGACCCGGCGCATGGCGAAGGTGGCGCCGATCACGATCGCGATCCCGGCCGCCCCGCCGACGATCCCTGCCACCATCGCGCCGCCGTACTCGACGGCGGCCCAGGTGGCGGCCACCGCTGCCGCCAGCCAGGGCGCTCCGCGCGCCGCGACCTCGAGGGCTCGTCGGCGATTCGAGGCTCGGCTCCAGCGTGCGAGGGCGTGGGTCACGGTCATCGGTGGCTCCCCTGAGAACTCCTGAGGTTCGACAACGGACAGCGAGGACGGTTGCAACGTTGACCGCAAGCCCGCCGCGTCGATGTGGTGAAGGAACGGGGCCGGGCGGTTACCTATTCCGAGGCGCCGGTCGGCCCTTACACGATACGTACCGTCGGCGCAGGTGACGCAAGGACTTCACGCTCGCTTCACTTACGCATCCGGTAGATGACCACGGCGACGGTGCACATCGGCGAGGGAACGCCGTCGACGCGGTAGGGCTTGTACTGCCACTCCCGCATCTCGCGGGCGAGGGTGTCGTCGTAGCCCTTGAAGCCGGTGCGCTTGAGGAAGCGCAGCGAGTCGACCTGGCCCTGTGCGCTCACGCAGAGCTGCACGGTGGCCTGCACCATGTCCTTGCCCTGGTGGAGCATCTCGACGCGGACCAGCTCGGGCGGATAGATCTGATCGTTGCCCGAGACGCGCAGGCCCTTGGCCACGTGCGGCGGCACCACCGGCGGCTTCTTCTCGACGACGACCACCGGATCCCGCTTCGGCGGATCACCGTCGCTGCCATCGATGCACGGCTCGACCAGGCACGTGCCCTTGGCCTCGGGATCGGTGCCCGAGCCGCCGCCACCACCGCCGGTCTGATCACCACCGCCGCCGCCGGTCGGGACCGGATCCGGATCGGCGACGATCAGCGGCTGTACGATGACGTCGGGCTTGACCTTGACCACCTTGGGGGTGGCGGTCTTCACCGCCAGCTTCTCGGCCGCCGGCGGGGGTGCCGACTCGCCCGGGGGCGGCGGCACCCGGAAGGTGATGTCCGCGGGGTTGTGGAGATCGAGCTTCTCGACGTGCCACATCGCACCCACCACCACCACGGCGAGCGCGGCGGCGTGTGCGGCGGCAGATCCAATGATCACGGCGGTCTGCCACCGCCGGGGCCTGGGCTTCTCGGTGATCGCATCGAACATCCACCCGCCGACGCACGAGCCGTCCAGACGGTCTAAGCACCCCGCCTCACAGGGACTTTTTCGGTGTCACCCCTGATGCGCACCGTGGGACAGGCACCTGAGCGCCCGTGCCACCCTGCCCCATGGATCCCCCTCTCGGATGGATCCCGATCTCACCGCACCGGCTACGCGACGTGCGACATCAGGCGCTCGGGGTCGTCGCTCTCGATCCAGTCCACGCGCAGCCCGACCAGCCGCTTCACCTCGTCCACGGTCGACGCGCGCGGATCGATGGGTTTTCCGGTCGAGCCGATGGGGAAGAGGGTGTGGGTGCCCACTGCGACGCCGCGTTTGTGGAGCGCGCCCACCGAGCGCTCGCTGATGATCGTGTGATCGGCGCCGACCGCGCGCGTGCCCAGGAGGTGACCGACCAGGTGGGTGCCGAGGATGCGCTCGAGCACCGTGCGCGGATGGAATGGGCCCCGCGGCAAGCGCGCGAACAGCGGCTGCGCGAAGTCGAGCATGGTGTCGTCGAAGCAGAAGCCGCACACCAGCCGTGGATGGCCCCGGCTGGCGGCGGCGAGGCGGCGCGGATCGAACGAGGTCACGATGACCGAATCCTCGACGCCGGCGGCGGCGATCGCCGCGGCGGTGCGGGTGCCGACGTCGGTGTGCCACCAGCGCGGCAGGGCGATCTTCAGCTCGACGTTGATCGCGACCTTGCCGGCGAGCTCGTCGAGAACCTCGGCGAGCAGCGCGATCGGCTCCTCGCGGGCATAACGCAGCGTCACCGGTGTACCCGAGGGATCGATACCCATCGGCAGGTCGCGGCGGATGCGCAGCTGGCAGAGCTGATCCCAGGTCATCTCGGCGACGCGGCCGTGGCCGCTGGTGAGGCGACCGACCTCGTGATCGTGGAAGAGCACCGGCACGCCGTCGGCGGTGAGCCGCACGTCGCACTCGACCGCGGGGATGCCCAGCTCGACCGCGCGGCGGAAGCCGGCCAGCGAGTTCTCCTGGTGCAGCAGCGGCACGCCGCGGTGGCCGACGACGAGCGGAAGGCGCTTGCCCGTGAGGAACGGATTGCGCGGGGCGGGTACGGGCGCGGGCACGGACAGGCGCACAAGACAGGCTAGCGCCTGGTGAAGGCCGCGGCATGTCCGTGCGCGACCGCACGGGCGAGCCGCTCGTCGGTCATGCCAGGGATGGCGCGGGCGTGGGCGTGCTCGGCGGCGGCGGTGACGCGCGAGAAGAGGGTGTTGTCGGTGTTCACGCAGACGCACACACCCAGGGCGAGCCAGCGCGGCAGCGGATGCTCGGCGATCGACGCGATCGCGCCGGTGTGGACGTTCGACGTCGGGCACGCCTCGATGGTGACCTCGCGCTCCAGCACCAGCGCGAGCACGCGCGGATCGTCGAGCAGCGTGGTGCCGTGACCGATGCGGGTCGCGCCCAGCACCTCGATCGCGGTGGCGATCTCGGCCGGGGGACGGCCCTCGCCGGCGTGCACGGTGCGGCCGAGGCCGAGCTCGGCGGCACGACGGAAGGCCGGGGCGTAGCTGGCCAGGTCCCAGGTGTGTCCGGGAACCGGACCGCCGGCGAGATCGAGGCCGACCACGCCCGGGCGACTGGCGGCGGCGGCGACCAGCGCGGCCAGCACCGCGGGATCCTCGCCGTACAGCCCGCACAGGATCAGCCCGGCCCGGCCGGCGAGGCCGTCGACGGCCGCGTCGATGATATCGCCGAGGGCCGCGCCCGCGCGCTGGTGGAGCTGGGGCGCGAAGCGGAGCTCGAGCGTGGTCACGCCACCGGCGGCGGCGTCCTCGCAGATCTCGGCGGCGACGCGACACACCGCGGCCGGATCCTGCAAGACCGACAGGGTCAGCTCGAAGCAGGCCAGCGCTCGGTCGAGCCCCATGCCGGCCGCGAAGCCCACGTCGGCCGGCACCGCGATGCCGGCCTGCGCCGCGAGCTCGTCGAGCGTCGCGCGCCGCAGCGAACCGTCGAGGTGACGGTGTAGATCCGGGAGCCCGGCGCCGGGCACCCCGGTCGCCCTCAGAACTTGGCCTGGAGGGTGGCGTTCACGCCGAGCTGGTTGAACTCGCCGAACTCGTACTCGAACAGATCCTCGGGGCCGGCGCGGCGCAGACGGGTCTGGTTGGGGTCGTAGACGAAGTACACGTCGAGCAGCGCGGCGTAGACCTCGCCGAAGTCGAGCTGCCCCGAGGCCTTGACCGCGAACGACGCCGCGGCCTCTTCCCCGTCGGGGAGAACGTTGATGAGGGTGGTGCCGCCGTTGTTGCGGATGACCGCGGTCGAGCGGCCTGAGCCCATCGTGGTGTCGCCGGGGATGCCGGTGGGCGACGTCAGCGTCGCGGGCAGCTCGACGCCGACCACCACGCCCAGCGTGAGCCGATCCTCGAAGTTCTGGTCGACGCCGGCGGCGGCGAAGAAGTTGGGCGTGATCTCGTACTCGGTCGGGAAGTCGCTGTAGGTGGGCAGCGACGGCACCGAGTGCAAGAGGAAGGCGAGGTCGCGGTACTGCACGTCGAGCCGCATGCGCACGCGGTCCTTCATGACGCGCAGGTTGAGGTCGCCGGCGACGCCGGGCTGCACCGTGGTCGAGCCCGAGCGCTCGGGGTGCTTGAGGGTCTGGCCCAGGTACGTGGCCTCGGCCATCGCCAGCCACGACAGGCCACCCGGGTACTTGGCCTTCTGGAAGACGCGGCCGACCCGCTCGGGGTCGTACTTGTAGAGCTTGTAGTCGACCGACGACGAGACCGGCATGCCCTCGTGGGCGGCGAGCTGGGCCGACACACCGTAAAGCTGGACGTCCTCGGTGTTGACGTCCTCGAGCTCGTTGGAGCCGCGGTTGAAGAAGCCGCCGTTGATCTCGAAGCGCAGCATCTCCGACAGGTCGACGCCGGCGCCGGCCAGGAAGCCGAGTTTGGCCACCTGCTCCGCGGTCGCGCTGTCGAGGAGCACCGTGCCCTTGGCGCCCACGAAGGCGTAGGCCTTGCCGGTGTCATACTGGAGCTTGAAGCCAGGGATCGACTGCGAGCTGCGGCGGTACTCGTCGTTGCCGCCCCACGACAGGCGATAGCTGTAGCCCAGGCGCATGCGATCCGACGAGACCGGGAACGTGGTCAGGGTGAGCCGCTCGGGATCCTTGCGGGTCGGATCCTTCCACCACGACACCAGGATGTAGCTGCCGGCGTCGGACAGGTCGATCTTGCGCTCGGCGACCTCGTTGATGCGCAACACGAAGGCGCCCTCGACCTCGAGGTTGTCCTTGCGGTAGTTGCGATACATGATCGCGTGCGACAGCGTCTCGTAGCCCGAGAAGCGGGTGTCGTAGTTGTCGAAGAACAGGGTGCCCAGGGAGTTGGGGCGACCGAAGCGCCAGCCGGGGACGCTGGGGATGGTCTCGCCCGGCTTGGCCAGGATGTTCTCGTTGGTCAGCGTGAAGTTGAGGCGGACGTCGGTGAAGCCGTCGCCACCCCCGACGTAGTCGTCCTCGACCTCGGCGTCGACCGGCGGCGGCACCGGCACGCCGTCACGGGCCTCGATGGCGGCGCGGTCAGCGGCGACCCGGGCGCGCTCGGCGGCCACCGCGGTGCTGGCGGCCTCGTCGGCGATGGCGCGGACCTCGTCGGCGGTCAGGCCGGGCGGCGGTGGCGGCGGTGGCTCGGGCGTGGGCTGCGCGAACGCGAGGAGCGGGGCGCCCACCAGCGCGGCGGCGAGGACGAGAGTGTTGGTGCGCATCACGAGAGCCTCAGAGGGTGAGATCCGCGCCGGTCCGCGGGTAGATGATCCACACGTTGAACGTGCCGATGTTCACCGGGCGCAGGACGCCGACCACGCGCGTGATCGGCATGCCCTCGTGGGTGGTCGGATCGAACTCCGACACGCCGGTGGTGATGACGTTGATGGGCCGGCCGCAGCCGCTTCCGACATCGACCTTCCACTGCTTGTACGTGGCGTAGTCGTCGTCGATCGGGCAGACCGTGCCGTTGTTGATCTGGACCAGGCCGGTCTCGTTCTTCTCGAACTCGATGATGTTGGTCAGCCACGAGCTCTGGATCACCACCGGCGCCGGGATGCGGGCCTCGTCGACCGAGACCGGCGTGGGTTCCTCGACAAAGCTCTGGGGGAAGCCGATCTCGGTCAGGCCGTTGAACTCCTGCACACCGCCGGCGAAGCCGTTGGTGAACTGGCCAGCGTTGATGGCGCGGCCTTGCTCGTCCTTGGGGCGGCTGAACGAGAAGATGAGGATGTGATCGTAGGGACCGGCGGTGCACGGCGGCGTGCCGTTGATGTCGGCGCACAACACGTCCGAGAGCGAGTAGCCCTGGGCATAGGTGCCGGTCACCACCAGGCGGCCGAGCGCGCCGTGGCGCGATCCGGACACCGTCACCTGCTTGAGCTCGAGCGGCGAGCTCTCGAGCGCGTCGAGCGCCATCTCGTCCTCGGGCGTCGAGATGTCGGAGATGAACGGGTCGCGGAACCACAGGATCGGCGAGGTGCCGGTCGGGTAGGTGCCGCCGTCGCGGTCGTCCTCGACCCACAGCACGGTCGGCCCGAACACGGGCGGCAGGTTGACCGTGGTCGGCGCCGAGACGCCGTCGGTGAGCATGACCGTGGTGAGCGGCGCCGCCGCGCCCAGTTCGGGCGTCAGCGTGCCCAGGAACTGCACGTACACCTTCACCGGCCCGTCGAGATCAGCGGGCTGGCCGCGCGAGTCGATCGCCGAGACCTGGATCTGGGCCGAGGTCACGGTGCCGGCCAGGCGGCGATCCGCGGCGCCCGGATCGGTCGGCATGAGCAACTCGACGCGCAGGGACGTGATCTCGTCGAGCGGCGGCAGGTGCTCGACGCAGCCGACCCAGCTGGTCAGGCCGACCAGGATCGCGAACAGGGCGTGGACGGCGCGGGTCACTCGAACACCGGGCGGATGCGGCCATCGTGGCGCTCGGCGGTGTCGCCGAAGCAGGGGATGGGCCCGAAGCGCTCCTCGATCGTGCGCTGCGGCACCTGGGTGTCGGTCAGATCGACGGCGCCGGCCGGGCACTTGCCCAGGCCACGCAGGAACACGGTCAGCGCGTCGCGCAGGGCCACGCCGGTGTCCTGCTTGGACGTGTTGCGCTTGAGCACCTCGAAACCGGAGCCGCCCCGCGCGATGTAGTCGTTGACCGCGACGCGGTACAGACCGGTCGGCACCACCGGCCGGCACTTGACGGTGTCGATGGGCGCATCGGGCTCGCCCACGCCGTCGCCGTCGGTGTCCATGCGGCAGTTCTCGCCCAGGTACACGTTCTTGGCGCAGGCGGTTGGCACGAAGTCATCGTCGGGGTTGCGGTCCTCGCAGACGCCGCGGCAGACCATGTCGAACCAGATGCCGGCGACCTGGGCCTGGGTCCGGCAGCCGCGCTCGCTCGACTTGCGGGCCACGAAGTCGAGGGTCTCGAAGACCTCGCTGCCCGACAGGTACATGACCGTGATCGAGTTCTCGAACGGGAACACGTTGTACATCTGCTCGACGGTGAGCGGGCCCTGCTCGAAGTCGGCGCGGATGCCGAGCGAGTTGGTGAACGCGAACTCGGCCTCGACGCCCGAGCGGGTCTGCATCGAGCGCGCGACCAGGTTGCCGAGCTGCGAGTCGCCGCCCGACAGGTCGTTGCGGGTGATCTTGGCGGTGCCGGTGGTGTTGACGTAGCCGAAGACGCCGTCGAGATCGAGATCGCGGTTGATGGCGACCGAGTACGGCCACAACACGTCGGCGACCTCGGGATCGTCGGGGGTGCGGCTGTCGACCGGGATGTTGTCGTAGGCGAACGAGACGATGCGGCTGCGCTGGGCTGGATCGGCGTTGTTCTCGCCGACCCGCACCACGACGTCGAGGCGGCCGACGAACTTGGCGAACGCGCCCGAGTGAACGAGCACGGTCTGGCCGTCGTCCTGCTGGTGGGGGATGATCTTGGGCGGGTTGGTGACGATGTGGAGGTGACCGCCGAGGATGAGGTCCACGCCCTCGAGCGGCAGGGCCTCGTTCTCGTCCTGGACGTCGGCGGCGGTGAGGCCCTCGTCCTCGTCGAGGCCGAGGTGGCTGACCACGACCAGCACGTCGACCGTGGGCCGCAGCAGCGCCACGTACTGCTTGAGGACGATGTCGTCCTTGATGGGGCGGATCCCCAGGGAGTTCCCGCCTTCGAAGATGCCGGTCATCGACGACCAGTTGGCCATGCCGATCACGCCGACCTTGAGGCCGTCGACGTCGAACACGGCGTAGGGCCGAACCACGTCCTTGAGGCTGCGCTGGTCGGGGTTGGGCGGATCCTCGAAGACGTAGTTGGCGGCCAGCAGCCGATAGCCGGCCCAGTTGTCGATCTGCTCGAAGAGGTTGCTCGCGCCGAGATCGAACTCGTGGTTGCCGATCACCGCGGCGTCCATGCCGGCGGTGGTGAGCGCCCGCATCTCGGCCTCGCCCTTGAACATGTTGAACACCGGCGCGCCCTGGAAGCAGTCGCCAGAGTCGAGCCACAGCGACCGGTTGGACGTGTCGCGGATGTCCTTGGCGATGGTCGCCATGCGAGCGACGCCGCCGAACGGCGCGTTGTTGGCCACCAGGCCGTAGTCACGCTCGAAGCGGTTGGGCACGAACGTGTACGGGAACAGCCGCGAGTGGATGTCCGACGTGTGGATGAACGTGAGGCGCACGTCCTGGCCGACCAGGTTGGGCGGCTCGCGGTCGACGGTGCACGCGCTCGCGAAGACGAGGCTCGCGGTCACCATGAACGTCGTACGGCGCATCGGGGCGCCCGTATACCCCAAGGGCCATCCGTGGTCTACTGCGCCGCGATGCGACGCGCGAAGATCGTCTGCACCCTCGGTCCGGCCTCGAATACTCCCGAGAAGATCGGCGAGCTGATCGAGGCCGGGATGGACGTGGTCCGCCTCAACTTCTCCCACGGAAGCCACGCCGATCACGCCAAGGTGATGGCCACGGTGCGGGCCGAGTCCGACAAGCGCGGCCGCTCGGTCGGCATCCTGCAGGACATCCAGGGTCCCAAGATCCGTGTCGGACGCTTCGCCGAAGGCCAGATCGAGCTGGTGCCCGGCGCCGCCTTCACCATCACCACCGATCAGGACGTGGTGGGCGACGTCGACAGGGTCTCGACCACCTACGGCGGCCTGCCCCGCGACGTGAAGGCGGGCGACCACGTCCTGCTCGACGATGGCTACCTGACCCTGGCGGTGACGGAAGTCTCCGATCGCGAGGTCAAGACCGTGGTCGTCGCCGGCGGCACGCTCAAGAACAACAAGGGCATCAACCTGCCCGGCGTCGAGGTCAGCGCGCCTGCGATCACCGAGAAGGACAAGCTCGATCTGCAGTGGGGACTGCGCATGGGCGTCGACTATGTCGCGGTGTCGTTCGTGCGCCGGCCCGAGGACGTGCTCGAAGCGCGCCGCCTGGTCACCGCCGACAACGTCAGCATCCCCATCATCGCCAAGATCGAGAAGCCCCACGCCGTCGACCGGCTCGAGGACATCATCGAGGCCGCCGACGGGATCATGGTGGCACGCGGCGATCTGGGCGTGGAGATCGGCCCCGAGAAGGTGCCGCTCATCCAGAAGCGGATCATCGAGCGCACCAATGCCCAGGGCAAGATCGTCATCACCGCCACGCAGATGCTCGAGTCGATGATGGTGCAGCAGCGCCCGTCCCGCGCCGAGGCCTCCGACGTGGCCCACGCGGTGCTCGATGGCACCGACGCGCTCATGCTTTCGGGCGAGACCGCGTCGGGCAAGTACCCGGTCGAGGCGGTGCGTACGATGGCGCGCATCATCGGCGAGATCGAAGGCTCGACCTACTACCGGCAGAACCTCGAGCTGCCCCAGCTCAACATGGCGGTGTCCGCCAACGCCATCGCCCACGCCGCGGTGATCGGCGCCCGCGAGATGCGGATCAAGACCATCGCCGTGGTCTCGAACTCGGGCGGCGCGGCCCGGCTGATGAGCGAGTACCGCCCCGAGGCCAACATCGTCGCCCTCACCACCAGCGAGGTGCAGTACCGGCGGCTGGCGCTGGTGTGGGGCGTGACGCCGGTGCTGATCGACTCGACCGCCACCACCGACGAGCTGATCGATCGCGTCGAGCACCTCTTGTCGGTGCGCGGCCTGGCCCGCAGCGGCGATTTCGTGGTGATCACGATGGGCGTGCCGGTTGGTGCGGGCGTGAGCACAAACCTGCTCAAGATCCACCAGATGGCGTAAGCGATCTTACGAGTGCTCCGGAGCCGGCCCTTCGCTCGTATCACCTGCTAGCATCAGGCAGTGGCCAGCGTGGGGGCACCGACCGAGGACGATGTCGGGGTCGAGCTCGGTGCGGTCTTGCTCGGCAAGTATCGGATCGAGTCGATCCTCGGCCGCGGCGGCATGGGCATCGTGGCGCGAGCCACGCACCTGCACCTCGACGAGCAGGTGGCGATCAAGTTCTTGCGCCGCGACGCCGCCGCCGATCCCGAGTCGGCGCAGCGTTTCCTGCGCGAGGCCCAGGCCGCGGTCAAGCTCAAGAGCGAGCATGTCGCGCGGGTGATCGACGTCGGCACCCTGGACGGTCAGGTGCCGTACATGGTGATGGAGTACCTCGAGGGCTCCGACCTCGACCAGATGCTCGAGCTGAGCGGCACGCTCGGGCACGAGCTCGCGGTCGACTTCGTCCTCCAGAGCTGCGCCGCTCTGTCCGAGGCCCACGCGCTCGGCATCGTGCACCGCGACATCAAGCCGTCGAACATCTTCGTGACCTGGCGCTCCGACGGCAGCCCGCTGGTCAAGGTGCTCGACTTCGGGATCAGCAAGGTGGTGAGCGGCCTGTCGGAGATGTCGCTGACCCAGACCCAGTCGGTGCTGGGCACGCCGGCGTACATGTCCCCGGAGCAGATGCGTTCGGCCCGCACCGTGGACGTGCGCACCGACATCTGGTCGCTGGGCACCGTGCTCTACGAGCTGGTGCAGGGCCATCGTCCGTTCGAGGCCGAGAGCTTCAGCGAGATGTGCGTGAAGGTCGCGGTCGATCCGCCGCTACCGATGACACAGGCGATGCCGCCCGGGCTCGCCGAGGTGATCCTGCGCTGCCTGTCGAAGGATCCGGGCGCGCGCTACGCCAACGTGGGTCAGCTCGGCGCCGCGCTGGTGCCGTTCGGTCGCGATCCGCGCGCCGCCCAGCTCATGGTCGAGCGGATGCAGCGCGTGGTCGGACGCGCCGCGACGCCGCAGCCGGTGCGCGACGCCGGCAGCGGGCCGGTGGCGATGCCGCGCACGCCGTCGCACACGACCGAGCGCACGCCGCCGCCGCCGGACATGCCGAGGTCGCGCGGCGCACACGCGGTCGATCCGGGCAGCGACGTCCGCTCAGCGTTACCACCCAAGAAGACGACGCCCTGGGCTGGCGGCGGCGCGATCCCGGCCGCGGGCGGCGCGGTGCCGGTGTCGAGCGCCGGCGCAATGGAGGGCGCGGCTGCGACGACGGGCGGTGCGCCGGTGACGGCGGCCGCGCACACGGTCGACACGTGGAACGTGCCGCCGACGGGCCAGAGCGCGCAGCCGCTACGGCCGAGCGGGAGCCATCGATCGCCGGGAAAGCGGATCGGAATCATCGCGGTGGTGGCGGTACTCACGGTGGCGGCGGCGATGGTGGTGATCAGCGCCGGCGGTGGTGGTGGTGGTACGAGTCAGGGTGGAGGGCAGGCGGGGACGGGTACGGCAACGGGGACGGGGACGGGGACGGGTTCGGCAACGGGGACGGGTTCGGCAACGGGTTCGGGTTCGGCAACGGGTTCGGGTTCGGCAACGGGTTCGGGTTCGGCAACGGGTTCGGGTTCGGAGATCGGAGTCGGGGTCGGAGTCGGGGCGGGCACGGGTTCGGGCTCGGGTTCGGCAACGGGCTCGGGTTCGGCAACGGGCTCGGGTTCGGCAACGGGCTCGGGTTCGGCAGCGGGTTCGGAGATCGGGGTCGGAGCGGGAGCGGGCACGGGCACGGGGAGTGGGAAGGGCAAGGGCAAGGGCACCGACGACGTGTTCGGCAGCCGCAAGTAGTCCGCTGCGGTATCATCCGGACGATGAGTCGCGCACCCGTCCAGGCGCTCGCCGTCGCCGTGGTCGTGGCGGCGGTGATCGGGCTCACCGCCGGTCACGCGCGGTCCCAACCGACCGAGGCCGAGAAACGCGCCGACGCGCTCTTCGAAGAAGGGCGGGCCCTGGTCGAGGCCAACAGGTTCGCCGACGCATGCCCCAAGTTCGAGGAGAGCCAGCGGCTCGATCCGGGGCTCGGCACGCTGCTCAACCTGGCGGCCTGCTACGAGCAGGTCGGGCGGCTGGCATCGGCGCTCACGGCGTTCCGCGCGGCCGAGGAGCAAGCGCGCGCAGCCGGACCCAGTGAGAAGAAGCGCGAGTCGACCGCCGCCGAGCGCGCGCGCGCGATCGAGAGCAGGGTCGCGCGCCTCACCATCACGCTGGCGTCGGGCGACCGACCGGCCGGCTTTGCCGTCACGCGCGACGGCGTGCCCGTGCCCGCCGTCGACTTCGGCCGCCGCATCGCCGTTGATCCCGGCACGATCGTGATCGCCGCCGCCGCGCCGGGCCACGAGCCCTACTCCACCGACGTGGTCATCGCCAAGGACGCGACGACGCGCACCGTCGACATCCCACTCCTCGCGCCGGTCGGAAGCAAGGTCGGCGGCGGCGGCGACCTCGGCGGCGGCGACCTCGGTGGCGGCGACCTCGGTGGCGGCGACCTCGGTGGCGGCGACCTCGGCGGCGGCACCGACGTGATCCAGCCGCACAAGAGCCCGCGCAAGACCATCGGCGTGGTGGTCGGCGCGGTCGGCCTCGCCGGCCTCGGCGGCGGCGTCGCGCTCGGCCTCTCGGCCAAGGGTCAGTACGACGACGTGCCATGCACGCAGAACGCCAGCCCGCCCGTGGGCTGCACCCCCGACGAGGAATCGCGCATCGACCGGGCGCGCTCGCGCGGCACGCTCGGCACCATCGTCGGCGGCGTCGGCGTCGCCGCCGTCGCCGCCGGCCTCGTCCTTTACCTCACCGCTCCCGAGGAGCGCACCGTCGCCGTCGCCCCGGTGGTCGGTGACGGCGAGGTCGGCGTGACCTTCAACGGGCGTTTCTAGCCGGGGGCACCGTGCCTCGCGATACGGCGCTCGAAGCACGCACCATCGACGGCCGTTACGAGGTCGAGTCGGGGCTCGGCCATGGCGCGATGGGGGCGGTGTTCCGCTGCCGCCATCGCTTCACCGGCGCGAACGTGGCGGTGAAGCTCCTGCACCCACAGGTGGCGGCCGACGGCTACGACGCGCAGCGCTTCCTGGCCGAGGCGCGTGCCCCGGGCGCGATCGGCCATCCCGGCATCACCGCGGTGCTCGACGCCGGCCGCACGCCCGAGGGCGAGCTGTACCTGGTCATGGAGCTGCTCGAGGGCGAGTCGCTGCGCGCGGCGGGCAAGCGCGGGCTCGCGACCGGCGCGATCCATCGCCTCGCCGTCGAGATGCTCGAGGCGATCGGCGCCGCCCACGCCGCCGGCTTCGTGCACCGCGATCTCAAGCCCGAGAACCTGTTCGTCACCCGCGACGGACGCCTCAAGCTGCTCGACTTCGGCATCGCCAAGGTGCTGCGGCCGACCACGGCGCGGGCCTCGACCGCGTTCGGCGCGATCCTCGGCACGCCCGCGTACATGGCGCCCGAGCAGTTCATGGACACGTCGGCGGTCGACGCGCGCGCCGACCTCTGGTCGATCGGCGTCGTGCTCTACGAGCTGCTCACCGGCGCCGCGCCGTTCACCGGGCCGACCGTGCCCGCGATCGCCGGCGCGGTGGCGACGGTCGTGCCGCCGCCTCCATCATCCATGCGCGCCGGCCTGCCGCCGGCCATCGACGCCTTCTTCACACGCACCCTCGACAAGGTCGCAGGCCGCCGCTTCCAGTCCGCCGACGAGATGCTCGCCGCCTGGCGGACGCTCGGGCTGGGCGGGGTCGGCACCGGCGCCGACGCCCATGCACCGACGGTGCAGGCGACCGGCGCGGCGGCGGCAACGGCGGCGGCGACCGTGCGCGATGGGCTGGCGCTGCGCCGGCCGCGCCCCATCGTGTGGATCGCGATCGCCGTCGCGGCCGCGGTGGCGATGATCGTGATCGCGGTGGCCGCGACGAGCGGTGGCGGCGAGAAGCGGCCTGCAACCACGGCCGACGCCACAACCGGGACCGCGGCCGCAGCCGC
>SXJR01000001.1 GCA_005779305.1 Myxococcales bacterium
CCGCCGCCGTGGCCGCCGAGGTCGCCGGCGCTCGCGGCGCCACCCCGATCCTCGACGGCGCCGCGCTGATCGCGGGCGCGGAGGCACGGTGAGCGCGCCCGCCGCCGCGTCGGCCCCGCGCCCCCGCGCCCGCGACGGCTACCAGCTCTTCCTCGACGCGCTGCCGCTGCTCTGCCTCGGCGTTCTCACCGGCCTGCTCTGCTGGATGTACAGCCACGTCTTCGCCGGCGAGATCTGCGGCGACGACAACAGCTACCACTACGCCGAGGTCGCCTTCCTCGCTGACTCGCTCGGCCACGGTGACTTCGATCTGTGGAACCCGGCGGCCAACGGCGGCTTCCCGTCGGGCTACTACTACCAGCTCGTGCCCGCCGCCATCCCCGGCGTGATGGGCGCGATCTTCGGCAACGTCCTGTTCTGGTTCCAGCTCACCGTCTTCCTGTCGATGGTGCTGGTGCCGGCAGCGACCTACCGAGGCCTGCGGGTGATGGGCGCCGAGCCGTGGCCGGCGCTGGGCGGGGCGCTGGCCGTGTGTTTCATCCTCTCGGGGTCGAAGTGGGGCGCCGGCGCCGAGGGCACGTTCTGGGTCGGCCTCTACACCCAGGGCATCGCCATGGTCGCGTACCCGCTGGCGCTCGGCTACGGCTGGCGCTGGATGACCCACGGCAAGGGCGCAGCGCCGGCGGTGGCGTGGGGCCTCTTCGTCGGGCTCTGCCATCCGGTGGCGGGGATCGCCGTCGGCCTCAGCCTGTTCGTCGGGCTCGCCGTCTCGATGACCGAGCAGCGCGAGCGCGCGGTTCCGCTGCGCTACCTGTGGCCGGCGGTGCGGCTGCCGGCGCTCGGGTTCTTGCTCTTCATCGGCTCGGCGTCGGGCTGGCTGCAGATCCTGATCGACTACGAGGCGTTCGGCGGCTTCCCCCACCGCGTCGAGGGCGAAGCCGGCCCCGGCTTCGAGGGCTTCCAGGCCTGGCTGCGCACCGGCTTCTTCCTCGATCACGAGCGCTGGCCGCCGCGCGTGCTCACCGCCCTCATGGTCCCGGCGCTGGTGCTGAGTCTCTTCTTCTTCCTGCAACGGCAGGCCCGCCACCTCGCCGCGATGTGGCTGGCGGCGCTGCTGTTCGCCTACGTGATCGGGATGGGGCGCTTGCTTCGTACCGGCGACGACGACCTGTTCCCGGCGGTGCGCGTGCTGGGGCCGCTCCAGTTCACGCTGGCGATGGTGATCGGCGCGTCGTGCGTGGCCGGCGCCGTGGCCGGCGTGCGTGGCCTCGAGCGGCTGCGTCTGGGGTGGATCGGCCAGGCAGCGATCGCCTTCCTGATCGGCATCGTGGTCATCGTCTTGGTGCCATCGGCCGCCGGCCAGCATCACGACCGAATCCGGGTCGCCGAGGACTACCCGCGCATCCACCGCCGCGAGCTCGACGAGCTCTTGCCGGCGATCCGCGCCGCCACGCCCGGCCGCATCCAGAACCGCGGCAACACCACCGACGAAGCGCCCGGCGTCGAGAACCACTGGTTCATGATCCTGCCTTACGTGTATGCCGGCCGCAGCCAGCTCGTGGTCTACGGCGCGGCGGCGTTGCAGTCGTCGCCGAACTTCTACTTCCTCCACAGCACGCCGTCGGTGAAACGAGCGGCCTGGATCTACGACGCGCCGCTCATCCTCACCAACCATCAGCGCGGGCCCACCATCGGCGGTGACGTGGTGGTGTCGACCGAGCACTTCGAGGTCCGCGAGGTGCCGTCGCCGGGCCTGGTCTCGGCGGTGCAGGTGATGGGCGAGATCGAGGGCAAGAACCGCAAGCAGCGGCGCGACGCCGTGATCACCTGGCAGAAGTCCGAGCAGCCCATGAACGACCAGGTGCTGGTCTATCCGGGCTCGGGCGCCGCCGGTCCGCCGCCCGACGGCGACGTGCTCGAGGTCAAGCGCGGCCGCTCACGGCTGAGCGCGCGGGTGCTGGCCCGGGCGCCGACCACGTACCTGTTCCGCGAGAGCTGGCACCCGCGCTGGCACGCGACCGTCGACGGCAAGCCGGCGCGCATCCGCCGGGTCACGCCCGATTTCATGGCGATCGACGTCGAGCCCGGCGAGCACCTGATCGGTCTGCGCTTCGAGCGGCCGTGGTGGCAGTGGTCGCTGTGGCTCCTGGCGCCGCTGGCCGCGCTCGCAGGCTGGTTGTTCGAGCGCTGGCTGCGGCGCCGTCTGGCTCACTCCGGCTACGACGGCGGCACCGCGTAGAACAACCTCACCGGCAGCGTCGCCGGTGTCGTCGAGCAGATCGAGCTCTTGCCGGTCTCCACCCCGACGCTGCCGGTGAAGATCAACATGCCCGGCGTTGCCCCGCCCGAGCCGGCGGCATCGCAGAAGTCGCCGCCGACACCATGGAACTGCGAGCCGCCGCCGTAGGTCTCGACGAAGTTGGTCACCGATGAGCCCGGGTCCAGCGGGGGCTGGCTGAAGTTGTGGCTGAGCGGCAACACCAGCTGGTCGGTCGGATTCACGAACTCGGTCTGGTTGGACGTGACCGCGCTGGTGATGGTGTAGGGCAGGCTGTCGCTCTGGTAGCAGGTGAAATCGAGCGGAGCCGGGGCCGCGAGAACGAGATCGGAGCCATACAGGGTCCGGCGGTACGGAAGGTCGTGGATGTTGCCCAGCGGCTCGTTGGTGGTGCAACGCATGGTCGTCGTGACCTCACCGGCCCGGATCGGAGCGCCGGGCGATACCGTGACGACGATCTGGTCCGCGTTGGTCGCCGCCAGGTTGAGCGTGGTCGGAACGAACGCGGCGGCGAAGCCGTTGGTGCCGCTGTTCACGTCGACGCAGGCGATGTCGAGCGGCTGGTTGCCGTCGTTGGTGATGTAGATCGACCCGCTGAACGGGCTCGGCGCCGGGCAGGTGGTCGATGCACCGTAGGTGTAGATGTCCACATGCGGGCCGTCGCCAGCCGTGAACGTCAGCGGCACCGCGCTCGAGCACGCGCTGGCCGCGGTGATCGTCGCCGAGCCAGGAGTCGCGCCGAGCACGGTCGGGGTGAAGGTCATGGTGCCGTTGCCGGTGTTGCCGCCGCCGACCATGGCCGGTAGCTGCAACGCGAACGGTGCGCTGGTCGAGCCCTGGATGGTGGCGGCGGCGTTGCCGGTGTTCATGATGGCGATCGGGCCCGTGCGCGTCTCGCTGACGTGGGCATAGCCGAAGTTGGTCGCGCCCGGCGTGGCGAGGAGGAACGGCCCGGTCAGGGTCTGCTGCACGGGCACGTTGGTGTCGGTGCTGGTCGGGATGTCCACGTTCACGCGCAGCACCGCGTCGAGGGCGCGGGGCTGGAACGGCAACGCGACCGCCGAGCGGGTGACGGTGAGGACCACGCTGCTGTTGGCGGCGATGGTGCCGCTGAGTGGCGCCACCGTGTAGCGAAGGTGATCGCCCTCGGCGTCGGTGGGGAAGCTGGCCGTGTACGCCGCCGCGACCTCGGCGGTGTTCATGAGCGTCACCGTCGCCGAGCTGGCGCTCGACCCGCATGCGGGCGTGCCGAAGTTGACCGGGGTGCCCTGCACCAGCACGCCGCCGGTGATGGCGCCGGTGCCGCTGAGCGGGATCGTGGTCGGCGCGGTGCCGCAGTGCACGCCGCTGACGGTGACGGCGGACGCTCCGTTGTCGGCGCCGAGCGCGGTGGGCGCATAGGTGAAGCTGGCGCTGGCCGACTGGCTGCCGGCGAGGATGAGCGAGCCGTTGGTGCCGAACAGGCGCGCGAACTCGCCGCCCGGGACGGCGATGACGACGGTCGCCGGCGCGTTGCCGGTGTTGGCGACCAGCACCGCCGACGGCGACGACGTCGTGCCGGCCTCGACCTGGCCGAAGCCCACCGACGGCGGGGTCAGGGTGATGTGGGCGCCTCGCGGGGTGACCCGCACCGGCACGCTGTGAGGCGAGCCGGGCAGGTTGGTGGTCGCGGTCAGGGTGGCGGTGAGCTGGGTGCCGGCGGTCGCGGCTTGCGGGACCGTCACCTCGACGGTGAACGTGGTCGACGCGCCGGCGGCGATGGACCCCGACGCCGGTGTGACCGTGAAGGCCGCGTCGGACAGCGCCAGGGAGAAGGTGAGCTCGGCAGAGCCGGTGTTCATGACCGTGAAGGACTGCTGACCGGTGCCGCCGCAGTCGACCAGCGCCAGGTCGACGCCGAGTGGCAGTGCGCCCGCCGGCGCCGGCGCCGCATCCACGCCGCCGGCGTCGCGGCCGGCGTCGACGAAGTCGACGTTGCCGTCATCGCATGCGACCAGCGCCACGGCGAACAAGATCGTGCCCAGGCCAAGCCAACGAGATTGCATGGAATCCCTCCCGCCGGGAATCTTACTCCGGGACGCGGGGCAGCGGCAAAACCAGCTTGAAGAAGGTGAGCTTCCACGCATCGTCGATCTTGGTGAACTCGAAGCTGCCGGTGATCGTGGCCTTCTCGAACTCGATGAGGAGCTGGAGCGAGGCGCCGGTGCGGCTCGGGTTCTGGCGCGCGGACGTGACGTGCAGCACGCGGCGGAACGGGCCCAGGACCTTGCGCCGGTCGGTTTCGATCGCCTTGAAGTTGGGCAGCGCGATCGACTGCTGGAAGCCGAGCGCGGCCTGGTTCCAGATCGCCTCGGACTCGTTGCGCGCCGACAGCTCGAGGATGTGCTGGGCGGCGGCGCGCAGCTCCTCCTCGGGACCCTTGACCCGATCCTCGCGCTGCTGCTGGGTCGCGGGCGCGACGTCCTTGGGCACGTCGATGAAGATGCCGAGCATCTTCCACCTGCCACCTTCCCAGCGGAACGCCATCGAGCCCTTGGTCGAGCCGTTGGCGTACTCGAGACGCGCGTCGACGCGTCCGGTGCGCCCTCCCGGGCCGCGGTTGATCTCGGTCTCGAGCACGGCGCTGATCTCCTGGAACGGACCGAGGGTGCGGTTCATGTCAGCCATCTGCGCGACGAAGGTGTCCTCGAGCACGACCTCCTGGAAGCGGATCGACGCCTGCTTGTAGACGTCGCTGGCGCGGCCATCGCGCAGGGACACCAGGATGCCCTCGGCCAGGGGACGGAAGTCGGGTGGGCGGGCGTGGCGGAGCTGGAGCCCGACGATCACCGCGATCCACGAGAACACCAGCAGGAAGCTGAGGATCACGCTTCGCGCCATCACCCGCCCGCGGCGCGTGCGCGGCACGACCGGGAGGTGTGAGAGCGACTCGCCGACCCTGATCGTGAGGCTGTCGCCGGCCTTGACCACCTTGTCGCCGATGGCGTCAGCGGTGTGGACGACCTTCTCGCTGACCTTGAGGGCGATCGCGGCGGGGATGGTGCGGGCCCGCTTGCGGCGCGGTGGCTCGACCGCGCCCGTCGGCGGCTTCTGGCCCTCCGGATCGGTGAAGCGCACGTCGACCGAGCCCGACTCGCCGGCGGCGGCGATGTCCCTCACCGAGCTGGATGGCTCGGGTGGGTCGTCGGGCGGATCCTGATCGGGCACGGCCTCGAGTATGCGCGATCAGGCGCCGCCTGGCCCACTCACGCGCGACCGGCGTTCAACACGAAGCGCATCAGGAGATTCTGGGCGACCTCGAGCCGGTAGTCGGCCGCCGAGCGTATGTCGCTGATCGGCGTGATCTCGCCGGCCAGCGCATCGCCGACGGCGCGGGCGGTGGCGGCGTCGGGTGCGCGGCGAGCCGCGGCGTGCTCGGCGGCGACGGCGCGGATGGGACGCGCCGCCACGGCGCCGAGCCCGAAGCGGGCCCACACGATCCGCCCGTCCTCGACGTGGATCGCCGCCGCCGCCATGACCTTGGAGATCGATTGCGCCGCGCGAGTGCCGACCTTGCGCCACGAAAGGTGCGTCGCCGCATCCGGCAGTGGGATGATCACCGCCGCGATCAGCTCGTCGACGGCGAGGCGGGTGGTCCGGTAGCCGGTGCAGAACTCGTGGTACGGCACGATGCGGCGTCCGCGCGGTGAGGCCAGGTCGAGGCTGGCGTCGAGCGCGAGCAGCACCGGCAAGCTGTCGCCGACCGGCGACGAGGTGACGATGTTGCCGCCGATCGTCCCGCGGGCCTGGATCTGCATGGCGCCGATCTCGCGCGCGGCCGCGACCAGGATGGGCAGGTGCTTGTTGACGTCGGGGTGGCGGATGATCTCCAGCCACGGCGTGCCGGCCGCGATGCGCAACGTGTCCGGCGACCGGACGATGCCACGCAGGTCGGCGCAGCCCCACAGGTCGACGATGCCGGGTGGCTCCGGACGATGGTTGGCGTTGACCATCAGGTCGGTGCCGCCGGCCAAGACCATCCAGTCGGGGTGGGCGGCGCGCGCGGCCACGGCCTCGGCCAGGGTGGCGGGGCGGAGGTAGGCGGTCACGATCCGCCCTCCTGGTTGGACGCTGGCGACGCCGCGGCGATCACCGCGTCGACGATGAGCTGGTAGCCGGTGCAGCGACAGATGTTTCCGGCCAGGAGCTCGCGGACCTTGGCCCGCGCATCGCCGGGGCCGGCGAGCGCGTCGCTGTCGCACAGGTGGGCCGCGCAGACCGCGATCCCCGGCGTGCAGATGCCGCACTGGGCGCCACCGCGAACCACCAGCTCCCGTTGCACGGCGTGCAGCACCGTCGAGCCGTCGATGCCGCGCCGGGCCAGACCCTCGACGGTAGTGACGGCGCGGCCGTCGCACTGACCGGCGGCGACCAGGCACGAGTTGACCGGCACGCCGTCGAGCAGGACGGTGCAGGCGCCGCACTCGCCCTCGCCGCAGCCCTCCTTGGTGCCGGTGAGCCGCAGGTCCTCGCGCAGGACGTCGAGCAGCCGCTTCCAGGCCGAGACCTCGACGGTGCGCACTTCGCCGTTGACGCCGATGGTGATCACGCGTCACCTCGGCGCAACGCACGTGCGATGTCCTCGGGCATGACCGGAATGCGATCGAAGGCGACGCCGAGCGCGTCCCCGAGCGCGTTGGCGACGGCGGCGGCCGGGCCGTCCATCGGGATCTCGCCGACGCCCTTGGCGCCCGACGGGCCGAACGGGTACGGGCACTCGACGATCACGGTCTCGAGCTCGGGGATGTCGGCGAAGGTCGGCACGATGCAGTTGGTCATGTTGGCGTTGGCGACCCTGCCGTCCTTGTAGACGATGTTCTCGAGCACGGCCCAGCCCAGCGCCTGCACCGTGCCGCCCTCGATCTGGCCCTTCACGATGACCGGGTTGATGGCCTTGCCGACGTCGACGGCGTGGACGCAGCGCAGGAGTGCCACCTCGCGGGTGTCGAGATCGACCTCGACGTCGACCAGGCAGCCGGCCCAGCCGTAGCAGGGGTAGGCCTGGCCGGTGTAGGTGGCGTCGTCCCAGTGGATGCCGGGCGGCGGCTCGTACTGCACGGTCTCGGCGATGCCGCCGTGCTGGGGATCGAGCTCGGCCTTCCGCCCGAACATGGCGGCGGCGAGCGCGCCGAGATCGCCCTTGACGCCGGCGGTGTCGGCCCACGCCTCGATGCGCAGCCTCAAGGTGCGCGCGGCGCGCTCGACCAGGCCTCCAACCACCATGCAGGTGCGGCTGGCCACCGTCGGGCCGCTGTCAGGTACCTCGTCGGTGGCCGGATCGGGTACGCGCACCAGCTCGGGTGCGACGCCAAGCGCCCCGGCGGCGATCTGGGTGAAGATCGTGATCGCGCCCTGACCCATGTCGGTCGAGCTGGCCAGGACCTCGAAGCGGCCGTCGGCGGTGGCCCGGACGGTGGCCCGGCCGGCCAGGCGCTGCTCGCCCGAGCCGGTGAAGCCGGCGCCGTGGAAGTAGAAGGCGAAGCCGCGGCCGCGCTTGACCGGCGCGCCGTGGCGGTTGATGCCGTCGCGCGCGGGCGCGGCGCCGGCGACGTCGCGGATGGCGCGGATGATGTCGTCGGTGCCGACCGAGGCCTCGAGCAGCTGGCCGGTGGCGGTGGTGTCGCCGGCGCGCAGCGCGTGGCGATCGCGGAACTCCCACGGCGCGACCCCGTGGTGAGACGCGGCCTTGTCGATCTGGCGCTCGTACGCGAACGTGGTCTGGGGCGCCCCGAAGCCGCGGAAGGCGCCATGGGGCGGGTGGTTGGTGGCGACGGCGCGGCCGCGCACGCGGGTCACGTCGCAGCGGTAGGGCCCGGCGGCGTGCAAGACGCCGCGCGACAGCACCACCGGCGACAGGGTCAGGTAGGCGCCGCCGTCCATGATCACGTCGACGTCGATGGCGCAGATCGAGCCGTCGCTGCGCAGGCCCAGGCGGTGGCGGACGCGCGATGGATGGCGCTTGGTGGTGGCGGCGATGTCCTCGTCGCGGTCGTAGACCATCTTGACCGGGCCGCCGACCGCCGACGCCAGCATGGCGCAGTGGGCGGCCAGCATCGACGGGTACTCCTCCTTGCCGCCGAAGCCGCCACCGGTGACGGTCTGGGCCACGGCGACCTCGTCGGGGCCGCAGCCGAGCAACACCTTCATGGCCTTGTGCACGTAGTACGGGCACTGCATCGAGCCGGCGATGCGGAGGCCGCCGGCGTCGGGCCAGGCGGCCATGGCCTGGGTCTCGATGTACATCTGCTCCTGGGCGCCGGTCTCGTAGGTGCCCTCGATGACGGTGGCGGCGCCGGCCATCGCGATCTCGAACTCGTCGTCGTCGACGTGGCCCTTGCGGATCAGGAACGACTTGAAGACGTTGTCGTCCTTGTAGAGCTTGATGTCGGCGGCGAGCGCGTCGTCGACGGTGAGCACGGGCGGCTTCGCGGTCTGGCGCGGCGTGAGGGCGGCGCGGGCGGCGAGGGCGCGGGCGCGGGTCGGCGCGGCCACGAGCGCGAGCGGCTCGTCGACGTGTTTGATGCAGCCGCCCATGGGGAGCAGCGCCGGTTGATCGGTGTCGAGCATGGCGATGTAGTTCTCGCCGAAGCCGCCGGCGGCGAGGCCCTTGCCCCAGCCGAGCTGGTCGGCGGTGACCACGGTGATGCCGGTCCAGTCGAAGGCCGGGTCGCGATCGAGACCGTCGAAGGTGCCGTGGGCGATGGTCGAGCGCACGGTGACGCCGTGCTGGGCGCCCGGCAGATCGAGGTCATCGAGGTACCGGGCGGTGCCGGTGACCTTGGCGACGCCATCGACGCGGGGCACGCTCTGGCCGACCGGACCGCCGGATTGCGTCTGCATGCCGCGGACGTTATCAGATCTGGAAGATGCAGTCGGGCGGTGGGTCCGACGACAGGCAGGCGTGGCCCTCGGCCTGGTGCAGCTCGCGTTCCCGAAGCCGACGGTGTCGGCCATGTGCAGGTAGCCCCGGCCGCGGCGAGAACTCCGGCACGCCCGCGGCGATGGCAACCGCGGCAGGCGCGGGCCGTGTAGAGTCGCGCGGTGATCACGCGGCCCATCGCGCGCGCCGACCGCACCGTGACGGTGATCGGGCTCGGCACCCGCGGGCTCAGCGGTGCGCTGCGCGGGATCGAGCCCGAGGACGTGGCGCGGGTGGTGCCGGCGGCGATCGAGGCCGGCTGCACGCTGGTCGACGTGTCACCGGCGTGGGGCGAGTCGCTGAAGGTGACCGGCGAGGCGCTCCGCGCGCTGCGGGCGCAGGATCGAGTGTGCGTGGCGTGCGCGGTGCCGGCGGCCGAGAGCTTCGGGTCGGTGCGGCGGGTGCAGCCGGTGAGCTACGTGCAGAAGACGGTCGAGGCGGCGTTGCGGGCGATGAAGGCGGAGGCGCTGCCGCTGGCCTGGCTCGGCGGCTGGCGCGACGCGTGGCTCGACGACGGAGACTGGCCCGAGCTGGTGGGGACGATGATGCGGCTGGTGCGCGAGGGCAAGGTGCTGGCCTGGGGGGTGAGCGCGCCCGACGGTGCGCCCGGCGAGGCGTTACGCGCGGTGGCCGAGCCGTGGATCGCCGCGGTGAGCGCGCGCTGCTCGCTGTTCGATCGGGCGGCGCTCGACGAGCTGGTCCCGGCGGCGGCCAAGGCCGAGGTGGCGGTGATCGCGCGCGAGCCGCTGGCCCGCGGCGCGCTCGGTGGTGAGCTGGCGCCGACGGTGCGTTTCCCGCCGGAGGACGAGCGGCTGGGATGGAGCGAGGCGCGACTGGCGTCGATCGTTCCCGACCTGGCGCGGCTGGCGCGGGCGGTGAGGCACACGCCGCCGGCGGCGTCGTCGACCGAGGACGGGCGCGCGCTGCTCGACGGCATGAAGCGCAAGGACGACGTCACCTGCGCCACCGTCGCCGAGCTGGCGCTGCGCTACCTGATCGACTCGCCCGGCATCACCGCCGCCGTCGTCGGCGCGCGCACGATCCCGCACGCGTTCGAGGCGCTCATGGCCGGCGATGGCAGCACGGTGTCGGTGCGCATCCGCGACGTGCTGGTCCACCGGCAATGGGGCGAGCGCTGGTACGACGAGGCCGTCGCGCGGCAGCGCTGATCACGTCAGTGATCCGTCACGAGCAGACGCCGGTGTTCTGATCACAGGCGCAGGCCTTCGCGTCGAAGCTGCCCTCGATCACGGCCGGGTCCTTCTTCACCGAGAACGTCCCGGCCATGCCCTTGCCGTCGGAGCGGGTGATGTCGACGAACGGCTCGGTGTCGCTCGACAGCTGCATCGTCTTGTACGCCTTCGCCATCTCGCTGTCGGAGAGCTCGACCATCTTGGCCCGCACCGGCTGATCCTTCGAGGCCGAGTACTTGCCGGTCGGGACGGTGAGCCGTCCCATATTGGCGATCTGCTCCTTCGGGCCGAACGCGATGGCGACCTCGGTCCAGCCCGGGCACTTCGCGTCGAGCAGCTCGGTGTTTTCGCGCAGGTACTTGGGGATGGTGCAGCTCTCGGTGATCTGCGGGCAGTTCGCGATGAGCAGCACCATGTGGTTCCCGTGGCCGTCGTCGGTGATGACCTGGTGGTCGAAGGTGAGCGGCCCGATCTTGGTGGTGCCGTCACGCTTGGTGGCGGTGAAGCCGGCGGCCGCCTTCGGCGGCGTCGCTGCCGCCGGTGGCGTCTCCGTCGCCGACTTCGTCGGCGCGGACTCGCCGCTCTTGCCGGCCTTGGCGGTGCTGTCGTCGTCCTTCTTGCCTCCGCAGGCACCGACGACGAACGACATGATCAGAACGAGGTTGGTTCGCATGTGTGGTGCCAGGAGCAATGGCCATGCCGCGCGCAACCTCGCGACTGGAAAGGGCCGTGACGGCGCGCGGACGATCTGTACGTTCGATCTGCGCGCTCGATCCGAGGAAACCCGGAACGGTCGAGACCCTGCGCCTGGCGTGAGCTCACGTGCTCTGGACGGTCACCTCACCATCGATGATGTCTCCACGCCTCCAGGCGTCAGCACGATGGCGTAGACGCCGGCGCAGGGGGAGGGGCCGACCAGCGGGACGTCGACCCGGTTGGCGGTGTTGATGCGGCGGAGGAGGGGCGGGTCGCCGGGGAGATCGGCCTGCCGAAGGGTGGGGATGACGCAGCGGGGAGTGGCGGCGATGATGCCGACGGTGAGGGTGTCGCCGATGCGGAGGGTTCGGTTGATCCAGGTGTTCTCGACGAAGGCCGGGCCGGCGTCCTCGATGACGAGGTTGGGGCGAAAGCGGCGGACGTCGCCGAGGGCGTCGAGCGTCGACGAGGCGATCAGGTGGAGCGGGGCGAGATCGAACAGGGAGCCGACCGGGCTGAGGCGGCCGATGGGGAGGTCGTCCTCGACGCCGGGCTTCTGATCGAACTCGGTGCCGAAGCGCTCGATCTGGGCGTCGCGGTAGGGCGTCTCGACCAGGCGCACGGCCCGGCCGGAGAGGGCGCCCAGGGCGAAGGTCAGGGCCGGATCGGTCCAGGCCCGGATCTGGCCGTCGGGCATCGTGACGCGCAGGTTGGCGGCCGCGGGCTCGCCGGCGTACGCCGCGTGTAGATCGAGGAGGCCGGCCCAGCGCCGGGGTTGCTTGGCGCTGGCCACGCGGCCGGTCTCGTCGTCGACGACGCCGAAGCGGCGGTCGCCGGCGAGGCCGGAGCCGTCGACGTGACAGGAGGCCAGGATCTCGCCGGCCATGGACTTCACCGGATAGCGGACGATGGTCCGCACGCGGCCGAGGGGAGCGTCGGTCACCCCAACATCATGATCCAAGGCCGGCCTCTCACGCGATACTGAACGAGTGGGGATGAGAGTTCAGCCCACCAGCGCCCGGCCGACGGCTCCGCCGTGGATCGTGCTGCCGGCGATCCTGGCCCTGGCCTATGCGCTGGCAGTGGTCGGTGCGGCGTGGCGCGCGCCCGACAAGGGCTTCCTGGCGTTCACCGGCCACCGCGTGGTCCATGTCGACGACGGCGGCCCGGCGTCGCGGGCCGGGCTCGCCGCCGGCGACGTCATCACCCACGTCGACGGTGCGCCCATCGCCAGCACCTTCGACTACGCGGACCGCGTGCTCACCCGGCGGCCCGGGGACACGGTTGCCATCTCGGTGCGCCGGGGCGGGGAGCGTGAGGACCTCGCGATTCGCTTCGAGCGGGCACCGCCGCCGTGGGGCGCGATCGCCGCGACCGTGCTCGCCACGGTGCTGCTGGTGCTCGGCCTCATCGCCCGCATCGGACGCGGCGCCGATCCGGCGGCACGCCTGCTCTATCGCACCGTCGTGGTGTACGCGCTGGTCTACGTCGGGGCGCTGTCGTGGGCCCACCTGGTGGTGCACCCGCTCCTGGCCGCGGTGTTCGCGATCGGACTCTTCGCGGCGCCGCCCATCGCGCTCGATCTGGCCCTGTCCTTTGCCGAGCCGCTCGATGCAGGAGCGCGGCGCCAGCGCAAGGCGGCCTATGTCTCGTCGGTGATCCTGTCGCTGGGCTGCTTGATCGCGCTGGGCGTGGCGATCGCCGACTACCGCGCCGCGCGGGTCACCGACCGCGCGCTGCTGTGGGTGGTGGGTTTCGTGACCGCGCAGCTGGTGTTCGTGGTGGCGCAGGCCGGCGTGGCGGTGCTGGCCCAGGTGCGGGCGCTGGCCCGGGCCACCGGACCGGCGCGAGCCCAGCTGCGCTGGATCGTCGCCGGCAACATCGCGTGCGGCGTGCCGTCGCTGGTCGCCATCCCGCTCGCGGTCGCCGATCTCGATCACTTCTTGCTGGTCGGCTACCGACCCATCGTCGTGACCATCGCGGTGCTCTGGTTCCTGGCCTATGGCCTCGCCGTCCTCCGCGTGCGCCTGGCCGACGTCGACGCCGTCCTGCGCACGTCGCTGGGCTACGCCGTCACCACCGGCGCGGCCGCGGCCGTGTACCTCGCCGTGGTGCTGGCCATCGGGGTCGCCGCCGAACGCGCCGGCGGCGCCGGGTGGTGGCCGCACCTGGCCGCCGGGCTGGCCGCCGCCGCGCTGTTCGGGCCGATCCGCGCCCGCGTCGGTGCCTGGATCGACCGCCGCTTCTTCCGCGATCGCGCCCACTACGTCGAGGCGCTGCGCCAGGTGTCGGAGTCGATCGCGGTGCTGCGCGAGCCCGAGGAGCTGGCCCGCGAGGTGGCGGAGCGCGTGGTCGCCGCCGTGCGGGCCGAAAGCGGTTCGCTGCGGCTGCGCGACGACCGTGAGCTCGCCGCCGGTCGGGATGGTGCCTCGCCGGTGACGCCGCCGATCGCCGAGCGTGGCATCGTCGTCACCGTCGGCGACCCGGCGGCGCCGCTGGGCTGGCTGGTGCTCGGACCGCGGCTCTCGGGCGACCTGTACTCGACCGAGGATCGCGATCTGCTGGCGGCGCTTGCCGGTCAGCTCGCGGTGGCGCTGGCCAACGCTCGCGCCTACGGCACCATCGCCGCGATGTCGCGCTCGCTCGAGGCGCAGAACGTCGAGATCCAGGGCCTGCGCGACCGCCTCGAGGACGAGAACCGCTACCTGCGCGCGCGCGTCGACGCCGCCACCGAGGGCGCGGCGCTGGTCGGCGAGTCGAAGGCGGTGCGCGAGCTGGTGAAGACCATCGAGCGCGTGGCCCAGAGCGACGCCAGCGTGCTGGTGCTGGGCGAGAGCGGCACCGGCAAGGGCCTGGTGGCGCGTACGCTGCACGCGCTGTCACCGCGGGCGGCCGGGCCGTTCATCCACGTCGATTGCGGCGCGCTGGCCGCCGGCGTGTTCGAGAGCGAGCTGTTCGGACACGAGCGCGGTGCGTTCACCCGCGCCGCCCGCCTGCGCCACGGCCACGTCGAGCTGGCCGATGGCGGCACCTTGGTCCTCGACGAGATCGGCGAGCTACCCCTCGAGCTGCAGCCCAAGCTCCTGCGCGTGCTCGAGACCCGCAGCGTGGTCCGGGTCGGCGGCTCGGCCCCGGTCGCTGTCGACGTGCGGTTCCTGGCCGCGACCCACCGCCGGCTCACCGACATGGTCGCCGCCGGCGCGTTCCGCGAGGATCTGTTCTTCCGCCTTCACGTGGTCGAGGTCGCCGTGCCGCCGCTGCGCGCCCGCCGGGCCGACCTGGCCGCCCTGTGCGACGCGCTCATCCCGCGTGTCGCCCGTCGCTGCGGCCGCGCGCCCCGCCCGCTCTCCGCCGACGCCCTGGCTCGGCTCGGCGCCTACGGCTGGCCCGGCACCGTGCGCGAGCTCGAGAACGTGCTCGAGCGCGCGCTGGTGCTCGGCGACGCCGACACCATCGCCGCCGACGAGCTCGAGCTCCCCGATCGTCCCGCCGTCCCCGACGACGTCGACGCCGACGCCGGCCACGGTGAGGTCATGGAGGAGATCGAGAAGAAGCGCCTGGTCGCCGCCCTTCGCGCCGCCGGCGGCAACCAGTCGTCCGCCGCGCGGGCCCTCGGCCTGCCCCGGACGACGTTCATCAACAAGCTGCGCCGTTACGGCCTCGGCGGCTGAGCCGCGCGCTCCGGGAGGTCCGCCACCGTCGATGGTGGCGCCTTGGAAGCGGTGGTGACGGCTTCCCGGCAGGTGCTCATCTCGGTGTCGATCTTGTCGGCGCGAGCCGCCTGGGCCGGCGTCGGCTTGAGGTCCTTGAGCGTCTGCATGTTCTTCATCGCCCACGTGGACATCTCGTTGTCGACCAGCTCGAGGCACGACGGGTTCTTGCAGGCGCACACCTTGACCTTGAACTCGTCCATGCGGGCGAGGACCTCGTCGCCGGGCGTGGCCGGCTGAGGAGGCGTCGCGGGCTCGGCGGATGATGGCGCGGCGCTAGCAGGCTGAGACGGCTTCTCACCGCACGCGGCGACGAGGAGGCTGAGTGCGACGACGAAGCGCATCATTGCGAGCAACGTATCACGGGCTGACGCGGGCCTTGCACGCGTCCATCTCGGCCTCGAGCTGATCGGCCCGCTCGTCTTGCTCCCTGGTGGGCTTGAGGTCCTTGAGCGTCTCCATGTTCTTCATCGCCCAGTCCATCATCGCCTGCTCGACCTTCTCGATGCAGGCCGCATCGGCGCAGGCGCAGGTCTGATCCTTGAACCCGGCGAACATGGCGATGACGGCGTCGCCGGCCGAGGCCTCGGCCGGCGCCTCGGGCGTCACCGGCTCGGCCGTGGCCACCTCCGTCGTGGGCGCGACTTCCGGACTCTTCGGCGGCGGCGACTTGTCACCGCAGGCGGCGAGGAACAACGAGACGAGGGCGATGCGGAACAGCATCGCGCCAGGCTACCATCCTTGAACGCTCGCCAATCGCTCGCTAGGGACCGGCGTGATCCCAGCCGGCGCTGCCGTCGAGGAGCGCGCTGATCCATCCGCCGAGCGTCTGGCCGCCGGTCATCGTGGTCTCGAAGTCGTTGAAGAGCCAGACGTGGCCGCCGCCGGCGAACGTCAGCATCTTGAAGTTGGTCTTGCCGGCGAGGACCTCGGTGCGGAGGTTGGCGATCCCCGCGGCGAACGGACCCGCGGGCATGGGCTGGATCGACGAGCAGGTCGGATATCCGAAACCGTAGAAGCTGCGGATCACGCCGTCCTCGACGCTCGACAGGAGGCCGAGCCGGCGATCGGTGTGGCGATCGGCGAGGAAGGGAATGGCGTTGACCAGGCCGCCGCCGTCACTGCCGATGCAGGCCGTGCATTCGGGCGGCAGGGTGGCGTTGAGGTTCCAGTGCTGGCGCATCTGCGACTGCAGGCACGGGGTCAGCCAGGTGTCACCCATGGGCGGCCCCGAGTCGTCGATCAGGAAGACCTGCTTCTCGTTGAAGCGCTGCTCGATGCGATCGTAGTTGTAGAGGGCGCCGAAGCCACCCGCGCTCGACCCCGTCACCACCACGCGGCGCACCGGGCCGGACTGGGGCACGATCACGTCGAGCCAGGCACCGACATTGCGGTACCCGACCTGGATGCGGCCGCCGAACCCCGAGTCCGACGAGCCGGCGAACACGTCGCCGCTGCAGTACGGGAAGAAGACGAAGGTCGCGTCCTTGAGCGGGTTGGCGGCCGAGGTGCGATCGAAGAGGCCCTCGGTGCCACCCTGGCGCACGGCGGCGGCCAGATCGTTGGCGCCGAAGCCGTTGGGGTGAGCGACCGACGAGCAGGTGAAGCCGTTGAAGCAGGCGCCGCCGCCCTCCATGTAGAGGACGAGGTCGCCGCTGGTGCCGAGGTTGACGCCGAAGCCGGTCTGCGAGCCGTTCATGCAGCTCGTGCCCGGCACGTCGGTCCACGTCCACTGCCCGGGCGTACCGGTCAGCGTCGGTGGGCCGCCGACGCCGTCGGGCGCGTCGGGGTTCCCGCCACCATCGTCATCGTCGCCGCCACCGCAGCCGATCGCGGCGGTCGCCGTCACCAGAGCCATCACGAGCCAAGTAATTGCGCGCATGCGGGCCTCCTCCTGTGGCGCATCGTGGTCGAGAACAGCGGCGAGGACAAGCTCAAACTGAAACGCGTTTCACTGACGACCGCTGTCACGGATCGAGCACCAGCTCGCCGAACCCGGTCGGTGCGTGGAAGTTGGGCTTGGCGGTCCGCCCGGGGAAGGCCATCAGGTAGCGGCGCGGCTTCTTGCCCTCCATGCGGTGGAGGCCGATGGGCAGGGTGACGCCGCTTCGGAGCGCGGCGACCAGCTCGGGCGCCGCGATGGTCAGCTCGATGGTCGCAGTCTGCGACGCCGGGTCGCGGGCGGTGCCGATCGCGAGCTGCCCGGACCAGGTGGTGTCGGACTTCTTCACCCCGGGTCGGCCGCTACGATCGACCGCGATGTCGAACCAGTGCCCGAACGGGCCGACCTCGATCTCGAAGTAGCGGCCACGCAGCGCCGGCTCGGGGGCGACGAACACCTCGACGCAGTCTTCCTCGTACAGGTTGGTGCGCTCCTGATCGATCGGCCGGGCGGTGTCGGTGGCCAGGCCGGCGCCCTCGAGCTGCCACAACACGTGCAGCCCCCGCGCCGACCACAGGACACGCACGGTCGTGCGGTGCGGCGTGGCGCGGCCCATCCAGTCGGTGGCGAACGTCAACGGTGTCGCCCGCGCCCACACCGCGTCGACGGTGCCGTCCATCACCGGCACCTCGCCGTCGGCGACGTGGGGGGCGTGGATGCGGCGACGATCGGCAGCAGCAACATCGTCGATGATGAAGCCGGCCATGGCGTACAGGCGGCCCGGGCGGCGGGCAGCGAGCAGGTCGGCGCCGTCGCCGACCACCGAGGGGTGCGCGATGTCGACGCCGAACCGCCGCGCGGCCTCCGCGAGCACCGGCGAGGTGCGGTGGCCGCCCAGCTCGGCGGCGAGGCCGGCGTGGTCCCACAGGCCGAGCAGCTCGGCGCCCACGCGATCGACCATGATCGGGTTGGTGCCGCCGACCGCCATGGTCTCCGCCGACGGGAACAGCACCTGGAAGCCGTCGCCGCTCATGGCCGGCGCGCCCTCGGCCAGGATCACGTGCGGGCTCTCGACCTCGAGGATGTCGACCATGCGGCGGGCGAAGGCCTCGAGCGCGCGCACGTAGATGGCGCGGGCCCGCGGATCAGCCTTCTTGATCGCGGCCAGCGCAGCGCCCACCTCGCGGTGGGTGCGCCACTTCTGGCCCGCGGCCGGCATCGCGTCGCTGTACATGGCGACGCCCTGCAGCGACTTGATGGCGATCGAGAACACGGCGAAGCGATGGGCCTTGAGCTTGGGCAACGACACGAACAGGCCGTGATCGAGGTGGTCGGCGACGATCTTGGGGATCAGCAGCGTGGGCACGCCGGTGCGCTCCATGCCCGACAGGCCGAGCGGCTTGCCAGGCGCGGCGCCGTTGACGTCGAAGTTGCCGTCGTCGGCGATGCCGACCAGGGCCACGCCCTCCTCGACGCACATCTTCTGGTAGCCCGAGACCTTGATCAGGCGCTCGTGGTCGGCGGGTTTGCCGCCGTACCCGTCGGCGACGGTGATCGCGGTGTGGCCGCGGGCCTTGAGGCAGCGGATCACGCCGCGCACGAACTCGGGATCGGTGATGCGACCGGCGACGCCGTCGTCGCCGTGGTTGCTCTTCGGGCTCTTGAACCAGTCGATGCCGCTCATGTTGGGCTTGAGCAGGATGGGCGTGGCCGCTGGTCGGCGCGGCATGACCGCCTCGCACAGGCGCTGGCCCAGCTCGAGCGCGGTGCCGCCGCGCAACACCGTCACCGGCGAGTCGTCGGCGGCGATGCGGCGGCGGTTGGCGGCGCGCAGCGCGGCGCCGTCGACGGTGTCACCCACCACCACCGGCGGTCCCGGCGTCCACTGCGGCGTGGCGCCGGTGGTGACGTCGACCGGCGGCGGCGGCGGCGGCGGC
>SXJR01000608.1 GCA_005779305.1 Myxococcales bacterium
GCCGCAGGTGGTGGTGCACACGCTGGGTGTGTCGCCGACGCAGGTCCAGCCGCCCTCGATGGTACAGGTGGCGCTGCAGCCGTCGCCGCTGGCGACATCGCCGTCGTCGCAGGCCTCGGCGCCGGCGCGGATGCCGTCGCCGCAGGTGGTGGTGCACACGCTCGGTGTGTTCCCGGCGCAGGTCCAGCCCGACTCGATGGTGCAGGTGGCGCTACAACCGTCGCCGCTGACGACGTTGCCCTGATCGCAGGCCTCGGCGCCGGTGCGGATGCCGTCACCGCAGGTGGTGGTGCAGACCGACGGCGAGCCGACACAGGTCCAGCCCGGCTCGATGGTGCAGGTGGAGCTGCAGCCGTCGCCGCTGGCGACGTTGCCCTGATCGCAAGCCTCGGCGCCGGCGCGGATGCCGTCGCCGCAGACAGTGGTGCACACCGACGGCGTGCCGGGGCAGGTGAAGCCCGGCTCGATCTGGCAGGTGGAGCTACAGCCGTCGCCGTTGGCGACGTTGCCGCCACCCTGATCGCAGGTCTCGGCACCGGTGCGGATGCCGTCGCCGCAGACCGACGTGCACACGCTGGGCGGGCCGGCGGTGCAGGTCCAGCCCGGCTCGACGTCGCAGGTCGAGCTGCAACCGTCGCCGTTGGTGGCGTTGCCGTTCTCGCAGGCCTCGCCGCCGGTGCGCTGACCGTCGCCGCAGACGGCGACGGTGAATTCGAGCACCATGGTCTCGAACACCAGGCAGTCCCCGACCGTGTTGTGGCTCCACGAAAGGTCCGCCGTCGCGAGCGGCACCGTGACGTTGTACGATCGGGTGTCCCACAGCGCGCCATCGGAGCCCGAGAACTGGTCGGCGCCGACCACGGTACCGTCGAAGGTCAGGTTGCCATCGGGGAACGTCTGGCCGTCACCGACCACGACGTGGTACCGCGCAGTGCCGACGTTGAGCAGCGGCGATGCGACGCCGGCGAAGGTGTCGGTCACGACTTCGCCCGCGCCGCTGGTGGTGATGGCGCCGTCGCGGACCATGATGCGGCGCCGGCTCCCCGAGGCCGGGTTCTGGTAGTTGACAACCAGCGAGACGCCGTTGGTGTCGAGCCCGGCGCCCGACGGCAGGTCGCCGATCGTATAGGTTCCGTTACCTGTGACCTGCGCGGTGACGTCGGCGCGGTAGGTGGTGTTGTTGGCTCCCCAGCAGGTCTGGCCAGCGGCGCCGATCTCGACGCCGGTCACAGCGGTCGCGTTGATGGTCGCCGTGGTGTCGCTGCCGCCGGAGATCGACCAGTACAGCAGCGCGCGTTGCACCGTCGAGCCGGCCGGGATGCCGGCGATGGCCACATCTGCGGTGGCGTTGGGGACCCCGTCGAGGCGCCCCGACAGGCTCGCGCCCTCGGCCACGACGCCGCCACCGCGGAGGATGTCGTCGAAGCGTGCCGACAGGGTGCCGACGATGACTTCCTGTTCGGTCGTGTCCAGGTCAGTCTCGTCCTCGGGCGCCGCACATGCGCCGAGGCCGAACATCGTGACGACCAGTAGATACGCGACGCTTCCGCGTCCGCAGGAGTTCCCCATCCTTTCATTACAACGACAACCGCGGCCGATAGTCAAGGGAGCGCGGGGTAGCGGACCGCGCTATCCGCTTCTCGCAGGATCTAGCGCGCGGCGGCGAACGAGCGCTCGAGATCGGCGCGCAGATCCGACAGATCCTCGATGCCCACGGACAGCCGGATGAAGCCGTCGACGATGCCGAGGGCGGCGCGGCGATCGGCGGGGATCGAGGCGTGAGTCATGATCGCCGGGTGCTCGATCAGCGACTCCACCCCACCGAGGGACTCGGCGAGGGTGAAGACCTGGCAGGCGGAGAGGAAGCGGCGCGACTCGTCGAGGCCGCCCTTGAGCACGAAGGAGATCATGCCGCCGAAGCCGCGCTGCTGCTTGCGGGCCAGCGCATGCTGCGGGTGAGACTCGAGGCCGGGGTAGATGACCTTCTCGACCTGGTCGTGACCAGCGAGCCAGGTGGCGATGGCGCGGGCGTTCTCTTCGTGGCGTTCCATGCGGACGTGCAGGGTCTTGGTGCCGCGCAGGACCAGGAACGAGTCCATGGGCGAGGGTACGGCGCCGACCGCGTTCTGCAGGAAGGCCAGGCGCTGGCGCAGCTCCTCGTCCTTGACCACCAGGCAGCCGCCGACCACGTCGGAGTGGCCGTTGAGGTACTTGGTCATCGAGTGGCACACGATGTCGGCGCCGAGCTCGAGTGGCCGCTGCAGGAACGGCGTCATGAAGGTGTTGTCGACGGCGAGCAGCACGCCCTTTCGCTTGCACGCCTCGGCCACCGCCGCGATGTCGCACAGCTTGAGCTTCGGGTTGGTCGGCGTCTCGATCCACACCAGCCTCGTGGCCGGGCGGATCGCGGCCTCGACCGCCGCCGCGCCCGCCGCCGGATCGACGTAAGTGAAGTCGAAGCCAAGGCGGCGATAGACCTTGTCGAACAGGCGGAACGTCCCGCCGTAGAGGTCGTCGCAGGCGACCACGTGGCTGCCGGTGTCGAACATCTGCATCAGCGTCGATGTCGCCGCCAGGCCCGACGCGAAGCACAGCCCGGCGGTGCCGCCCTCGAGCGAGGCCAGGTTGGCCTCGAGCGCGAACCGGGTCAGGTTATGGGTGCGCGAGTACTCGAAGCCCTTGTGCACGCCGGGCGCGCTCTGGGCGTAGGTCGACGTGAAGTACACCGGCGTCATCACCGCGCCTGTGGTCGGGTCGGGAACCTGGCCGGCGTGGATGGCGCGGGTGCCGAAGCCGAGGGTCGGATCGTCGTGGACGCCCATGTCAGTGCCCCAGGTCGAAGTCGCGCGGGTGCTTCTCCATCAACGTCTCGAGCGCGGCCTCCTCGAGCAGGTCGAGCATGCGCTGGCCGCCGTACTTGGCCATCAGCTTGTCGTCGTATTCGTCGGCGATGAGGGCCACGTCGCGCAGCGTGGCCAGGAGCTCGTCGGAGTCCAGCGTCGCGCCGCCCAGGATCGAGTGCACGAACAGCACCGTCTCCTGCTGCGGATCCCACGCGAACGCCCCGAAGCGCAGGAAGCTGTTGAGCTCGAGGAGCTGCAGCGCTAGCTTGCCCTCGACCGTGATGCCTTTGACCAGCTGCGCGGTGCAGCGCACGCACGCCTTCTCCTTGCCCCAAGGCACGATCGCCACCATCACGTAGGCCGAGCCTTGCTTGATGACGTAGAGCGATTCGTCGACCTTGCGGTACGCCGGGCTCGACGCGAGCGTGCGTTCGATCACGAGGGACGTGGCCACTTCGGCGGGGTTCATGAGGCGCGTCATAACACGGTATAGTCGGCGAGTGATCCGAGCGAACGCGTGCCACTGCGCCGTGATGGCGATGGCGGCGGTCCTGTGGGCGGGGGACGCGGCGGCCGAGCGCATCGTCGACATCCGCGTCGACGGCAACACCAAGACCACCGACGACACCGTTCGGCTCATCGCCAACATCGACAAGGGTGACAACCTGACGCCCGATCGCGCCGAGCAGGTGCGCCAGGACCTGGTCACCAGCGGCCTCTTCAAGGAGGTTCAGGTCTACTGGGAGCCGGCACCGGGCGGCACCCGCCTGGTCATTGTCGCCCGCGACAAGCACTCGTGGGTGATCGCGCCCGCGGCCTACAACCAGCCCACCAACAAGGGCGTCGGCGCCGGCTTCGGCGAGAACAACCTGTTCGGAGAGAACAAGAAGCTCCTGCTCTACGGCCAGGTCGCCACCGGTGACACCTTCCTGATCGCCGCCTACGTCGATCCGTCGATCGCCGGCACCCGCTTGCGCTGGCAGGGCGATCTCTTCCTCAAGTACGGCCGCGTGATCGAGTACGCGTCGCCGACCAAGTGGTGGCGCGAGGACCCGCGCCCGCTGCGGGTCTCGCGGCTGACCTACCTCAACGCCGGGCTCCGCCTCGGCACCGAGCTGTGGAAGGGTGTCACCCTCGACGCCCGCCTGCGCGGCGCCAGCGTCGGCTACTCCAAGCTCGAACTGTCCGAGGGCGCCACCCTCGACGACCTCGAGCCCGGCGCGACCTCGGTCCCGGCGCCCGGCGCCGAGGGCATGGACATCTCGGGCGAGCTCATGCTCGGCGTCGACACCCGCGCCAACTGGTATGGCATCTCGCGCGGCTACCGCTTCGTCGCGACCTTCGAGCACGCGCTGCCTGGGCTCGGCTCCGACTTCGAGTACTGGTACACCGGCGTGCAGCTCCAGCGCGCGATCCGCTTCCTCGAGCGCCACAACCTCGTGCTCAAGAGCAGCATCGGTTACGGCAAGGACCTGCCTTTCCAGCAGGAGTACACCGCCGGCGGCACCTCGCAGCGCGGGTGGAAGAACAACCAGTTCCGCGGCGACCTGCGCGTCACCGGCAACGTCGAGTACTCGGTGCCGCTGTTCACCGTCAAGGGCCTTGCCGTGCGCGGCCTCGGCTTCTGGGACTCGTCGTACATCACCTTCAAGGATCCCGACGACGGCACTGGGGTTCGCGACTATCTACCCGGCGCCGATGCGCGCGGCCTGGCGCCGCTGCGCAACTCGGTCGGCCTCGGCACGCGCCTGTATCTTCGCCAGATCGTGCTGCCACTCCTGGGACTCGATTTCGGGTACGGTCTCGAACGCGGTGATTACGAGATCTACCTGGCCATCGGCCTTACGGACTGATTCTTTCCTCGCCCTGGCGGGGGCGGTGGGCGTGCTGGCGTGCGGCGGAAGCAACCCGCCGCGTACACCCGAGGCGGCGAGCCTGGTGTTCGTCGGCGGCGACATCGTGACCAACGATCCTTCCCAGCCGCGAGTCGCGGCCCTGGCGCTGCGCGGCAACCGCGTGCTCGCTGTCGGTGACGACGCCGCGATCCGCGCTCTGGTCGGGCCCGAGACCCGCGTGGTCGACCTCGCGGGCAAGACCGCGACCCCGGGGCTGGTCGACGGCCACTGCCACCTCTACGGACTCGGCTCGTCGATGGAGAGCGTCGGGCTCAAGGGGCTGGCCTCCGAGCAGGTCGCGGCCGAGACTGTCGCCGCCGCCGCCAAGGGCCGCCCGACCGGCGAGTGGATCCTTGGCCGTGGCTGGGATCAGAACCCGTGGGGTGGCGCCTTCCCGACCCGCGCCAGCCTCGACGCCGTGCTCGGTGATCGTCCAGCGGCCCTGCGCCGGGTCGACGGTCACGCGGTGTGGGTGAACACGGCGGCTCTGAAGAAGGCCGGCATCACCCGGGCCACGCCCGATCCGGCCGGCGGCAAGATCATCCGCGACGCCGGCGGCGAGCCCACCGGCGTGCTCGTCGATCTCGCCATGGATCTGATCGACAAGCACGTGCCGGCGCCCACGCGCGAGGCCCGCGAGCGCTACATCCGCACCGCGGCCCAGGCCGCGATCGCGGTCGGCCTCACCGGGGTTCACGAGATGGGCATCGACGACGAGACCGTCGCCGTCTACCACGAGCTGGTCAAGGCCGGCGAGCTGCCGCTGCGCGTGAACGCGTACCTCGACGGCTCGCTGGCGGCGGCCCGGGCGCTGTCCGGCCGCGAGGTCGAGCCCGACGACGGTGACGCCTACTTCTCGACGGTCGGCATGAAGCTCTTCGCCGACGGTGCACTTGGTTCACGTGGCGCCGCGCTCGCCGCCGACTACAGCGACGACGCGGGCAACCGCGGCCTGTGGGTGATGGAGCCGGCCGCGCTGAAGGAGGCCACCATCGCCGCGACCGGTGCCGGCTGGCAGATCGTCACCCACGCCATCGGCGACGCCGCGGTCCACGCCACGCTCGACGCCTACGAGGCCGCCGAGGCCGCCCAGCCCGGTATCGACCTGCGCCTGCGGGTCGAGCACACCCAGGTCATCGTCGCCGAGGACATCGAGCGGCTGGCCAAGCTCGGCGTGATCGCGTCGATGCAGCCGACCCACGCCACCAGCGACATGCCCTGGGCCGAGGCCCGGCTCGGCCCCGAGCGCATCAAGGGCGCGTACGCCTGGCGCAGCATCCTCGACGCCGGCGGCCTGATCGTCGCCGGCAGCGACTTCCCGGTCGAGGAGACCTCGCCGATGTTCGGGCTCTACGCGGCCGTCACCCGCCAGGATCCGCAGGGAACCCCGGCCGGAGGCTGGTATTCTGCCCAGCGGATGACGCTGGACGAGGCGATCTTCGCGTTCACCGCGGCTCCGGCGGTCGCCAGCTTCGTCGAGGAGCACCGCGGACGCCTGGTGCCGGGCTTCGTCGCCGACGTGACGGTGTTCGACCGCGCGCTGGCAGCGGATCGCTCGCTGCTCGACACCAAGGTGCTCATGACCGTGGTCGGCGGCGAGATCGTCTACGAGCCGAACGCGCCGGAGGCTGCCAGCCGCTAGGCTGCAGGCCGCGGATGCGATTCTGTCCGTTCTGCACCGCCGAGAACGTCGCCGAGGCGACGGCGTGCGCGCAGTGCGGGCGCCGGTTGCCGCCGCCGCCGACGCGCAAGCGCGCTCCGGGTGCGCCGCCCACCGGCATGCACTCGACCGCGGCGCCGGC
>SXJR01000087.1 GCA_005779305.1 Myxococcales bacterium
CAAACAGCAGCCGGTTCGTCTTCGGAAAACCCCGCACCGCCACGCCATCATGCACCGCGAGTCCGCCGATGCGCTCGTCGTCCTTGTCCTCGAACTCCTGCCGCCACACCCGTCGCGCACCGGCGCCCGGATACTGAGGCGCTTACGGAAGTCCTCGCGCGCAGGAGCGCGTGTGACTTGAGCTGACACGGGCCGCCCTCGGGCGGCTCGTCGCTTTTTCGGCCCGGTCGCCTGGTAGGGTCGGCCATGGCCTTCTTCCAGGACCCACCCCGGATCGGCAACCAGTACGACGACGACCCGATGCTGTCGTCGTTCCTGGCCCGGTCGCTTCCGGCGGCGGAGCTGGCCGCGATCGAGCCCGAGCTGCGCGAGCTCGGCGAGCTTTCGGGCGGCCACTTCCGCCAGCTCCAGCTCGCCGATCTCGACAACGAGCCGGTCCTGACCCAGTGGGACCCGTGGGGCCGCCGCATCGACCACATCGAGCTGTCGCCCCTGTGGAAGGAGGCGGCCACGCTGGCCTCGAAGCACGGCCTGGTCGCCGCCGGCTACGACCGTGCGCTCGGCCCGCGCTCGCGTCTGCACCAGTTCGCGATGGTCCACATCATCGGTCCGTCGCTCGACGTGTACTCGTGCCCGCTGGCGATGACCGACGGCGCCGCTCGCACGCTCCTCGACAGCGGCAACCAGGCCCTGATCGAACGCGCCCTGCCCCACCTGCTCAGCCGCGATCCGGCCACGGCGTGGACCTCGGGGCAGTGGATGACCGAGCGCACCGGCGGCTCCGACGTCGGGCTGTCGGAGACGGTGGCGCGCCAGGACGCCGATGGCACCTGGCGGCTGTCGGGCACCAAGTGGTTCACCTCGGCCACCACCGCCGAGATCGCGCTGACGCTCGCGCGCCCGACCGGCAACCCCGATGGCAGCCGCGGCCTCGCCCTGTTCTACGTGCCGGTGCGCGACGACGCGGGCGCGCTTTCGCCCGGCATCTCGGTCAACCGGCTCAAGGACAAGCTCGGCACCCGCAAGGTGCCGACCGCCGAGCTCACCCTCGACAGCACCCCTGCGATCCTGGTCGGCAGCGACAGCGACGGCGTTCGCGCCATCACGCCCATGCTGTCGATCACCCGCACCTGGAACGCGGTCTCGTCGGCGTCGGGCATGCGGCGTGCGCTGGCGCTGGCCCGCGACTACGCCGGCCGGCGCAAGGCGTTCGGCGCGCTCCTGCGCGACAAGCCGCTCCACGCCGACACCCTGGCCGGGCTCGAGGCCGAGTACGCCGGCGCCTTCCTGCTCGCGTTCCGCGCCGCGACCGTGCTCGGCAAGGTCGAGCGCGGCGCCGCCGACGAGCACGAGGAGCGGCTGCTGCGCGCGCTCACCCCGATCGCCAAGCTGACCACCGCCAAGCAGGCGGTGGCGTGCGCCTCGGAGGCGATCGAGAGCTGCGGCGGCGCCGGCTACGTCAACGACACCGGGCTGCCGCGGCTCCTGGCCGACGCCCAGGTGCTGCCGATCTGGGAGGGCACCACCAACGTGCTCTCGCTCGACACCCTGCGCGCGCTCGGCAAGGGCGGCGCGATCGAGGCCGTGGTCGCCGACGCCCGCGCCCATCTGGCTCAGGTCAAGGACGGCGGGCTCACCGCCGCCGCCGGCGCCGCGCGCGACGCCCTCGATCACGCCGTGGGTTGGGCCGGCGGCGCGATGGGCGAGCCCGAGCGGCTCGAGGCCGGCGCCCGTCGGGTCGCGATGACGCTCGGCCGCAGCCTCGAGCTGGCCTACCTGTGCGCGCATGCCCAGTGGTGCCTCGATCGCAGTCGCGGCGGCTACGCGGCCGCGGCGGCGCGGCGCTTCGCGCGCCACGGCGTCGATCTCGTCGACGATCTGAGCCGGGCCGACACGCTCGCGCTCATGCGCTGAGCGGCGGTGCGCTGATCAGCGCAGCAGGAGCGCGACCTGCCCCAGAGCCGCGGCCAGGGCGACCTCGACCCGCAAGACCGGCGCGCCCAGCGAGACCACGACGAAGCCGCGGGCCGCGAAGGTCTCGAGCTCGCGATCGATCCAGCCACCTTCGGGGCCGATGGCCAGCGTGAGCGGCGGGCCCGAGGCCGCGCGCCAGGCGTGCTCGATGAGCGCGGCGCCGCGGGCGTGGGCGAGGAAGCGCGTGGCCGGCGTCGCCGCCGCGGCGAGCGCGTGTCGCTCGTCGAGGAACGGCATCAGCCGGCGGTGGAGCTCGACCACCGGCAGGTGCGTGGTCACGCCCTGCTCGGCGCCCAGGCGCACGTGCTCGGCGATCGATGACGGCTCGAGGCGCGGGCTGCCGAGGTACGACTTGTCGACCCGCCAGGCGTTGACGACGTCGACACGGCGCAGCCCGAACGCCGCCGCGGTCTCGAGCGCGCGCGACAGCACCTTGGGTCGTGGCATGGCCAGGATCAGATCGACCGGCATCGGCGGCGGCGGCGCGCTATCGAGCGAAACCGTGAGCTCGATCGTGGTGCCGTCGTCGGAGACGACGACGGCTTGGCCGGTGTCGCCGCCGATGACGCCGGCGCGAACGCTGGCGCCCGGCGACGCGCGCAGCACCTCGCGCAGGTGGGTGGCGCGGCGGTCGGCGAGCCGGGCGCGGCCGCGGTCGATCTCGCCGGGATCGAGGAGCAGGAGGTTCAGGCGCCGGGCTCGACGGGCTTGCCGGCCTCGGTCCAGCCCAGGATGCCGGCCGAGAGCACGCGCACGTCGGTGTGGCCGGAGGCGAGCGCCTTCTCGGCGGCGGTGTGCGACGCGCCGCACTGCTCGTTGGCGCAATAGAAGACAAGCGGGCGCGCCTTGTCGGCGGGCAGCTCGGTGGCCGAGAAGGTCTCGTAGTCGCTGAGCCGGATGGCGCCGGGGATGACGCCCTTCTTCTGGCGCGTGGTCGGACCGTTGGCGTCGACCGGGGTGCACGCCTGCTTGCCGATCATGGTGTCGAGCTCGGCGACGGTGACGACCGGCACGGTCTTCTTGGCCGCGGCGTGATCGTCGGGCTTCTTGGTGTTGCTGCAGCCGGCGAACGGGGCGGCGGCGAGGGCGAGGGCGAGGACGACGGCCTTCATGGGCCAACCTTACGCGGCAGCACCCGCCGTGGCCAGCGGTCAGCTGCGGCGTAGCTGGCCATGACCCCGGGCTCGTCGCGGAGCTGCGGATACGCGGCGGGGTCGAGGCCGGCCGGCCACGCCTCGTGCGGATCGGCGCCGGCCTGCACCGCTGCCTCGTACGCCGCCAGACGCGCGGTCGCGGCCTCGCGCCGGTGCCGGCGCGCCGCGGCCAGGCGGCGGAGCATGGCGTCGCCGATCACCCGCGGATCCTCGAGCGCGCGCACCGCCCAGGCCGCGACCGCCTCGTCGAGCCAGCGCGGCGGGTCGAAGCCCAGCATGGCGCGCTGCCTCAGCTGGGCCCGGAAGAGCGCGTGACCGGCCTCGTGCATCGCCAGCGCCAGGGTCGCGAGGTCGTCGGCGCCGCGGGTGTACGTCGCCATCGCCATGCCCGGCGCGACGGTGACGGTGCGCGAGACGTCGCCGGGACGGATGTCCATCCAGATCGTGTCCAGGTCGTGAAGCGAGGCGAAGTGATCGATGACAGCGCGGGGATCGGGGACGGGAACGGGGACGGTCTCGGGGTTGGGATCGGGATCGGGATCGGTGACGGCGACGGTCACAGGGCCGATGACGGCGCGCGCCATCTCGTCGGCTTCCGCCGCCGTCGTAGGTACCGCGCCGTATCGCGAGCTCACGTCAGGCCTTGGCGGGCCGCGGCGAAACCACGCCCAGGCGCTCGAGCTCGGCGATCACCTGCTTGAGATCCGACCAGGTGTCGCGCTTGCGATCGGGCTCGCGCAGCAGATACGCGGGGTGGAACGTCGGCATCACCTTCACGCCGCGGTGCTCGTGGAAGCGGCCGCGCAGCGAGCTGATGGGCGCGTCCTTGCCGAGCACCACGTTGGCCGCGGGCCGGCCCAGGGTCACCATGATGCGGGGCCGCACCGCCTGGATCTGCGCGTCGAGGAACGGCCGGCAGGCGGCGACCTCGTCGGGCTCGGGGTTGCGGTTGTTGGGCGGCCGGCACTTGAGCACGTTGGCGATGTAGACGTCGCCGCGGCTCCAGCCCATGGCCTCGATCATCTTGTCGAGCAGCTCGCCGGCCTTGCCGACGAACGGGTCGCCCAGGCGGTCCTCGTCGGCGCCGGGGGCCTCGCCCACGAACATGAGCGCCGCCGGCTCGGGGCCGACGCCGAAGACGATCTTGTTGCGGGTGTTGCACAGCTTGCAGCGCTGGCAGTCGCCGAGCTCGGCGCGGATGACGGAGAGGGTGCGGGAGACCGAGATCGGGTCCGAGTCCGAATCCGAATCGGAGACCGAGACCGAGACCGAACCCGAGACCGAACCCGTATCCGAGACGGATCGAGCGGTTGCCGTCCCCGGCGCGGCCCAGGCGCCGGCGCGGTGCTGGCGCGAGAGGGCCTGGCGGAACGCGCTGGTCAGCGCGAACAGCTCGTCGCGAGGGTCGCCGGGCGTGCTACCCATCTCCTGCACGTATGCCACGACTCGCCCTGCCCGCGCTCGCCCTCGTCGCCCTCTTCGCGTGCACCAAGACCACGCCGGCGCCGCCGGGCAACATCGCCGGCAAGCTCGCGGTACCGACCGCCGACGGATCGCCGTTCGATCCCGCCACACTCGCCGGCAAGCCTGCGGTGGTCGTGTTCTGGCGGCCAGGCTGCCCGCACTGCAGGACCGAGCTGCCCGACGTGGCCCGCGCCTGCAAGGACAAGGGCGCGACCGCGGTCGCCGTCCAGGTCGCCGAGGCGCCGCCGACGGGCCTGCGCGTGCTCGAAGGCCTCAAGTGGGACGGCGTGGTGCTCGTCGACGACGGCACGCTGCGCAAGGATCTGGCCATCACCAAGGTGCCGTGGACCTTGGTGCTGCGGCCCGACGGCACCGCCGCCCGCGCCTTCGTCGGCGCCCAGAGCTACGAGACGCTCAGCGGCGCGATCGCAGCGGCGGCGCGTTAGCGAATCACGATGCCGGTCAGTTCGCGCGGTGGAACCCGGACCGTCCACGTCCAGGTCCACGTCCACGTCCACGACCACGACCACGCCACGGTGTCGAGGTTGCGTGTCGTGGACGTGATCGTTGACGATCCTCGTCGCCGTGGACGTCGACGTGGACCTGGACGCTCAAGCTCTTTGGCGCCGATCAGCGCGCCCGCGGCGCGATCAGCTCGACGACGCGATCCAGGATGCGGTGGGCGACCACCGCCTTGTCGGCGAGCGGGATCTCGCGGGTGCCGCTGGCCTCGACCAGCACCACCCGGTTGGTGTCGACCGCGAAACCGGCATCGGGTTCGGTGACGTCGTTGGCCACCATCAGGTCGACCTGCTTGGCGGTGAGCTTGGCGCGGGCGTAGCCGACCACGTCGTGGGTCTCGGCGGCGAAGCCGACCAGGAGCGGCCCGTCGCCGCGACGGGCGCGCTCGGCGCCGAGGCCGCCGAGCAGATCGGGGTTGCTGTCGAGCACGATGGTCGGCTGGAGCCCGATCTCGGTGCGCTTGAGCTTCTTGTCGCTGGGCGCCGCCGGCCGGAAGTCGGCGATGGCGGCGGCCATGATCACCGCGCTGGCGCCCCACGCGTGCGACCCCAGCGCCGCCTCCATGGCGCGCGCGTCCTCGACGTGGACGACGTCGAGGCCGACCGGCTCGGGCAGCGCCGTGGGGCCGGCGATGAGCGTGACCAGGGCGCCGCGGCGTGCGGCGGCCGCCGCCAGCGCGTAGCCCATCTTCCCCGACGAGCGGTTGCCGAGGTAGCGCACCGGATCGAGCGCCTCGTGGGTCGGCCCCGCCGTGATCACCAGTCGCTTGCCGGCCAGATCCTGCGGCGACAGCACGCGGCACGCGGCCTCGACGATGTCGGCGGGCTCGGCCAGCCGGCCCGGCCCGGTCCAGCGACAGGCCAGGAAGCCGTCGCCGGGCCCGACCACGAAGGTCCCGGCCACGTCGACCAGCCGGCGCAGGTTGGCCTGGGTGATCGGGTGCTGCCACATGTTCACGTTCATCGACGGCGCCAGCAGCACCGGCGCCCGCGTGGCCAGGCACACCGAGGTCAGCGCATCGTCGGTGATGCCGGCGGCGAGGCGAGCGCACACGTTGGCGGTCGCCGGCGCCACCACCACGAGGTCGGCGCGATCGGCGACCTGGATGTGGCCGATCTCGGACTCCTGCGTGAGCGAGAACAGATCGGTGAAGGTCTTGCGGCCGGTGAGCGCCTGGAAGGTCAGCGGCCCGACGAACTTCGTGGCCCGCCTGGTCATCACCACCTGGACCTTGGCGCCGGCCTTGATGAACAGCCGGACCAGCTCGCAGGCCTTGTAGGCCGCGATGCCGCCGCCGACGCCGACGACGATCTCGACGTCCTTCAGCGGCGCCGCCGGATCTTGCACCTTGCGCTCACGCGGCCCGCTCACGCCGGCTCCCGGATCTGTTCCTGCGCCCGCTGCCACAGCCGCTCGTTGGCCAGCGCGTCCGACTTCCACGGGCACACCAGCTCGCGGCGGTCCTTGTAGAAGCCACCGCTCTTGCCGGCGACGTCGGGGCTGGCGCACAGCCACACCAGCACGTCGGCGCCGTGGGTGGGCGTGCGCTGGGTCATGAACGCCACCCTGGCCAGCGCGCCGTACACGCCACCCTGGCGGCCGGGGATGTTGGTGTTCACGCCGCCGGGATGGGCGACGTTGATGGTCGCGCCGGTGCCGGCGATGCGCTTGGCCCACACCCAGGCCAGCATGCGGTTGGCCTGCTTGGTCTGGCGGTAGGCGCGCACGCCGTTCCAGCGCCGCTTGCCCCAGTCGAGATCGCCGGCGTCGAGATCACCGGCCTGGGTCGAGCCGACGTAGACGATGCGGCCGCGGGCCGCGATCACCGCGTCCTTGAGCCGGGTGGTCAGGATCTCGTAGGCCAGGGTGTTGGTCGCCCACGACTCCTCGAAGCCGTCGGCCGTGATGGTTCGCTGCGCCGGGTAGCAGCCGGCGTTGTTGAGCAGGATGTCGATCGACGGGTAGCGCGAGGCCAGCTCGTCGGCGAGGCCGCGCACCGCGCCGGTGCGCGACAGATCGGCCGCCGCGGTCGAGAGGCGCTCGCGCGCCGCGCCGCGGCTCACCAGCTCCTCGAGCGCGATCTGGGCCTTGTCGCGGGTGCGGCCGACCAGGGTGACCTTGGCGCCCATACGGGCCAGAGCCCACGCCGCCTCGCGGCCGATGCCGCTGGTGGCGCCGGTGACGATCGCCTGCTTGCCGGTGAGATCGACGTGGATGGGCGCCGGCGCCCGCCGGATGGTGTCGACGATGGTCTGCAGCGGGGAGCTCACAGGAGCGGTCCAAAGGTACGGGCGAGCGCGCGGGTCTCGACCAGGTTGTCTTCGATCGAACAGTAGGTCCAGCCGCCGTAGCGGCCGACCGAGTAGACGCCGGCGGCCTCGAGCGTCCGCTTGACGCGGGCGTGCTCGGCCATCGACGCCCGGGTGATGTGCACGTACGCCGGATCGAGCACGACCGAGTGTTCCGCGACGAGCTGGTGACCGGCGATGATGCCCTCGCGGGCCAGATCCTCGAGCACGCGGGCCCGCATCAGCTCGACGTCCAGCTCGGCGTCCTTGTCGGCGCCGATCTCGACGTAGAGGCTCATGCGATCGCCGCCCAGGATGTTGTCGTACCAGCCGACCCGGTAGAACACCGTCGACGGATCGGGGAAGTACATCCAGTGCAGGCCTTCCTTCCCCTTGCGATCGAAGCCGAGGTTGAAGACCAGGACCTTGTTCCAGGTGAAGGCCGACGTGTCGTGCTCGACGCCGCACGCGGCCAGGAGTCGCGGCAGGGGCGCCGAGGACACCAGGCGCTTGAAGCCGAGCTCGCGCTTGGTCGTCCACGCCACCTGTCGCCGCAGGTCGACGCCGATCAAGCGCTCGCCGAGGGCGAGCTGATCGTCGGGCACCTCGCGCAGGAGCGCCCGCACGTACTCGATGGCGCCGTGGGCCGGGTACGTGAACGTGGCGTTGTAGCTGGCGTTGTCGGGCGCGCGCATGTTGCGCACGATGTCGGCGATGTCGGCGTGGGGGAAGAAGCGCCCCATCGCGTCCTGGTCGAGCCGATCGAGATCGGTGGCGTAGAGCTTCTGGTTGTAGGGGACCAGGAACAGCTCGGCGATGCCGCGGCCGAAGCGCTTGTACAGCATCTCCTTGAACGAGCCGGCGGTGGCGTCGGGGCTGTCCTCGTCGCGGAAGTAAAGATCGTGGAGGCAGGTCAGGAACAGCTCGTGGGGGAGCTGGTGGATGTTCTTCTGGAACGGGAAGTCGACGTCGGTGCCGGCGACCCGGATGGTCGAGTGTTTGGCGACGGTGCGCACCTCGCCGTCCATGCGGGCGCGCAGCCAGGCCTCGATGTCCTTGTGCTTGAAGTGGAAGAAGTGACCCGAGTAATCCCAGGTGAAGCCGTCCTTCACCACGGTCTTGCAATAGCCGCCGGGCGCGTCGTCGGCCTCGAGCACCAGCACGTCGGGCAACGGGCGGCCGCGGGCGGCGGCCTCGGCCCGCAGCCAGGCCGTGAAGCCCAGCCCGCTCATCCCGGCGCCGACGACGAGGTACTCGACCGTCTGCATGCTCGCGCCGCAGTATGGCACGGCGACCCCGCGGCCGAGCTATCCTCGCCCGCGTGAAGCGAGCACGACCGACATACGCGGCGGCACAAGACCTGGTCATTCTCCTGGGTGCGGGGCTGGTCGTCGCCGGGACGCTGGCCTGCAAGGGTGGGAGCAAGGCGCCGGCGGGGAGTGGCAGCGGCACCGCGTCCGGCGTGGATACGCTTCCTGCCGGAGCGGTCGACGGCGCGGCACCCGCGACGCTCGCCGCCGACGCCGCGCCGACCGCGGACGCTGTCGCGACCGGGACCGCTCCCTCGAGCTCGCTGCGAGGCAAGGTCCCGCTGACGTTCGCCGTGTCGTCGCAGGTCGTCAACCCGAGCAAGAGCCCGGCGGATCTGGTCGATGGCTCGATGGACACGGCGTGGAACTCGCGCACGGGCCAGCTGGTCGGTGCCTGGATCGCCGTGCGCGTGCCGGCGGAGGCGCGGGTCACGGCGCTGCGCATGACCGTCGGCGCGACCGCGCCCGCCACCGCCGGCGCCGATCCGTTCACGATGAACCACCGCATCAGCCGCGTCCGGGTCACCCGCAACGGCGAGCCGGTCGCCGAGCTCGACCTCGATCCCGAGGTACGCACGCTGCAGGACCTCCCCGTCGGCACGCCCGACGGGCTCGCCGGCGGCGACTTCAAGATCGAGATACTGGCGACGATTCCCGGCAGCAAGAAGTTCTGGCGCGAGGTCTGCGTCTCGGAGCTCGACGTGATCGGGACCGCGCCAGCGACGCCGGGCGATCTCACGCCGGTGGTCGCGATCGGCTCGCTCGACGCCGAGCCGGTGCTCGACGACGCCCTGCCGCTCGAACCGATGCCCGCGGTCGCGTCGATGCAGGAGGTCTGCGACCGGATCGGCCTGGTCGGCAAGGAATGCGCGCCGAGGAGCTACGACCCGCTCACGTCGGTGGGCCTCCCACCGCCGGCGACGGTCCCGGGCTGGAGCCGGGTCAGCGTTGTCGGTGGGGAGGGCCAGGACTGCCACCTCGTCGTCGAAGCCGGGACCACGGTCTACGCGACCAGGCTCGCCGAGAGCTGTCACGCGCCCCTCGACACGCAGGCCGCGCCCAGGGTGGCCGACGTCATCCGCGGCGGGCAACCCGAGCTGGTGATCCGCCTGCGTCACGAACTCCGTCCGCCCGCCGGTGGCCCACCGCCGGTCCTCAAGCCGCCCGATCTGTCGTACGAGACCCTGCGCGTGTGCGGCGCCACCGCCGCCGGTGTCCCCGGGTGCACCGAAGGTCTGGTGATCGCCGGGATCAGCGCCCAGGAACGCGACAGGGACTACGTCGAGACCGTGGAGTGGGACCTGTCGGTGTCGGCGGACGATGGCCTGGTGATCGTGCGCAAGGGCCGAGGCGAGGCCTCGTCGGACTACCCCGACGCCGCCGAGCCGGGCCGCTACCGCGTCCGGCCGTGACGGCCCGCGGGTCGGCGGTCACAACCAGCCGCCCGTGGATCTACCTTGGAGCTGGAGGAGGCGACGATGCTGGAACAGGCCGAGCAGCCCGACAATGCCGGTCAGCCCGAGACCGATGTCGGCACGCGCATCGGCCCGGCAGGCCCGGCGGTCGACCCGATGATCGAGGCGGCGGCCAGCACAGGCCGCGATGCCGAGGAGCAGCAGGAGCAGCAGACGCCGACGTGACGGCGCCGCGTCCCGGTGCGGGTTCGGGGCTGGTAAGACTGGCCCATGAGCGACACCCCCGAGTCCGCAGGCGAGAGCCCATACCGCACCGGATACGAACCCATCGAGGAGGTGATCGTGACCACCGGCAACGAAATCGCCGGGCACGACATCGTCGGCTACCTCGCCATCGTGCGCGGCATCGTCGTGCGCGCCACCAGCCTCGGCAAGGGCATCATCGGCTCGTTCAAGGCGCTCGGGGGCGGCAACATCAGCGAGTTCACCGACGTGTGCGAGGCGGCTCGCCACGACGCCTACCAGCAGATGATCGCGCACGCCCGCGCAGTTGGCGCCGACGCCATCATCGGCATGCGGTACGACGCGACCGAGTTCGCGCAGGGCAGCACCGAAGTCCTGGCCTACGGCACCGCGGTCAAGATCATCCCGCGCCCGCGCTGACGCGATCCCGACGCGGCGCCTCCAGGCGCGGCTCCAGGATCGCCGGCAGATCGTCGAGCGCCACCGGCGCGTAGTCGTGATCGTCGACGCCGACGTCGAGCATGGCGCCGGTCGGGTGGTAGTTGCCGTGGCTGTGACCGTGCAGGTGCCAGGCGCCGTGGTGGCGGCGATCCCACTCGCCCAGGGGGAAGTGGCACAGCGCGATGGGCTGGCGGCGGCCCGCCACCTCGGGCGAGATGGTGAGCAACGGCGGAAGGATCTCGACGACGTGACCGCTCGCGCCGGTGAACGACGACGGGCCGATGGCGGTCGGCACCCAGCCTCGATCGTGGTGCCAGGGGTAGCCCAGCACCTTGATGCGGCCGCGCAGCCGGCCCAGCACCCGGCTGGCGGTGGCGCGGTTGCCGAGCGTGAAGTCGCCCAGGTGGTAGATGACGTCGTCGTCGCCGACGCGGGCGTTCCAGCGCTCGATCATCGCCTCGTCCATGGCCGGCACCGACGAGAACGGGCGGCTGCAGAAGCGGATGATGTTGGCGTGGCCGAAGTGGGTATCGGAGGTGAAGAAGAGGTTGCTCATGACAGCGCCACAGTGCATCCCGTTGCCTCGGGCCACCAGGACACGAATCAGGACACGCCTCTGCCCTTGCCCTTGCCTGCCCTCTTACGTCTTCCGGCCGCCCATTCCCCTCGTCGCCGCCGCCAGCAGCTCCTCGTCCTCGATCGATCGCGCCAGCCGCGCAGCCCGCTCCCTCACCACCCTCGCCTCCTCCGGATCCGGCGTCATGCGGGCGATGAGATTCAAGGCGAGCACGCGGAAGCGCACGAAGCCGCCATCACCGGCGTGGTCGGCGGCGCTGCGCGCCAGCGCCAACGCGCCGACCGCATCGCCGAGCTTCCAGGCGCAGTAGGCCAGCCCGTTGTCGCGACGAAACGCGACGAACGGGAGTTCGAGGCCCCGATGGATCGACGAGAACAGCGCCTGCGCGCCCAGGACATCGGCGTCGGCGCCCGGCAGCGGCGACGTGAGGTGATAGGCGCACTGGCCGAACAGGCGCGCCTCCAGGCACGCTCGATCGTCGACGTCCAGCTCCGGCGATTCGGTGGCGCGGGCGGCGACCTCGAGGAACGACCCGGCCGCGGCGCGATTGCCGTCGTTGGTGGCGACGTAGGCGTCGAGCAGTGCGACCTCGGCGACGGCGGCGGGCCCGGCCCTGGCGGCGGCGTCGCGGGCACGCTCGAGCCGCAAGCGCGCTACCGCGTCCTCGCGCCGGCGCAGGTGGACCGAGGCCAGGCCGACGTGGGTCCACGCCGCCAGCCGCGACTCGGCGAACGGCGGCCGATCCCAGAGCCGGAGCTGTTCGAGGCGCAAGGTCAGCGGCAGATCGGCGAAGCGACGGTGGTACTGCGACAGCCAGCGGGCCCAGCGCTCGATGTCCTCGGGCACGCCGAGGTGGCGCAGGAGCCAGCGCCCGTACTGGCCGCCGGGCGCGTTGCCGCGCCTCGCCAGCCGGCGCAGCCCCTTCTCGATCGACAGCAGATCCTCGGGCAGCTCCGCCTTCTCGCCGACCACCCGCACCAGCTCCTCGGCGAGCGCGGTCCATCCGCCGGCGCGCTCGGCCAGCCGCTCGACGTACATACGCCAGGTCAGGCCGACCGGCGCGGTGTCGGGTTCGGGCTCGGCGCCGCTCACGTGCCCTACCCGCGGCCGTCGGCGCGCTCGATCTCCAGGCGCAGGATGCGACGGGCGATGGCGAGGGCGCAGGCGTAGGTCGACTCCATGCCGAAGAACGAGAGGCTCTTGGACAAGAGGCTCTGGCGGCGCGAGTACGGCGTGTCCGACGCGTAGTGGACCAGGCCGAAGTCGAAGCCGACGCCATCGGTGAGGTTGACGATCTCGCCCTTGGGATGGCGCTGCGGCGCCGCGGTCTCGTGGATCGCCGACAGGTACGGGCCGGCCTCCATCTCCATCACGGTGTAGCCCTCGCGATAGAAGACGTCCATGTAGCTGCGGTTCTGCAGGAAGGCCGAGCGCACGGTCAACGCCTTCTGGTTGTCGAGCACGGTGCCGTGGCGCATGAACGGCTGCACGTCGTTGGCGTGGAGCGCGTTGCGCAAGAGGTAGGTGTTGCCGGAGTGCTCGTCGTGCACGACCTTGGAGATCATCACGTCGCCGACGCGGGCGTTGAGCGTGGCCGCCTTGCCCATGATGTACATGCCGCGGATCTCGTCGAGGCCGGTGGTGACGGCGGCCAGGTGGTGGTACGCGGCCATGCCCAGCGGGTAGTCGATGTTGACGATCACCGCGTTGGAGCGGACCAGCTGCTCCATGCCGGGCACGCGCACCCGCGGATCCATGTGGCGAGGATCGAGGCGGGCCAGCTCGAAGACCTGGGCGGCGACGTCGATGCGGGCCGGGCTCTCGATGGTGGTGATGCCGACCCGCGCGTCGTGCTCCTGGACCGCCGCCACCCGCTCGGCCGGCGACGCCGCGATGTACGCGCGCAGGCCGTAGTAGAGCAGGTTGGACGTCACGGTCTCGTCGGTCGAGGCCAGGGCCTCGTCGATGCGCGGACCCAGGCCCTCGAGGTTGGTGTCGCGCAGGAAGGCCGCGAGCTGGTCCTGGTGGGCGAAGGCGTAGCCGCCCAGCAGGTTGGCCAGCGAGTGGGTGTTCGACGAGACGAAGTACACCGGCCGCCGCATCAGCTCGGGCCGCGCCGCCTCGATGGCCTTCCACCAGGTCTGGGCCGAGCGCTGGTACTCGCGGAACGAGCCGTCGAGCAGGCGGATGGTGAGATCGAGCTCGTGTTCGGCGAGCCCGGCCAGGCCCGCGGCCCAGCCGGTGCCGAGGCCGGCGCGCAACAGGCGCACACCACCGACGTCGGTGCCGAGCGCCTCGGCCAGGCCGGCGTCGTCGAGGGCGAGCAGGGCCTCGCCCTCGAGCCGGCTGCTGACGAGCCGGACGTGGAGCTTGTTCCATTCGATCTGGTAGGCGGCGACGATGGGGATGAGGTCGTCGATGTCGGAGGCGGAGGCGACGAACACGGCCAGGTTGGCGCCACCGTCCCAGCGCAGCGGGCGGCGGCGCCCGCGGGTCCGCACCGTCTGCCAGGTCGTGACCGGGAAGCCGGCGCGGGCCAGCTGCTCCATCGACTGGCCGAGGATGATGCGGCGGACCCGGTGGAAGCACTCGGGCAGGCGGCCAGCGCTGTAGGCGAAGGCGGCGAGGTCGGGTTCGGGCGCCAGGGCGCCGGTGTGCAGGCTCGACGCCGAGTAAAGGTGGGCCTCCTCGAAGGCGCGGACCCGGACGTCGCCGGTCGAGCGGAGCAGGCTGTAGTAGGTGCGGATGTAGAGGTCGATCTCGTTGGAGGTCGTCCGCGGCGGCTGGCGATCCACGTCCCACCTATACCGCGGAGCGTAGAATCCCGCCTGAAAACCGCGGGATCCCGCGCCTATCCCTGGGCCGCAAACGGTGCTATCTCTCGCTGCCCCCAGCATCCGCCGGGGTTAGCTTCGGAGACGCTGTGAGCAAGGAAGAACTGGTTCATCTCGAAGGCGAGGTCGTCCTCATCGCGAAGGGCGGCAACTTCCGCGTGAAGCTGGAGAACGGCCACGAGGTGCTCGCCAAGCTCGCCGGCAAGGTCCGGCGTCACCGCATCCGCGTGGTGCTCGGCGACCGCGTGACCGTGGCGGTGTCGCCGTACGACCCGACCCGCGGCTTCATCGTCTACCGTCAGCGCTGAGGAACCGCGCTGGGGGCGTCAGCGCTGAGGAACCGCGCTGGGGGCGTCAGCGCTGAGGAACCGCGCTGGGGGCGTCAGCGCGGTGAGACCGCGCCGGGGCGCCAGCGCCAGGACATTCGCAGAGGTGCTACCTTTCGGTTGAATGGCCGATCGCCCTCTCTACGCCGGGTTCGATCTCGGTACCAGCAACAGCGCCGCCGCGATCTTCGACGGCGAGCGCACCCAGGTGATCCGCAACGCCCAGGGCGGCGCGGTGACGCCGAGCGTGGTCCGGATCGACAAGCAGGGCCGCGTGACCGTGGGTCAGCGGGCCCGCCGCCTGCTCGATCAGGATCCCGAAAACACCGCCACCGAGTTCAAGCGGCTGATGGGCACCGGCAAGGAGCTGCCCTTCCCGGCCGCCGGCCTCACCCGCAAGCCCGAGGATCTGTCGGCGGAGATCCTGCGGGCGCTGCGCAGCGATGTCGCCGATCAGACCGGCGTCACCGTCGAGCGCGCCGTGATCTCGGTGCCGGCGCTGTTCGAGCTGCCGCAGAGCGCGGCCACCAGCGAGGCCGCGCGCCTGGCCGGCTTCGAGCGCGTGGAGCTGCTCCAGGAGCCCATCGCCAGCGCGCTCGCCGCCGGCTGGCGCGCCGACGACGACGGCGGCGGCACCTGGCTGGTCTACGACCTCGGCGGCGGCACCTTCGACGCGTCCTTGCTCGAGACCCGCGACGGCCTGCTGCGTGTGGTCGCCCACGACGGCGACAACTTTCTCGGTGGCCGCGATCTCGACTGGGCCATCACCGAGCACCTCGCGGCGCGGCTCGCGGGCGGCGGCGGCCTCCTGCTCGAGCGCCGCAACCCGGCCCATGTCGCGGCCCTGCGCGTGCTCCGTGCCGCCGCCGAGGACGCCAAGATCGAGCTGTCGCGCAGCGCGCAGGCCCAGGTCACCCTGGCCCAGCCGCTCGTGGTCGAGGGGACCGAGCTCGAGGTCGATCTCACGCTCACCCGGGCCGAGGTCGAGGCCCTGACCGCGCCGCTGGTCGAGCGCTCGCTCGACGTGTGCCTGCGCCTGCTCACCGCCGGCGGCCTGGCCCCGGGCCGGCTCGCCCGCGTGGTGATGGTCGGCGGGCCCACGCTGATGCCGGCCTTGCGCGCGCGCGTGTCGGCGCGGCTCGAGGCCACGCTGGCCGAGGGGCTCGATCCCATGACCCTGGTCGCCCAGGGTGCCGCGCTCTACGCCGCCACCGCCGGACTCGACGGCCGCGCCGCTCCGTCGACGCGCGGCACCGGCAAGAAGGTGTGGCTGCAGTACCCGCCGGTGTCGGCCGATCTCACGCCCCACGTCGTCGGTCGCTTCGTCGGCGCCGATCCGCCGTCTCGGGTCACGCTGGCACGCGCCGACGGCGGCTGGCAGAGCCCACCGGCGGCCATCGGCGCCGACGGTGGTTTCGTCACCATGGTCAACCTGGTGCCGCGCACCGCCTCGACCTTCGCCATCGGTGCGGTCGACGCCGCCGGCGCCGTCATCGAGGTCGATCCGGCGAGCTTCACCATCGTGCAGGGCCTGACCATCGCCGACCCGCCGCTGTCGCGGACCATCGGCGTCGCCCTGGCCAGCGATCAGGTCCAGGTCTACTTCGAACGCGGCGCGCCGCTGCCGTCGCGGCGAACGTTCGTGCACACCACGGTCGAGACCGTGGCCAAGGGCACCGCCGAGAGCGTGCTGCGTATCCCCATCGTGCAGGGCGAGCTCGAGCACGCGCACCTGTGCCGCCTGGTCGGCACCCTCGAGCTGCGCGGCGACCGCGTCGACCGCACGGTGCCGCTCGGCTCCAAGGTCGAGCTCACCATCGAGCTCGACCGCGCCGGTTGCCTGACCGCGCGCGCGTTCGTGGCGGCGATCGATCAGGTCTTCGAGCACGTCGCCCACCTGCTGGTGCCCGAGGCTGCGCCCGAGGCGCTCGACGCCGCGCTCGCCGATCAGCGCCGCCACCTGCTGCAGATGCGGACCGAGGCCTTCCGCCACGGCCTGACCCAGGTGATCGAGAAGCTGGGAACCCTCGAGGCCCAGCTGGCCCAGGCCGAGCGCGACATCGACGCCGCCCACGGCGGCGACGCCGACGCGGCCCAGAAGGCGCGGCGCACGCTGCTCGAGATCGACGCGGCGCTGGCCGACGCCGACCTGGCCCGCAAGTGGCCCGAGCTGGTCGACGAGGCGCGCTGGGCCGGCGTGGTGGCGGTGTCGACGGTGGGCGCCTACGGCACCGACGCCGAGCGCAAGTTACTCGACGAGGTCATGGCCGCGCTCGACCGGGCCATGACCGCCAAGGATCCGGCCGAGCTCGGCCGCCAGCTGCGGCTGATGCGCCGGCTCACCAACGCCGCCTACTTTCGCGATCCCGATGCCTGGGAGCGGCAATTCGAGATCGTCTCCTCGGACCTCGGCAGCTCGACCGATCTGCCGCGGGCCAAGCAGCTCGTCGACGATGGTCGCGCCGCGATCGCCGCCGGTGACAACGCCCGGCTGCGCCGCATCGTCAACGCGCTGTGGGAGCTGATGCCGGTCGACGCCCAGGCCCGACGCAAGAGCTTCGACTCGGGAGTGCGGTAAGTCATGTCCGACGCCGCCGAGCGCCTGGCGGAGAACCCGTTCTTCGTGCTCGGGCTCGCCCCCGATTCGGCGCCGCGCGAGATCGAGCGCGAGGCCCAGAAGCTGCTCGGCATGCTCGAGCTGGGGCTCGCCGACGCGATGACCTACGCCACGCCGCTGGGGCCGCGGCCGCGCACCGCCGAACGGGTGCGGGCGGCGGCGGCGGTGCTGCGTGATCCGCGGCGCCGGCTGGTGGCCGAGCTGTGGGCGGCGGCGGGGGCCAGCCCGATCGCTGCTGCCGGCGCCCGTGGCGACGCCGGGCCGCCTGGCGATGGAGGTGGATGATGGCGCGCCTCATCGGCTGGGCCTGGTGGATCATCGCGTTCGGGCGCCGGCACGCGTGGAACGCCCGCCGCGATCATCGGGACGGCGCCTTCCTCTTCTACACGGCGGTGGCCGGCCTCGGCGACGTCATCGCGCTGGTGTGGTCGCTGTCGATCGTGCTGTTCCTGCTCGGCCTCGGCGAGTGGCTGATGGCGTCGGTGTTCGCGGTCATCCTCGGCGCGTTCATGATGCGGCGGGTGGTGATCGAGCACGTGACCGTGCCGCTGGGCCTGTTCCGGGTCACGCACACCCTGGCCGAGCTCGATCGCGCGCTCGGCAGCGAGCCGCTGGGCGTGGCGCGGCTGAGCGCGGCCCGGGCTCTGGCCCGCGCCGGCGTGCCCGCCGACGCCATGGCCTGGTGGAAGAGCATCTCGCACGCGCGGCTCGGTGCTCACGACATCGCCGCCCAGGCGGTGCTCGCCGACGCGCGCGGCGATCGCGCCGACGCCCGCGCGCCGTTCGAGAGCCTGGTGCTCCTGCGCGAGCCGGCGCCGCGGGCCCGCGAGCTGGCCTCCGAGTGGCTGGCCCGCGACGACGCCGACGCCGGTCGCTGGG
>SXJR01000088.1 GCA_005779305.1 Myxococcales bacterium
GGAGCCAAGCAGAGTCGGTAGCGAGAACCGGTGCCGCCGGTCAGAGTTCGTTGTAGTGCTCGGCGTGTTGCGGGAACGTGGGCCGGACGAGCTTCTTCACCTTGGTCGGTTTGCCAGCCGTGATCGACTCGCCGCCCCCGTGGTGCCGCCAGCCTCGACCGCCGCACTCGCGGCACTTGGCGCCGTTGATCTTCCCGAGGGCATCGCACTCCGGGCATGCGAAATAGACGGCGACGATACGCAACGAGTCGTCGGCCCAGAACTTCTCCTCGTAGAACGACTTTGCGTCGGGCTTCCGGGCGACGCTGACGTAAGCGCAGAACAGCTTCCGCTTGCCGGCACCGTGTTGCTCGACGAGAAAGATCTGGCGCGGGGCGAGCGCCTTCCGCGTGTTCTCGACGCCTGCCTTGGCCATGCCTTTGAGGTTGGAAAGGTTTGTTCGATGGATCTCGTAGACGCGTGGGTCCCAGAGCATCGACTGCATCTGATCGTGGAGCTTCTCGAAGCTGCCTTCGCCGCCAAAGCTGGCTTCGAGAACCCTGCACTCGGCGGCGAAGAAGTCGCTGAAGAACTCCGTTGCCTCGTCGATCGTTGACCCGGTGCCGCGAATCGGACGACGAGCCGCCATCAAGCCCAAGGATGACATGGCTGGCCGTCAGCGCGCACGCCACGAGTCGCCACGCCGCGTCGGTCGCTTCCTGGCGGCGAAGCCGGGCCTCGCTCCTCGGCCTCCCTGAATTTCTGACGCCGCGTCGCGGGGTGCGCGAGATCGATTGCCGGTGCCCGATCGGTCAATCTGGGCCCGTTTCGGCGCAAACTACGGAGAGGGAGCCGGGCCCCGCCTGACACTTGGGGGACCCCGTCTTGCCGCCGGCGGCAGTCAAGGCGAGGCGCCCACCGTCCCCACCCGAGACCATCGATGAAGAAGCCGGAGACCCCGCAGAACGAAGAAGAGCGACTGCGTAGGCTCCGCGATTACGAGATCCTCGATACCGCGCCTGACGCCGCCTTCGATGCGCTCACCAGGCTTGCCGCCCACATCGCGGGTGTTCCCATCGCGCTCGTCTCGCTGGTGGACACCGACCGACAGTGGTTCAAGTCACGCTATGGTCTCGACGCTCCCGAGACTCCCCGCGATGTTTCGTTCTGCGGACACGTCGTGACAGCCGAAGCGCCGTTGATGGTGGCCGACGCCTTCCAGGACGAACGCTTCTTTGACAACCCGCTCGTCACAGGCGAGCCGCGTGTTCGCTTCTACGCCGGGTTTCCACTGCGAACGCCAGACGGCTTCGTCGTCGGCACACTCTGCGCCATCGACCATGAGGCGCGAGAGATCTCTACGAAGCAGCGCGAGATGCTGGGACTCCTCGCCCAGCAAGTGGTCGATCAACTGGAGCTTCGTAGAAGAAGCCGAAGACTTGAAGCTCAAGGCCGGTTCTTCGAGATGAGCCTCACGCTGCTCTGTACCGCCGACGACAAGATGTACTTGCGCGAGCTCAACCCGGCCTGGCAACGAGCCCTCGGCTGGACGCTCGACGAGCTCCGGGCGAAGCCGTTTCTCGAGTTCATTCACCCGGACGACCTGGCCTCGACCTTGGCGGTGGCCGGTCGTCTCCTCGAAGGCGCGATCACTGTCGGCTTCCAGAATCGGTATCGCCACAAGGATGGTCGGTGGGTCCCACTGGCCTGGAACGCGGCGGCGAAAGATGGCGTGTTCTATGCCGCCGCAGTCGACGTCTCGGAAATCCTCCGCCAAGAGCGGGATCTCCGTCAGTTCAAGAGGACGCTCGACAGCACCAAAGATGCCATCCTCATCTTCGATCCGACCAGTCTGAGGATCTTGTACGCGAACCAGGGCGCAGCGGACCACTCTGGGTACTCTGTCGACGAGCTCCTGGAGAAGACACCGCTCGATTTGAAGCCCTCGTTTGACGAGTCGCGCTACCGAGAACTGCTCGAGCCGCTCGTCACGGGACAGTCCGAGGTCGCCACCTTCGAGACGGTGCATCGCCACAAGATGGGCCATGACATCCCTGTCGAGGTTGTTCTTCAGTACATGGCCCCCGCAGGTGAAGAGCCGCGGTTCATCAACATCGTCCGCGACAACTCTGAACGAAAACGGCTCGAGAAGCTCAAGAGCGAGTTCGTCTCCACGGTCAGCCACGAGTTGCGAACTCCGCTGACGTCGATTCGCGGCGCACTCGGGCTGGTGGCCGGGGGCGTCACGGGCGGGCTCCCGAAGGAGGCCAAGGAGTACGTCGACATCGCGCTTTCGAACAGCGACCGCCTGGTGCGCCTGATCAACGACATCCTCGACATCGAGAAGATGCAGTCCGGGAGCATGGAGTTCCGCATGCGAGCGGTCGAGCTCGCTGGAGCCATCCGCAGCGCGATCGCAGCCAACGACGCTTTCGCAGCGTCGCACGGCGTCCGGCTGGTCCTGGCCGAGCCGGTCCCGGCGGGCGAGGTCCTGGTCGACCCGGATCGATTCGCGCAGGTCCTGACGAACCTCATCTCCAACGCTGCCAAGTTCTCGCCGAAGAACGGCGTCGTCGAGATCAACGTGCAGGAGAGCAACCACCGGGTCCGCGTGTCCGTTCGCGACCACGGCCCCGGGGTCCCCGAGGAGTTCCGCGGCCGCATCTTCCAGCGATTCGCGCAAGCCGACGCGTCGAGCACTCGCCAGAAGGGTGGCAGTGGGCTCGGGCTCTCGATCTCGAAGGCCATCGTCGAGAAGATGCGCGGCACCGTCGGCTTCGACGCTGCGGACGGTGGGGGCACGGTGTTCTTCTTCGACCTGCCCTTCCTTCCACCGGTCGTCGGCGCCAGCGCCGACGCAGGCTCTGCGCAGCGCGTGCTCGTATGCGAAGACGATCCCGACGTCTCGCGCGTGCTCGAACGGCTGTTCTCATCTGCCGGCTTACTCATTCACCTCGCGCCCACACTGGAGCGGGCTCGTCGGCTGCTCGCGACCAACACCTACGACGTGATCACGCTCGACCTGCGGCTGGCCGATGGCGATGGCAGCGTGCTCATCGGCGAGCTGCGCGCCTCCGACGTTCATCGATTGACTCCGATCATCGTGGTGTCCGGATCCGGAGGGCGGCTCGGTGCGACGGCGGTCGAGGTGTCCGACATCATCGTGAAGCCCTTCGATGAAGCACGGCTCCTCGCCGCCGTGCAAACCGCGACGGCGGGCTGCGTTGGCGCGCCCCCGCGGCTCCTCCACGTCGAAGACAACCAGGACATTCGCCGCATCTTGCGCCGAACGCTGCCAAAGTCGTGGGCGGTGGCCGGCGCAGAGAGCCTCAGCGCCGCCCGAAAGGCTCTCGCGGAATCGGAGTTCGACGTCGTGTTGCTCGACCTCGCGTTGCCTGACGGAGCGGGCGACGAGCTGCTGAATCTCGTCGGTCGAGCCAAGGTCATCATCTTCTCCGCATCGGATCCATCGGCGGAGCTTTCCACGCGGGTGGCGGCCGCGATGGTGAAGTCGCGCTCGAATCCAGTGGACGTGCGTGACGCGATCTTGGCGCTGCTGCCGAAGCGTCGCGTCGGGGGGCCGCCATGAAGACCGTTCTCCTGCTCGATGACGACGAGGATCTGAGCTCCCTCCTGAAGGCTGCGCTCGTTTCTCGAGGACTGGAGGTCATCGAGGCTGGCAACGCATGTGACGCGGATGAGGCGCTCCAGCGACGTTCGGTGGATCTCGTGATCGTGGACGGCCTTCTGCCGGACGTTCCTGGTCTCGAGTTCATCGAGCACCTCCGGAAACGAGATCCCCGGATTCGCGTCGTCTTCGTGTCCGCGTTCTTTCGCGACCTCAAGACGTTCAAACGGCTCACCGCCGAGCTGGATGTCTCCCTGGTGCTTTACAAGCCCATCGAACCGACTTCCTTCGCCGAGAAGGTCGCCAGTGTCCTCGAACCCGCCACCTGCGAACGTTCTGCACAGGGCCAGCCCGCGCCGAGCGAACCATCTCCGCTTGCGCTCGAACTGGCGGAGCTGCGGCGCGCATTCGGGAAGAAGCTCCCCGAGAGGGTCGAAGAGCTGAGACGGGCGATCCAGGAGGTGAAGCAAGACCTCTCCGCGCTCGACAAGGCTCGGATGCTCGCCCACCGGCTCCGCGGCTCCGCCGGTTCCTACGGCTACGCAACCGTGGGAGAGCTCGTGGGCCTTGTCGAGGACCTGCTCGTCGACGCCCAGGAGATGAGTCCCCCTCGACGCTTCTTCTGGGAGGACGTCGAGAGCGCGCTTCGGGATGCCAGCAAAGCGGCCGCGCGCGCACCGAGCTTCGTGCGCGACGGGTCGAGCGCGGCGGTCGGGGCCGAACGGTCATTGCTCGTCGTCGATGACGACCCCGACTTCCTTCAGATGGTTCGAGCGCTCGGGCGAAGGCTCCTCGTCGACGTCATCACCGCGCATTCGGCGGAGGAAGGGATCCAGCGCGCTGAATCTCAGCCGCTCGTTGCGGCCATCCTCGACGTGCATCTGGACGGCAGTGATTCGTTCCTGGCCGCTCGGCGAATTCGTGAGACGTCAGGGAACGGCGAGATTCCGATCGCGTTCGCGTCGGTGGACGGTACCATCGAGACTCGCGTGGCTGCCATCGAGGCAGGTGGCACTCGGTTCTTCGACAAGCCCATCTCCGAGGAGGGCTTTGCCGAGCTGCTCCAGCAATTCATCACCATCTCGCGCCAGCGGGCGCCTCGCGTGCTGGTCGTGGACGACGACGCCGATGTCGTGGACCAGTACACGCGGCATCTGCGCGCCGCCGGGTTCGCAACGGAGCATCTCTCCGCCGCGGACGACCTCGTGGTGAAGCTCGAGGAGCTGCGCCCGGACGTGCTCCTCCTCGACGTCTACCTGCCCCGCGTCTCCGGTATCGACATCTGCCGTGCGCTGCGTAGCTCCGACCAGTGGGAGTTCCTTCCGATTCTGATCGTGACCGCTCAACTGGACGCGGATACACGGCTTCGTGCGTTTCGCGCCGGTGCTTCCGATGTCGTGGGCAAGCCGATTCTCCCAGAGGAGCTCCTCGCGCGTGTCGGCATTCAGGAAGAGCGCATGCGGCTTCTCAGGGATCGGGCCGACCGAGACAGCTTGTCGGGTCTCATGCTGCGGCGCGCCTTCGTCGAGTCTTTCCAGCGGGCGCTGTCGGCTTGCTCGCGAGAGAAGAGGCCGCTGTCACTGGTGTTGTTCGACCTCGACCATTTCAAGGAGATCAACGACAAGCACGGACATCTCGCCGGCGATCGCGTGATCGCAGCGTTGGGCGAGCTCTTGCGGCGGCGGTTTCGGGTCGAAGACCTTCGCGCGCGATGGGGAGGTGAGGAATTCGTTCTCGCCTTCCCCGGGCAGGGCGTCGACTTCGCTCTTCGGTCCGCGGGCCGCCTTCTCGCCGAGTTCGCCGAGCAGCAGTTCAAGACGGTGGAAGGTGGGACCTTTGGTGCCACGTTCACGGCGGGCGTCGCCGGGTACCCTGACGACGGCGCGTCGATGTCAGCGCTCATTCGAAGGGCCGACGAGCTCCTCTACGCCGGTAAGTGCGCCGGACGGAACATGGTGCAGGGAAGCGTGCCCCCGGCGCCATCCACCCAAGACCCCGACCCTGCGGGGTAGGTAATGGAGCGGCAATGAAGGTGCTATTGGTCGATGACGAGGAAGACATCCGGAAGATCGGGCGGCTGAGCCTGGAAGCCGTCGGGAAGTTCAAGGTGATGCTGGCTGCGAGCGCGAGTGAAGCGCTCTCTCTGGCCCGCAGCGACCCCCCCGATCTCATCCTGATGGACATGATGATGCCGGGTATGGATGGCCTGTCGGCACTCGCCGAACTGCAAAGCGACGCAGCCTTGAACGCAATCCCGGTTCTGTTCATGACCGCGAAGGTTCAGCGAAGTGAGATCGACCACTATCTCAGTGTCGGTGCGATCGGCGTGATTCAGAAACCCTTCGACCCGATGACACTGCCTGCGGAGATCAAACGCATCATGGATGCGCGACCGCGGTGATCGGGTGCGCACGCGCCGCGCCGTCCGACGACGGTCGCGACCGAACCCTCGTCGGGATCTCCCGGGTCGGGGGGGGCTCTCATCGGCTGATCACCCTTGGCTGCGAAGGCTGACCCCAGCCCCCGGCTCTGGTGCTCGGGGCACCGAATTCGCGAGCACGGCGCGCAGCCCGGAGGCGATCTCGTCGGCGGTCGGTCGTCGCGCCGGGTCGATCGACACGCAGCGATCGATCAGGGAGATGAGGGCGGGCGGCGCCGCGGGACTCCGCGTGGCCAGCGAGGCGGGGGCCTCGGGCGCGGCCCCGGCCAGGCGCGCGATCACCGGGGGGCGTTCGAACGGCCGGGAGCCGCTGCACAGCTCGAACGCGATCACGCCGAACGCGAACACGTCGGCCGAGGGCTCCGGCGCGTAGCCCGGCTCCGCCATCTCAGGTGGGATATACGGCGGCGTGCCGACCAGGTGCCCCGTCCGGGTCACCACACCGTCGAGCATGGGCGACCGGGGCGGCGACTCGTGCATCGACCCCGTGGCATCGACGTCGAGCATCCGCGCCTCGAGCGCGATCGCTCCGACCTGCCCGCCGGTGTCCAGGTCGACCAACATCGTGGTCGTGGTCCGGGTGGAGACTGGTGCTGCCGGCACGCTGTCCCCGGTGGCCGGGACTTCGCCGGCCTCGTGCTGGATTCCGGCCGCCTGCGCTGCGGCGGCCGCCCTGCGCTCGTCCGAGCCGACGTCGGTATCGAACCAAGCGGTCGGGCGAGAGACGCCGAAGTCGGTGATCTTTATCTCTGCACCATGGGCCCCAGGCGTGATGAGGACGTTCGCCGGCTTGAGATCGCGATGCACCACGCCCGCGGCATGAAGCGCCACGAGTCCATCGGCGATCTGGGCGAGCACCGGCAACGCCCACTCGAGGTTGCCCCAGGATCTCTTGTCCTTGCCCAGTGGATCGCCGTCGACGAGCTCCATCACGAGGAACAGGACGCCGGCGTCCGAGACCGACACGTCGGTCAGGCGGACCAGGTTCCGGTGCGTCAGGCGCGACGCGATCATCGCTTCGCGGGCCAGCCGGGTCATCGCCGCGCCGTGCACGTCGTGGGTCACCTTGAGGGCGAACCGCTTGCCGTCGGTGAGCCGCTCGACCTCGTGCACGGTCCCCATCCCACCTCTTCCGAGCGCCCGTACCACCCGATAGCGCTGGGCGATCACATCTCCAGGCTTGAGCTCGAGCCCCGGGCGTTTGGCCGCGCTCGCGCTCGCGAGTGCGGCGAACAGCTGACTCGACCGCTCCTGGACATCGCGCCGCAGATCCTCGTTGAGCCGGAGCAACTCGCCGCGCTGGTCCTCGATGCTGCGGCGGTGGTCGGTCTCGGCGCGCAGCGACAGGATGTGCCGCCGGGCGAGCAACAACGACAAGCACAGCGCGAAGCCGAACAGGCCGATCGAGGCTGGTCGTGCGCCGTCGAGCATGCTGGGAAGCCCCATCCAGTGCACGAGATCGGGTGGAAACAGCGCTGACAGCATCACCCACGACGCAAACTGGAACCGCGCGGTCAGCCGATCAGGATGTCGCACTGCCAGCCGCCCACACACAACCAGCTGGTAGACGCTGAGCGCGCCCATGATCGCCACGGTGATCGGGCCGCTGATCGGCGTCGTCGTGAACGGTCCGGCGAGCGCCACGAACGCGAGCATGGTCACCGCCCACAGCCGTGACCAGCCTCGCCACGGCGGCGCGAGCTCGAAGAACGCGTGTGTGAAGTAGATCGACGCGGTGATCGCGGTGACGACCGCGGCGGCGAGCACCGGCGTGTCGTAGACGCCCAGCCAGCGCTGGGGCAACCCGAGTACATGCATCGGATAGCACGAGGCCGACAGGACCTGGATGGCGAACCAAAGGTAGGCGTGGCGGGTTCGATCGACGAGGTAGATCGCCAACGACGTCAACCCGAGCTGCAGGAGCGAGATCAACGCGGCGATCGCCAGATAGGTGTTGATCCACAACACCAGCGTCGAGCTGCGCGGACGTTCGCCCGCACGCACCAGCCGCGGCGCCGAGGCCCACCACCCGCTCTGCGTCCACCGGTGCTGCACGGTGATCGAGATCGCAAGGTCGCCGTCCCGCGTCGCCTCGGCCGGCACCGACCAGGACAGCGGCCCGTGTGCCCGGTAGGCACCGGCAGCCTCGCCGGCGGTGCGCGCGCTGATCACCTGGTCGAAGCGGACCTCGGCCATCGCCGGCAGATCGGAGATCCAAACGGTCAAGGTCTGGCCACGCCAGACCTCGGGGAGCGCGACGGACGTGGTGAGCGTGTAGGTCCCGGCGCGGTCGGCGACGGGAAGGTGGCCTGGAAGCTGGACGGCCCGCGGTCCCAAGGCGACCTCGCCGTCCAGTTGCCAGCGCGTGAGGCCGATCCCGTCGTCTCCGACGCAGGCGGCGAAGACCACGGCGAAGAGCGCCAGGAACTTTGGCGTCCCGTTTCGCATCGAGTTCCATGTTCGCACGGAGACAGCCGAGCAACTCGAGCGACCGCGGCGTTTGTCGCAAGGCGCGCTCGCGATCGCCCGCCACCACGGATCGCCGGCCGGCGGACGTCCCTTGCGAGGACGCGCGAGGCCGCGCTCCTCGGTCCTTGCCACCAGCGCGCTCCGCGCGATGCCGAGCCGCCGCCGGTGGCGCGCGGCAGCACCGGCCTGGCGCTCCGTCATTCTCCTCGTAGCGCCCGGCGCACCAGGTGGATGAAGTCGCGGGTGGTGGCGGGCGCCAGCAGCAGGGCCGCCGGCAGGTACACCAGCGCGCCGACCACCACCTCGATGGTGAATCGCAGCGCCGGCGCGGTCAGGCCGAGCTCGACCAGGCCGGCCCGCGCGCCCAGCACCGCGCCGACCATCACGCCGCACGCCGCAAGCGGCCGCACGAACGCGCCGAACAGCGCGGCCGCCGAGATCTTGTCGGTGACGATCACCAGCGCCATCGTCGCCAGCGCCTGCACGCCGAACGCGATCCCGACCGACGCCGCGGTCCACACCGGGCCCAGCGACGAGAACGCGATGATGCAGCCGAACAGGAGCACCAGCTTGAGCAGCTCGAGCAGCATCATCGCGCGGGTCCGCGAGTGGCTGGCCAGGTAGGCGCTGACGCCCCAGGCCATCGGCCGCACCACCGACAGCACCGACAACACGGCCAGGAGGGGCGCGACGCCCTGCCACTCGTCGTTGAGGATCAGGTCGATCAGGGTCGGTGCCACTGCGCCCAGGCCGGTGGCCAGCGGTAACACGGCGAGCGCCATCAGCGCGGTCGAGCGCACCATCGCGGCCTTGCGCTCCTCGTCGCGGAGGCTGGTCATCGCCGGCAGCAGCACGCCGGTCATCTGCTCGCCGACCTGCACCGCCGGGATATCGGCGAGGTTGTAGGCCATGTTGTAGAAGCCGACCACCTTGGGTCCGAAATACGCGCCGAACGCCAGGTTGTCCCAGTAGCGAGTGGCGAAGTTGAAGATCTGCGCGAACCCGAGCGGGACGCCGAACTGGACGATCTCGCGGACCCGGTCCCAGCGCCACGGCGTGCGCCGTAGCCAGCCGAACCCGGTGGCGTGCAGGATCACCGCGGTGGCGACCAGCGACTGCAGGAGGTTGCCGACGACGATCGCCTGGCCGCCCAGGTTGGTGGTCGCCGCCAGGGTCACCGCGCTGACCGTGAACGTCAGCTCGCCCAGGCCGTTGGCGATCGCGAGCTCGCGAAACCGCATCTCGCGGGCGAGGATCTTGTCGGCGATGCCTCCGGTCCGGCGGATGAGCACCGCCAGCGCCATCCCGGGCAGGTAGCTGGCCAGGTGCGGCGCGTTGAAGACCGGCGCGAACCAGGCGCTGGAGAAGGCGATCAGCGCCAGGCCGGCGATGCCGAGCACCAGGTTGATCACCGCCACGTGGTAGGTCGGCTCGTCCCCCTTGATGCCGTGGACGATCATGTACTGGTTGAAGCCCCAGTGGGACAGCCAGTTGGCGGACTGGGCGATCACCGCCGCCGCCGCGACCTCGCCGATGACCTCGGGCATCAGCAGCCGCGTCATGTACAGCGTGCCGATCAGCCCGACGACACGCGCCCCGACGCTCGAGCCGACGCTCCAGATGGCGCCGCGCGCGGCCTGGCGGCCGACCGACATCAGGCGAACGCCCGCCACAGGCGTGGTCGGGTCAGCTGGCTCGCCGTCATGCCCGATCGCAGCAACGCCGCGATTGTCGCGCGACTCCGGCGGCTGCGGCCAGGCCGGACGCGTTGGAAGATGAGCGCCGACGCGGTCGCCGCGGTCAGGTCGGCGTCAGAGCAGCTTGCCGAGGCCGCCGGGCAACTTCGCGGCGACTCCCGAGTCGGCGATGTACTTGCCGACGTCGTCGGCATGATCCTTGAGGAACGCGAGCACCTTCTCGGCGGTGGCTTTGTCGATGCCGACCTTGTCGACCATCTTGGCGATGAGATCTTCCATGGCGGTACCATAGCCGGATCGCCGCCTCTCGCAGGGGTACGCTACGGGTACGAAATTCGGTGTCGCGGGCGGCGTCCGCGGAGGCGCCACGAGACGCTTCGGAGGTGACGATGAGACGGTTTCACGGTAGAGCTTCGCGATGGCGACGGCGACGGAACGGATCGAGCGAGTCGGCCGCTGTGCCGGTCACGCCGGTTCTCCAGCTGGATCGCCGTGGGTTCCTCGGCGGTAGCGCGCGCATGGGGCTCCTGGTCGCGCTCGCCGGCTGTTCAGGTGGCGGGAGCGGCGCCGGCAGCGGTACCGGCACCGGCGGCGGTACCGGGCGCGTGCCCTCGCCCCGTGGTGGCCGGCGGGTGATCGTCATTGGCGCCGGCGTCGCCGGGCTGGCCGCCGCGCGAGACCTCAGCCGGAGCGGTCACGAGGTCATCGTGCTCGAGGCGCGCGATCGACTCGGTGGCCGGGTCTGGACCGATCGATCGTTCGGCATCCCGATCGAGATGGGCGCCAACTGGATCGAGGGCGCCGACGACAACCCGGTGCGCGCGATCGCCGACGAGGCCGGCCTGGCCCACACCCCGTCGGACTTCGATGACGTCGCGCTCTACGATCACCGGGGGCGCCCCGTGTCGGCGGCGGACGCCCGCGAGCTCGACCGCGATCGTGACGAGCTCGTCGCCGAGGTCGAAGCGCTGAGCGAGACGCTCGACGAGGACATCTCGGTGCGCGCGGCGATCGACCGCGTGCTCGCCGGCGAGCGGCCCGACGCCGACGAGACCCGGGCGCTGCGGTGGATCGAGTCGATCCTCCTCACCGCCACGGCCGAGGATCTCGATCGGCTCTCGCTGCTCGCCTTCGAGGAAGACGAGTCCTACGCCGGCGAGGACCACCTGGTCGTCCCCGGCTACGACGGCGTGCCGGCGTTCCTGGCGCGCGGCCTCGACATCCGCCTGGATCAGATCGTCACGCGCATCGCCCACGACGAGCGCGGCGTCGAGGTCGTGACGGCCGGCAGCACGCTCACCGCCGATCGGGCAGTGGTGACCCTACCGCTGGGCGTGCTCAAGGCTGGGACCGTCGAGTTCTCACCGGCCCTGCCGGCCGCCAAACAAGAGGCCATCCGCCGGCTCGGCTTCGGCGTGCTCGACAAGATCGTGATGGAGTTCCCGTCGGCGTTCTGGCCACCGGATCGTCACTTCGTCTCGTGCATCACCGGTGAGCCGAACGACCCGCCCACCTTCCTCGATCTGCGCCGTGTCCACCAGAAGCCGGTGCTGGTCGGGTTCATCGGCGGCAGCGCGGCGCGGCGGCTGTACCCGATGGACGACGCCGCCGCCGCCGCGCTGGCCATGTCCACGCTCCGCCGGGTGTGGCCGAAGGCGCCCACGCCCAGCCGCGTCCGCGTGACCCGGTGGGGCGCTGACCGCTTCGCGCTCGGCTCGTACTCTCACATCGTCGTCGACGGGACCGCCGACGATCACGATCGCCTCGCCGAACCAGTCGCGGGCCGCCTGTTCTTCGCCGGCGAGGCCACGCACCGCCGCTTCCCCGGCACGGTCCACGGCGCGCTCCTCTCCGGCATCCGCGCCGCCGAGGCCGTGGCTGCTGCCTGAGCTGCGACCAGCGATAGTCGGCTCGGACACGGGGAGATCTCGCGTCGTGGTTCCGTGTGTCGGGACGCGAGGCGTGACGGAGCCGTCCAACGCGCTGCGGCATCTCTTCCCGCCGGCCGGCGCGCCGGAGCGGCGGCGAGCACCGATTCGCTCGGCGCCGCTGAAGCCTCCGGCAGCGACCTCCCGCTCGGCTGGCTCGGCGGCGGCGATGGAGGTGCCATCACGCCCCCGTGGAGAAGGCCGCGCCCGAAGTCCCGGCCGTGCGAAGCGTCGCGCAACGGCCTGATCGTCGAGCACCGTTGCTGCTAGAGTGAGGCAATGCGGCCCGGCGTCGGTGATCTCGCTCCTGACTTCACGCTCCCCGCGCACGACGGATCGATCGTCACGCTGGCCGAGTTCGCCGGATCGTACGTGCTGCTCTGGTACTTCCCGATGGCCGACACCCCGGGTTGAACGCGCCAGGGCAACGGGCTCCGTGATCGAGCCCGCGACTTCGCCGCGAAGAACTGCGTCATCCTCGGCATCAGCTTCGACTCGATCGATGCCAACCGCGCCTTCGTCGAGAAGTTCGCGTACCCGTACCGCCTCCTGTGCGACCCGCAGCGGACCACCGGCACCGCCTATGATGTCGACGACCCGACCGATCCCGGCTATGCCCTCCGCGTCTCGTTCCTCGTCGGACCGGACCGCCGGATCGTGAAGGTCTACGACGTGAAGGACGCCGCCGGGCACGCCGCCGACGTGCTCGCCGACCTGCCCTGACCCGGATGCGATGACGATGAAGCAGTACGCGCCCGCGACCCAGCGCAACCGCGAGCCGATCCGCGAGGTGCTCGCGCGCGAGCTGCCGGCCAGCGGCCTGGTGCTCGAGATCGCGAGCGGCAGCGGCGAGCACGCGGTCGAGTTCGCGCGGGCATTTCCCGGTGTCACGTGGCAGCCGAGCGATCCGGACGAGCCGGCGCTGGCGAGCATCGAGGCGTGGCGCGCGGAGGCAGCGCTGCCCAACCTGGCGGCGCCGGTGAAGCTCGATGTCATCGCGCCGTGGCCCGACGTGCAGGCGGACGCGCTCGTGTGCATCAACATGGTTCACATCGCGCCGTGGGAGGCCGCGCTCGCGCTGTTCGCCGGCGCCGGCCGCGTGCTCGCGCCCGGTGCGCTGCTCTTCCTCTACGGGCCGTATCGGTTCGGCGGCGCGTTCTCGGCGCCGTCGAACCAGGCCTTCGATGCGTCGCTGCGCGCGCGGGATCCGCGCTGGGGCGTGCGCGATGTCGACGATCTGCGCGCGGCCGCCGACGCGCAGGGCCTTCAGCTGCGCGACACCGTGGCGCTGCCGGCCAACAACCACGCGCTCGTCTTTCGCCGCTGACGTCGTCGCGCGCCGCGACGAAAGCGCGTTTCAGGTTCCTGCCGCGCACGTCGTCCGCGCCGGCTGCTGTCGCTCGGTTGCGCTGGGTCCGGCGCTGGTCCAGATGCTCAGCCCTGCTCCGGCGTGAGCCAGCCCGTCTGGGAGTGGCAACGCTGCCTTCTCGTTCCTCGTGAACAACAAGCGCTGCACATACGAGCTCGCGGCCGAGGTGGCGGTCGAGCAACCGGTGTAGCCTCGCTTCGATGTCACTCGCCGCCAGAGCCGCGCGCGGCGCGGTCTGGACCATCCTGTCTGCGGTCGGCGGTCGTGCGCTCGGGGTGATCGGCACGCTGATCATCACCCGCTTCCTCGCCCCCGACGTCGTCGGCGAGGTCGGCTCGGCGATGATCATCGTGCTGACGATCAACTGGCTGACCAACATCGGGTTCGGCCAGTACGTGATCGTCCGCGGGCGCACCGAGCTGGAGCCCGAAGTCGTCTGGCACGCCCAGGTCGCCAGCATCGGGCTGGCCTGGATCGGGCTCGCCCTGGTCGCGCTCTTCGCCGAGCCGGTCGCGTGGCTGGTCGACTCCGACCACGCCGGTCAGTACATCCCGCTGCTCGCGCTCACCGTCGGCATTCGCCGCATCTCGGCGATCCCCGAGAAGCTGCTCATCCGCTCGCTGCACTTCCGCGCCATCAGTATCGCCTACGCGCTCGGCGAGGTGGTCTACGCCGCCGCCACGGTCGCGTTCGCCGCCGGCGGCTTCGGCGGCATGGCGGTCGTCTATGGCCATCTCGCCCAGTACGCGCTCGTCACGATCATCATCCTCGGCGCCGCCGGTCGCGGCTGGCTCGAGCGGACGCCGCTGCGGATGGCGCGCTTCCGCGACATGCTCAACTTCGGATGGCCCCTCGCGATCGGGGCCATCGCCAGCAACGCCTCGCGCTACTGGGGCAACCTCGCCGTGCGCCGCCTGTTCGGGGCCCATGCCACGGGGCTCTACAACCTCGCCTACGGCCTCGCCGACATTCCGGCGGTCTACGTCGGCGAGCAGATCGGCATGGTGCTCCTGCCGTCGCTGTCCCGGATGGAGCCCGAGCGGCGGCCACGCGCGCTCGAGCGCTCGACGGCGCTCCTGTCGCTGATCATCTTCCCGATGGCGGTCGGACTCGGCGTCGTGTCCGATCCGCTGATCGAGCTGATGCTGTCCGACGAATGGCAGGGCGTCGCACCGCTGCTCACCATCCTCGTGGTGGTGTCGGTGTTCCGGCCGGTCGCGTGGGTCGTGTCGTCGTACCTCCTGGCCCAGGAGCGAAACCGGCCGCTCATGTTCCTCGAGCTGGGCATGATCACGGTCCTGCTAGGCAGCATGGTCGCGCTGTCGCCGCTCGGGATCGAGTGGGCCGCGATCGCGGTCGGAATCTCGTTCGGCCTCCACGCCCTGGCCAGCGTGTGGATGGTGCTGGGCGACGGGCCGCGTCCCGCGGTGCTGCTCGGTGGCTTCCTCCGGCCGCTGGTCGCGTGCGCGGCGATGGCCGGCGCGGTCCTGGGCGTGCGAGCGCTGATGGCCCACACCGTCGAGATCCACGTCGGGATCCAGCTGGCGGTCGAGGTCGTGGTCGGCGCCGCCGTTTACGTCGCGGGCGCGCTTGTCGTGTGCCGCGAGACGGCGCACGACCTGCTCGGGCTGGTGAAGGACGTCGTACGCCGCAGGCGCGATTGACGCTTCACGCGAAGTATCGTAACAGTGGGAATCTTGGGAGCAACGCAGAACAAGTTTGACTCCGGCCGTCCCGTGCGGCTCGGCATCGTCGGCTGCGGTGCGATCACGCGCGAAGCGCACCTCCCGGTGATCACGGCAGACAGCCGGGTCGAAGTCACCGCGCTCTGCGATCGCGACCGCGGCAATGCGACGCTCGCCGCCCGCGAGAGCGGCCTCGAGCCCGCGATCACGACGGAGGTCGCCGACCTCGCCGGCAAGGTCGACGCTGCCGTCGTCGCCGTCCCGCCGCGCTTTCACGCGCCGATCGCGATCCAGCTCATGGAGATGGGGATCGACGTCCTGTGCGAGAAGCCGCTCGCCATCACCGCTGCCGACGGCCGGACGATGGCGGACGCCGCTCGCCGGACCCAGCGAGTGCTCGCCGTCGCCCTCATGATGCGGTTCTTCCCGCACAACCGGTGGCTCGCGGACCTGGTGGAGGAAGGCGAGGTCGGCGAGGTCCAGCAGGTGCTCGTGGAGGACGGCGCGCCGCTCGACTGGCCGATGGCGAGTGACGGCTACTTCAACCGCAAGTCGACCGGGGGTGGCGTCCTCTTCGACAGCGGAGTGCACCTCCTCGACCGGGTGCTCTGGTTGTTCGGCGACCTCACCGAGATCGCCTACGAGGACGACTCGTTCGGCGGCTTCGAGAGCAACGCGAAGCTGACGGGCGTGCTTCGCATTGGCGGGCGACCGGTGCCGGCGCGCCTGGAGTTCAGCTGGTCGCACCGGCTGCGCCGCAGCATCCGGGTGGTCGGCGAGCGGGGCACGCTCGAAGCCTCGACCTCGGATCCGCGGATCCTCACCCTCCACCGGACCACGCGCCGCGGCCCGATGGAGATGCAGATCGTTTGCGCCCCGAAGTGGGACGCGCGCAGTCACTACCGGGCGCAGCTCGACGACTTCATCGGCGCGATCCGCGAGCGTCGCGCGCCGTTCGTGACCGCGGAGTCGGCCCTGAACGCGCTCGCGGTGATCGAGGCGGCGTACGCGCGGCGGACCCCGATGGCGCAGCCCTGGCTGGCGCGGATGGAGCCACCGGCGTGAAGCCCACCAAGATCCTCGTCACCGGCGCCACCGGGTTCATCGGCTCGCGCCTCTGCGAGCTCCTGTCGCTCGCTCACAACCTCCCGTACCGCGCGCTGGTCCGCGACTTCTCGCGCGCCGCGCGGATCGCCCGGCTGGACACCGAGTTGTTCGCCGGCGACATGCTGGACGCCGGCAGCCTGGCGCGGGCGGTGGACGGCTGCGACGTCGTCGTCAACCTGGCCCATGGCGACGACCAGGCCGCCGAGACGCAGACCGCACACCTCGTCGACGTCTGCACGCGCGCCAAGGTCCGTCGTTTCGTCCACATGAGCTCGATGGCGGTGTACGGGCCGTCGCCGAAGCTACCGGTGATCACCGAGAGCACCGCGCCGATCGAACGCTGGGGAGAGGCCTACTCCGACGCCAAGGCCGCCGCCGAGGCCGTGGTCCGGGCGGCCGCCAAGCGCGGGACGCTCTCGACCGTCATCCTCCGCCCGACCATCGTCTACGGTCCCTTCAGCTTCTTCGTCACGCCGATCGTCCAGGACGCGCGGCAGGGACGGATCAGCCTGATCGACGGCGGCCGCGGCCTCTGCAACGCGGTGTACGTCGACGACGTGTGCGAATCGGTCGTGGCGGGGATCTTCCGCGACGACGCGGTCGGCTCGATCGTCCAGATCAACGGCGATACCCGCATCACCTGGCGGGACTTCATCACCACGTTCGCCGACATGGTCGAAGGCGACAAGACCATCCACGACCACTCGCTCGACGAGATCGCCGCGTACTGGCAGGCGCAGCGCCCACGCGCGCGCGACAGCGTCACCGCGGCGATCCGGCTCGCCGCTTCGCCGGCGTTCCATGCCCAGCTCGGCACCATCCCACCGGTCGGCAAGTTGATCCGGAGCACCAAGGAGCTGGTCGCTCGGCGTATCACTCCCGAGCAAAAGATGCTGCTCAAGTCGCGCCTGCAGGGACGCAAGTCCGCCGCGGCTCCCGGCGACGCTCGGCCGATGCGGATGCCCAGCGAGGGTCGGGTCGTGCGCGAGGCGTACCGTTCGTGGGTGACCAACGATCTGGCCAAGGCCCGGCTCGGCTGGGCGCCGGCCCATTCGTTCGCCCTCGGCGCTCGGCGTACGGGCGAGTGGTTACGCTTCGCCCGCCTCGTGTGATCGATCGCGCCGACCGTCCGCTCGAGATCGGGATCATGGGCGGCAAAGACGGCACCGAGTCGCTCGGTCACGACGTTGCGACCGATCGGTTAGTCGTCGCCCGGTCGCTGTCCGCCGCGTGAGTCGTCGGATCGTGCGAGACAGATGTCGCGCGGGCGCGGCCCGATGTCGCGCGGCCTCCACCGGTGGGCAACCGCCCGCAGAACCTCGGTTGACGCGCCGCCCACACCGTTGGCGCGTCGCTTGCTCTACGTCCACACATGGCATTCGAGCACGATCCTCTGGTGACGGGCACGGCGGCAAACAACGACAACGCGTTGGACGGCACGGTCGCAGGCGCGGAGGCGCCAGGTAAGCGGACCCGCACCCAGAGCATGGGCCCATCGATCGATCGCATCGCCGACCGGGTCGCGGCCACACTGCAGCGGCGCACCCAGAACGCTCCGCCACCAGACGGTTCACACGATCGAAACGGTGTCGCCGACGGCGCCCGGGCTGCGGTCGGTCGGGCCGCCACGTCGCACGGCACGCGACGCCGTTCCGCGGTCGGTCAGCACCAGCCAGACGATCCATTCGGCCTGCACATCACGCACGAGGTGGCGCACACGCAGCCGCGCGGCGGGTCGCACGGGCAGCACGAGCTCGACGCGTCGACTCCCGACGATGCCAGTGAGGTCGAGGCCGACCCTGTGATGCGCCAAGCGGACGGCAATGGAGTTCACGAGGATGCGGATGGGGCGGTCGCGACCGCGGCGGAGTCGTCGAGTACCTCGCTGCCCACATCGATCATGCGCAAGTTCGAGTCGTCGCTTGGTGCGGACCTGTCTTCGGTGCGCGTGCACACGGGTGCGGAGTCAGCGACCGCCGCGCAGGCCGTGGGTGCACGCGCTTACACCATGGGCCAGGACATCCATTTCGCCGCCGGGCAGTACGAGCCGACGAGCGCGGGCGGCGAGCACTTGCTCGCGCACGAAGTGGCGCACACCGTGCAGCAGCGTGGCGGCACGCCGACGCGGCAGAACAAGCTCACGGTGTCCACGCCGTTCGACGCCGCGGAGCACGAAGCCGATCGCGCGGCCGACGCGATGGTCAGCGGCGTGCCAGCGATGATCGGCGGCGGCGGCTTCGCGGGCGCGCAACGCCAACCCGCGCCGGCCGGCGACCAGAAGCCGGCGGACAACAAGCTTTCGGCCGGCGACCAGGCGAGGCTCCAGAACACGCTCCAGAAGACCGCCAACAAGTATGGATATCTACTCGATGGTCAACGCGATGGTCTCGAGGCGCTGTCGAAGGCCCTGGAAGCACCCGACCCGCCGTCGTTCACCGAGCAAGCGTTGTCGTTCCTGATCCAGGCCGCACTCGGCGCAGCGTTCGGCGCGCTCGGTGGCGCGATTGGAGCTGTGGTCGGAAAGTACGCCGGCGCCGCGGCGAAACCTCTCGCCGCATCGGTCGCGGGTGCCGTGCTGAACCCGAAGGACGCCTACGTGCCCCCGGGGGTCACCGCAAGCGAGCTGTCGGGCGCCGCCGACGTGGCCGCAAAGATCGCGTCATCGGTGTCGAAGAAGGTCGAAGACTCGATCAAGGGAGCCTTCGGTACCCTCGCGACCAAGGCGGCCGCCACGGTCAAGGGTCAAGGACCGATCGCTCAGTTCGTCTCGGGCCAGAAGAAAGCGGCGAGAGATGCCGCGAAGCTGGCGTCGGAAGCGTTCATCGACAACCAGCAGCAATTCACGCCCACCCCGGAAGGCCTCGCTGCCGCAATCGGCATCGAACAGGCGCTCGAGGAGGTGTATCAGAAGGCGTCGAGCGAACAATTCATGGCGTCGCTCGTCGAGTGGTCGAAGGTCGTGAACAGCAGCAACGGCCGCGAGAACGGCATGATCGTGATCGAGTGCACGATCGATTCACCGCAGGCGGCTCCGGGCGGCTTCAAGTCGACATGGCAAGGCATCAACCAGGCGGCACGGACGATCGTGAAGCAATCCTACTCGGACAAGGTGGTCGCAGAGACCGGCGCGATGATGCAGATCAAGATCAAGTCGAAGGACACCTGGATCTTCATCACGTCAAGGGGACGCGGTGACGTCACGCATCCGACGAGCGGTGACCAGGCTGCGTTCCTGATTCAGAAGGCGGGCGGCGACCCGAAGAAGCCGGACGACAACCTCGCTCGACTCGGCGCCTATCTGCTGGTCAACGAGATCGCCGGCAAGAGGTTCGCCGAGATCAACCTGGCCACGGACTAGGTGCTCGGAGCGATCGCGACGCCCTACGTCGACGATCGTCGGCTCCGCAGGCCACGGGCCACGGCCGTCGTTATACACTGACGGGGTGAGGTTCCTCGCCAGCGTGCTCCTCATCGTCGCGTGCGTCGTGGCGTGCCGGCCCGAGCCCGTGCTCAACCCCCACAAGGCCACGGGACGAGCTACCAACGTCGAGCACGCGCAGGAGCAGGCCCCCGAAGGAACGGTGCAGGCGCGCGACGGCTCGCAGTTCGAGCTGGCGACCGTGTGGAGAGACCGTCGCGTGGTGCTGGTGTTCTATCGTGGACATTGGTGTCCGGCCTGCAAGCACCAGCTCGGCGAGCTCGAGAAGCGACGTGTCGAGCTCGGCAACCTCGGCGCGACCATCGTCGCGGTGAGCTCCGACTCACCCGCGGACGCGACCGCGCTTCACCGGCAGCTGGGACTCGGCTTCGAGCTGTACGCCGATCCGCAGCTCGCCGTGATCACGAAGTGGGGCGTCGATGACTACGAGAACGGCATCTCGTTGCCGGCGACGTTCGTCGTCGAGGCTGGTGGCGAGATCAGCTATCGCCGGGTCGGCGAGAAGTCTTCCGATCACCCCACGATGGACGAGCTGCTCGACGCGTTGAAGCGGTAGCGAGCGCGGGTGCCTCGCTCTGCAGCGGCGCTCTCGTGCTTGCGCGCTTCTTCTGATAGTGTCACAATGACACGATGCAAACGATTCTCCGACGAGCGTATGAACCGGCCGCGCTCCTCTCGCTGCACCCGCCGACGCTGCGGCATCCCAACAAGCAACTGGTCTTCGATCTCGCGTGCGCACCGGCCTCGGTGCACGCCGGCCTGATCGAGCTGACGCGCTGGGGGGCAGCACCGCTCCCGGACAAGGTCGAGCTCGCCGCCACCGACATCGCGCCCGTTCCGGATGTCTACGAATACGGCAACGACACCGGCGTCTGGCACGTGAACTTCGCCGACCCCGAGTTGTTCGTCGCCTACGGCTCGAGCCTGCTGGCCCAGGACGAGCTCCAGTGCGCCGAACATCCCGCGCTCGCTTCGCTCCGCGAAGCGCTTCTCGAGGAGCGCGTGCCGGCTCGCACCGAAGAGAACGGCGCGCCGACTCCCGTGCTGGTCACCGGCGTCGAGCGCCGCTGTGCGCTCGACACGCGCATCCTGTACGGCAACCGCTTCGCCGCGGCCTCGCGATCGATCGTGCGCGAGCACACCCGCGTTCTCTCGCATCCCACGCGCACCAACCTGATCGCCATCGCCGCGCCAACCGGCTCGGGCCCGTACTTCCGCCGCCACATCGATCAGATCCTGGTCACCGCGTACACCGGCTTCGCTGCGGCCGCGTTCGAGTCTCGCCGCCTCTGGCCCGATGCGCCGGTCGAGATCCGCAGCGGCTTCTGGGGCTGCGGCGCCTTCGGCGGCAATCGCCACCTGATGACCCTGCTCCAGCTCCTCGCCGCGCGCCTGGCCGGCATCGATCGCCTGCGCTTCTACGCCGTCGAGGAGCGCGGCCTCCACGACTTCCACGCCGGCGCGGGCGCGCTCGACGAGGTCCTCGCCGCCGGCACACCCGGCGAGCCGCTCGACGCGCTCCTCGAGCGCGTCGACGACCTCGACTACGAGTGGGGCGTCGGCAACGGCACCTGAGTCGGGCTCATCGACTCCGGGGGCGCGCCCATCGATCCCAACCCCGACAGCGATCCCGACATGATCTCGCTATTCGCCGGCAGCGGCCATCTGTTCCGCGAGCAGGTGGTGATGAGCGGCGTCGTCCCCCGGGTCGCCGCGATGGTCGGTCCCGGCGAGACCGACGAGCAGTGCATCGACGCGGTGCGCCGCCACCTGTCGTACATGCCGTCGGACTGCGGCGAGCGCCCGCCGATCGTCGCGTGTGCCGATCCGATCGATAGCGCCGACGAGGCGCTGCTCGATGTGGTGCCCGACAGCCAGCGGCTGGAACCACACCGTCGAACGGCTCGCCCGCAGGCGCGGGATCATGCCGGTCCAGGAGGCGCGATCCACGGCTTCACCTGGAGGTCGGGATCGTGAGACGGGGCGGCCCGGGCCCGGGCGCGGGCTGGGGTCGATGCCGCCGTTCACGTGGCCGCGGGGATCGCCCGCGAGCGGCGTCACTCGGCTGGAACCTCGACGCGGCCCTGGTCGTGCTCGGGACACGCCGTGACCGCGCCGTCGACGTTGCAGGTGAGGTCGTTGGTCATGACGAGCCGGACGGTCTGGCCCGCGACCAGACCCGCCGGGCAGGCCACGGACTTCGCTGGCGGTGCCTGGCAGGTGCCACCCGGAGGGCAGGTGAATTCGTTCCGGGTCGCGGCGAGGCACGTGCCGCTCTCGAGCATCGTTACGTCGAACTCCTCGTAGACGCCGTCCGGCTTGGGGCTGCGGTCCTTGACCGGCGTGGAGCCGCACGCCGTCGAGGCGAGCAGGAGGATGACGGACGCGAGGCGCATGGCTCGACGGTGCTGACGCATGGTTCGATCATCGCCGACTCCGGCACGAGAGGGCAACCCGAAGTCCGCACGTTGCCTCCGTCGCGAACCCGCGCAGTTCGTGATCGCCTTGTCGTCATCCGGCGGATCATCGACGTTGCCTCCGCGGGAACTCTCGGACGAACCGGGAACCGAGCGTGTCGGCCAGCAGGTCCCAGCCGACCGCGTCGATCGCCCTGAGGGCGTCACCGGGAGGCGCGGTCGCGAGCACGCGCAGGCAGGCTGCGCGCGCCTTGCTATCGCCGCGGAGCAGGTCCTTGAGCAGGGCGACCCGCGCTGGATACAGGAGCGACTCGAGGCCACCGCGCGTCATCGTGGCGCGATCGAAGTACTCGAGCGCGTAGCCGACCTTCCCGGTTCCATCGCCGGGCCCCGGCACCCACGCCAGGACCCGGCGGATCGTCTCGATCTCCCGCCCGGCCATCGAGGCGACGGTTTTCTTGAACGCCTCCTTCTGGTAGTCCTTCTCGAGGCCCTCGCCTACCTCCTCGAGCTCGCTTCGCTTCTCGGTCATGAGCGTCGCGAGTCCGTGACGAAACATCGGGTCCGCGAAGAGCTCATCAATCGACGCGTGGTTCCATCGGGTCGCGCGCTGGGCCTCGGGGAGCTCGGCGTCCGGCTTGACGATGGGGATCAGCTCCTCGGCCGCAAACAGCCCGCCCGGCGCCAGCAGCGTGCTGAGCGACTGATAGGCACCGTTCGCCTGCCCGAGCCGGTGCGCGGCCTCGACATCGGCCACGCTCGCCCGCACCGCGCGCATCGCCGCCTCCTTCGTGTCGCCCTTGGCCAGGTTGTGGTCGCCGAAGATCGTCTTCTGTTCGCCGCCGATCGTGACGCGAATGCCATCGGTGTTGTCGCGGTCGTGGATCGCACCGCACACCAGGTCGCCGAACGTGAACGGCGCGACGCCCTTGGCGGCCAAGTCGAGCTCCAGGGTCTTTCGCGCCTCGCTGCTGATGTAGCTCTCCTTGGCGGCACCCAGCAAGGTGTCCCGGTCGATGTGACTCGCCAGCTGCTCGCCGAGGTAGCCCTTGAAGTTGAAGAAGAACATCGGGGCCTTCGCGTTCCAGTACGCGCACGCCGTGATCCGCGGGGTGCGGTTGTGGCCGGCGGAGAACGAGTCGGTCAGGAAGTGGTCGGCGAACGCGTTGGCGGCCAGGGCCCGCTCGGTGCCAAGGCCCGCCCGTCCTGCGTTCCAGGCCTCGAGCACGGCGACCAGGTGCCGGCGCCGGTAGTTTCCGATCGCGTTGTCCGGGACCTGTTTCATTCCGGACCGGAACGGATCCGTGCCGCCGTTGGTGGCCGCTCCGCCCTTGTCGGCGGTCGATCGGGCCTCGTCGCCCTCCACGGGGTTGACGAAGTGCGAGGCGTTGGACGCCAGCAGCCGGTAGAACCGCCGGTCGGCGGCCTCGCGTGCCTCCTTGGAGAAGTTCAGCTTTTGCTCCTTGCGGCCATGGACCTTCACGATGCGGACGTAGTCCAGCTCCTCGCGGGTGCCCCCGCCCTTGCCCGGGCGCCCGGCAAGGAATCGCATCTCGTCGATGCTTGTGAAGTAGTCACCGCCCATCGCCACCATGTCGCCGTAGCTGACGCGGTAGCCCGGCGCCAGTTCGACGGTCTGGGTCTGGCCATGGCGGGTCCGGGTGGCCGCATCACCGATCTCGCGGTGCTCGCCGGGCTCGAACCGCTGGGCTGACCCTGGCCGGGCGATCCCGTCGATCTCGCCGGCGACGCGCTCCCCGCGGGCGACGGCCTCGCCGACCCGGTCGGCCTCCACCTCGAGCGCGTCGGTATCGTCGTCGTCGTCGCGTCTGGCCTGGGCGGTACCAGCGCCCTGCCGCTGCTGCACGACGTGAGCGAGCTCGTGTCCGATGAGAAAGGTGGCATCGGGCGCCCACAGCTCGTCCCCGGCGAAGTGGATGTCGTCACCCTTCGTGACGGCGCGCGCGCCGTGGCCCTCCGCAACGCCATCGTGCTGATGGATCCGGACCGAGCCGGGATCGACGCCAACCGCCGTTGCCACGTCGCCGCCTCCAAGGTACCCAAGCCCGGCCGTCGAGGGGTCGCGCTCGGTTGCGCCGCCACCGTGGCCGAGGTTGCCGCCGCCGGCCCGGCTGGCGGCAGGGTCGGGCGAGGCGTCGCCAGGAGAATCGCGGGTCTGCGAGCCACGGAGCTGTCTCATGCTCCGTGGTTGCAGCAGCCCGTCGGATCGATCACGAAGATCGAAGGGTCGATAGGCTAGCCATGGTGGCGGACGCGCTCAGAGCGACAGACGATACGGGACGTCGAAGTTCAGCTGCGTGTCGGCGCAGAAGCAGTTACCAGTCACCCAGCGGCGGCCGTCGCGTTCGACGATGCGGATCTCGCCGAGCGCCATCGGGCACGTCCCGGTGTCGGGGCCGTCCCACGCGGTCAGCGAGCCGCACGCGAAGCGCTCGCCGACCGTGAAATGGCGCCCGGGATTGATCTCGATCGAGACGCCGTCACACGCGAGGCGCACGAGCAGGTTCCCGGCGCTCGAGCGAAGCGCGTAGTTCGAGCGCGAGGTCGACGAGCACGCCCCGGTGAGCGTGCCCGGGCTCGCGTTGGCGGCGTCGAGCAGCGGTTCGCACGCCGTGCGGCAATCGCCGTTGGCGACCTGTCCGCAGGTCATGGTCTCGAGGCAGTTCGCGCACTCGGCGGCGGCGCGGGTCGCGCTGTCGGGCGTCGCGGCGTCGAGCTCCATGATGCACGCGGATGTCTCCTCGGGACCGAGCGCACCGCACTCGGTTGCGGCTTCACAGATCCGCTCGATATCCTCGGGGGCACCGCCGCACGCGGCAGCGACGAACAGGACGATGGCAAGTAGGCGGCGCATGGCTGCTGCCGCGTGTACCGAACTGACGCGGCCGCGCTCAACTCCAATCGTTCGATCCCCCGATGAATGCCGAAATTTGCCATAGGCTGCCGCCCGTGATGCCGGACAAGGCCCGCCGCTGGCTGACCAGCTCGCCACGCGACAGATCGAAGGCGAGGCCGACCTCGGCGGGATTCGTGTCGGTCCCCGTGCAGCGGCCGAGTCCTCGCCACCTTGGCGACGCCGGTGCTCCGATCGATGCGCAAGACCTACGAGTTGCGGCGCTCGGTCGACCAGCCGAAGTGCACGAAGTCGCCGTCGACGCGCAGGTTGTTGGCGCGGACGATCACGCACACAATGTGTATACCTGGCTGGCGACGGAATCCTGAACTCTGGGGTTAGTCTACGCGGCATGGCTGGCCCCACGATCGCGCCGGGAACGCAGCGGTCGCTCGCGAGGCACCTGCTGACCGGTGGTGTGGTGGCCGTCGCCATCAACGTGGCGATCAACGCCGCGGTCGGGCACGCCCTCTACGGCGGTGTCGCGGTCGTCCCGCTGACCGGTGACGCGAGCATCGCGGGCGACACCATCGTGGGCGCGTTCCTGATCGCCTTCTTCACGGGGCTCGTGGTCGCACCGGCGACGCAGCGCGAGGTCCGCGCCGGTCGGGTGCGCGGCGGCGGTAAGCGCGCGCTTCCAGGCTGGTTCGCCGGTCGCCCGCTGCTCGCGGCCGTCGCGGCCGGCGTCGTGTCGGCGACGTTGGTCGGTGGTGGCGCGGTCGCGGCCGTCGCGGCCATCGGCGCCGCGCCCATGTCGGGTGGCGGGTTCCTGGCGTTCAAGATCGCGTTCGCCGGGATCTGGGGCGGTGCTGCGGCGGTGATCGTCGCAGCGATCGCCGCCGCCGGCGAGCCCGAGCCTCCTCACGACGACCGCTGGTGCCGGGACCTGGCACCAGCGGTCGCGGTCAGCTACCCGTTCGACTACATCGACAAGGGCGGGCTCGCCGTCACCAGCGCTCGCCACGGCTGCTCAGGCACCCCGACCTGGCAGCTGGTCGTGACTGGTGTGCCCGATCCTGCGGCGGTCCGGGCGGCGCTCGGCGACCTGCTCGTGCGGTATCCCGCGCTCACGACCCGTGTGCAGTCACTCGATGCCATCCCCGAGTACGCCCGTCGGTTTCGCTACGCCGCCGCGCCCACCGATCTCGACGCGATCTTCGAGCTCGTCGACCTGCGCGGCCGCCCGCCCGGCGCACTCGACGCCCTGATCCAGGACGTCTGGGACCGTCACCTCGATCAGTTCCGCGACGCGCCCATCTCGCTGACCCTGGCGATCACCGGCGACGACCACTGCCGGCTCTTGTTTCGCCAGCATCATGGCATCGCGGATGGCCGCGCCTTCATCGGGCTGCTGGGCGACTTCGCCACCTTCGTGCGCGCGCGCCAGCGCGGCGCGGAGCCCGACGCCGCGGCGCTCGTACCGGTCGGCCGGCGTGGCGAGCTCGACGCTCTCGGCCTCGCTCCGACCACGCGCGTGGGCTACGGGCTGGCCGGGTTCGCGTCGCTGACGGCCTCGATCGCCAAGGCGCTCGCGCGTCCGATCACGAACCTGGTGCAGAACGACTCGGCGGACTACACCGGGCCGAACGGCGCGGTGCGCTGGGTGGTCGATGATGCCGCGCTCGACGGCTGGCAACGCGCCCGCCGCCAGCTCGGCGTCGGCCAGAGCGCCTTGTTCACCGCCGCGCTGTTCGGCGCTGCGCAGCGCTGGCATCGCGAGCTCGGGCGCCGGCTCGGTCGCGTCAACGCCTCCCTGGTGATGGAGACCCGCCCTCGCGATGGCGGCTTTGCCTCGTTCGCGAACCACCTGGCGACCCTCGAGGTCGAGCTGCAACTGGGACGGACCCTCGACCTGGCCGACGCTGCTCGCGCGATCCACGCGCAGCTCAAGCGTCAGCTCGATCGCAAGCGACCGCTCCATCGCCTGGTGTGCGAGCGCGCCATCGTCCTCGGCATGCCCCTCGACAAGCTCCACGCGCTGGTGTTCGAGGCGAAACGCCCGGCCTACAACCTCAACCTCTCGAACCTGATCGCCCTCGATTTCCCCGTGCTGTCCGGCGACGGCTGGGTGGCCGACGAGGTCCTGATCACCACGCCGGTCACGCCGCGCAACGGCATCGCCCTCACCGTCGTGCGTTACCACGGCCGGGTCTGCTTCAACTTCAACTACGCCGCGCCTGCGGTCAGCGGCGCGCAGACCGCCGACCTCGCGCGCCGGTTCCGCGATGCGCTCGAGGAGCTCACTGGAACCTCGGCGACCGAGGCTCCCACCGCGGCGAGCGAGTCGATCCAGCGCGACGTCATCGCTCGATCATCACCTCGGTGAGCGCCTTGCGCTCGAGATCGGGGACGAGCGCGCCCGCGGCAGGCAAACCGACCGGGATCAGCACGTACGGGCGTTCGTGGGCGGGACGGCCCAGCAACTCGCGGAGGAACGCCATCGGGCTCGGCGTGTGGGTGAGCGTGGCGAGACCGGCGTGGTGCAGCGCGGCGAGCAGGATCCCGACGGCGATCCCGACCGACTCGTCGACGTAGTAGTGCTTCACCCGCTTCTCACCGTCGGGCGTCGCCTCGACTCGCCATGGTTGTGCGAAGACCACGATCAGCGCGGGCGCGTCGGTCAGGTGCGGCTTGTGCCAGTCGAGGCCGAGCGGCGCGAGCGCGGTCCGCCACTCCTCCGACATGCGGTCTTCCCAGAGCTTCTTCTCTTCTTGCTCGGCGGCCTCTCGGAGCCGCCGCTTGAGCTCGGGATCGCGGACCACGACGAAGACCCACGGCTGCTGATGCGCGCCCGACGGTGCGCTGCTCGCCGCGGCGATGGCGTCGCGCAGGATCTGGTCGGGGAACGGCTCGGGCGAGAAGTCGCGCACCGTGCGGCGCCGGGCCATGGTCTCGGCGAACTGCCGCGCGCGGCGAGCCATCTCGTCGGGCGGTAGCCGCTCGAAGGGCAGGGGAATGGGACGGTACGCGCTCATGATCTCCGCCTCCGCGCTCAACGACGAGAGTCGTACCAGGCGTCGGCGCATGCAGGAGCCAGGCGCCAAAGCGGCGGCGCCTGGAGTGTCCAGTAGAACTTGACACTGGCTATTCGCGTGGCCACCGGTTCTAAGTGAAATCAGCTAGATATGATTGATGCCGACTGGTATGGGCGTTGCGTCAGGAGGCTCGCTCATGCTCAAGCACTTGTTGCTCTTCTGCCTGGTCGGGACCCTCGCGGCGTGCGCCGACGCGCCGGTTCCTCCGACCGAGCCCTTCGTTCCCGACGATGGGAAAGCCGACGGTGGCTCGGCGAGCTGCTTCGTCGATGGAGGTGCGGTCGCCGCGAGCAACGCGCCCGCGACCTTCGAAGCCGGAGCGTTCCGCGTCACGGTGAGCAGCGACGTTCGGCTCGATGTCCGCCATGCGGCGTCGCCGTCGCGTTCGCTCTTCGCGAGCCCGACGAGCGGTGGCGCATTCGCGATGGCCCGCGTCGACCTGACGGCGGAGGAACATCAAGGCTCGTTCACGGTGAACGCGCCCGCGTCTCTGGTCTGCTCGCAGCCGCGCCTCGAACGAGCAGGGGTGAGCGGCGATACGGTCGTCCTACGCGGAGGTTTCCGCGATCCGGCGCCGGCTTGCGGCACGCTGCGCTGGGAGCTGCAGCTGTGCCAGGCCGCCGCGGGACACCTCAGGTTCCGGCTCGCCTCGAACGACCCTTCGTTCGATCGCCTCTCTCTGCGCGCGGCCTCCGACGGTACCGAACGCATCTACGGCGGCGGCGAGACCTTCGGGCACGATCGGATCGACCTCAAGGGCCGGTTGATTCCCGTGCTCGCGCAGGAGGGCGGCGTGGGACGAGGACATGTGCCCATCACGCCCGCGGTGAACGCCGCGTCGCCGGGGTCGGGCGGCAGCGAGAGCTCGTCGTACCACGCCGCACCTCATTACCTGACGTCGCGACTCCGCTCGATGTTTCTCGAGGACACCGAGTACGCGGAGCTCGACTTTCGCCAGCTCGCTGCGACCGAGGTGCGGCTGTTCGCGCCGACGATGACGGGACGGATTCTCTACGGTGACTCGCCCCTCGCGCTCATCGAGCGATTCACCGAGTTCGCGGGACGCATGCCACCGCTGCCAGCGTGGGTCGACCGCGGCGCGATCGTGGCGATCGCGCGCGATCTGCCTCGCAGCCGCGAGATCGTCGACCAGCTCCGCTCGCGAGGTGCGGCGATCTCCGCGGTCTGGAACCAGACCTGGTCAGGCAAGACGCGGACCTTCATCGGCGAGCAGGTGCTGTGGAACTGGGTCCAGAGCCGGACCTACCATCCGGGCTGGTCGTCGTTCGTGGCCGGCCTCGCTGCCGATGGGATCCGCACGCTCTGCTACGTGAACCCGATGCTCGTCGACCCACCGGCCGACGCTGCGGTGACCCGCAATCTCTACGCCGAGGCGCTCTCGGCCGGCTACTTCGTCCGGAAGCCGGACGGTTCGCCCTACCTGATGAAGGTCACGGCGTTCGACGTCGGCCTCCTCGACCTCACCAACCCCGCTGCACGTTCGTGGATGAAGGCGGTGCTCCAGGACGAGCTCCTCGATGCGGCAGGTTGTTCGGGCTGGATGGCCGACTTCGCCGAAGCGCTGCCGTTCGACGCTCGCCTTGCGTCGGGCCAGGGCGGGGCCTCGTTTCACAATCAATACCCGGTGGAGTGGGCGCGTCTCAACCGAGAGGCGATCGAGGAAGCGGGGCGGCTGGGCGACGTCGTGATCTGGAATCGGTCCGGATCGACGCGCACGCCGCGCCACAGCCTCCTCATGTGGGAGGGTGATCAGCTCACGACCTGGGACAAGTACGACGGCATGGTCTCGGCGCTGCACGGCTTGCTCGCCGGTGGGATGTCGGGTCTCGCCCTCAATCACTCGGACACGGGCGGCTACACGTCGCTCAGCCTCTGGGGGCTCGCCGGTTACGAGCGCGAGCCCGAGCTCCTCCAGCGCTGGACCGAGATGAACGCCTTCACCGCGGTGTTGCGGACGCACGAAGGCAACCAGCCCGACGTGAACGCGCAGATCTACTCGAGCGGCGCGCTGCTCGACCACTTCGCGCGAATGAGCCGTGTGTACCGTGCGCTCGGGTTCTACCGGTCCCAGCTCGGGCAGGAAGCGGCGACCCGCGGCTGGCCGATCGTGCGCCATCTCTGGCTGCACTATCCCGACGACGCCACGGCACAGACCGTCGACGACCAGTTCCTGCTCGGGAGCGAGCTCCTGGTCGCGCCGGTCAAGAACAAGTGCTGGACCTGGCCCTTCTGTCCCTACGACAAGCAGGTCTACCTGCCGCGCGGAGAATGGGTCCACCTGTGGAACGGACAGGTAATGGGGTCGACCTCGGTCGGCGGGCACGTGAACGTGCGGGCTCCGATCGGCGAGCCCGCGGTGTTCTATCGCAGGGGTTCGACGATCGCGCCGACCCTGGTGGCCAACCTGCGCAGCGAGGGCATCACGGTCGCCGACGCGCGCTGACCCTCACGTGATCAGGGCATCGTCGCGGGTGGCGCCAGATCGGCCACGGGGATGGTCGCGCCGTCGAGGCTCTTGATGAACTGCACCAGATCGTCGATCTCGTCGTCGGTCAGCGCCGGGAGGATGGACAGCTCGTTTAGCGGATCGAGCTGGCCGCTGGCGCCGGTGAAGTGCGCGACCACATCTCGGATCGCGACCTCGCTACCATCGTGCAGGTACGGTGACGTCCGCGCCGCCGAGCGCAGCATGGGCGTGAGGAACTTGCCGCGATCGGCCTCGTCCCTGGTCACGAGGAAGCGGCCGTCGTCGGGTCGCCGACCCTGTGCGTCGGGTACCGAGGTCGAGACGTTGTGGAACTCGAAGTCCGACAGCAACGGACCGTCATGGCACAGCACGCACTGGGCCTTGCCGATGAACAGGATCGCGCCGCGCTTGGCGGCGTCGCTGATGGCGTCGTCGTCGCCGGCATTCCACGCGTCGAACGCGGCGTCGCGCGCTACCGCGACCCGGACGAAGACCGCCATGGCCTCGCCGGTCATCCGCCACAGCCTCGCCGGCGTGACCGCCGTGATGTCCTCGCCGAACGCCTGCTGGTACAGCGGCACGTAGCCCGGGATCTCGGTGGTGAGCGTGGCCCGCAGGTTGCGCTGCGCCGCCGGGAGATCGATCTCCTCGCCGGCGCTCACCGGAAGCCGGGACAGGTTCATGTTGGGTTCGGCGAGCGGCAACACCATCAGATCGGCGACATCGGTGAAGTGAGAACCGTCCCAGCGCGCCATCGGCGCATACACCAGGTTGAGCAGCGACGGCGCGTGGCGATGCAGCGTCGGCGTGATCGCCGGGAACGAGCGATCCGGAGCGTCGAGGGGGCCCCCGGAGTGGAAGTTGCTCGTCGCCAGGTGGCAGTTGCCGCACGCGGTCTGGCCCGAGCCCGACAGCCGCGGGTCCGAGAAGAGCACGCGCCCGAGCTCCTTCTTCGCGTCGGTCGTCGGGTTGTCGGGCCACACCGGCAGCGGCGGGACCGGCGGGATGGCGGCGATGCGCAGCCCCGTGGAGGGATCCACCGGCAGGTCGAGCTGGGTTCCGTCGCCGTCGGTGGCGCACCCGGCCAGGAGCGCGGAGAGCGAGGCCGCCAGGAGCGGCAGCGTGCGGCGCACGGCGCTCACGGGATGATGAGGATGGTGCGCTCGAAGGCGGCCAGGGTCTGGTCGCGATCGGCGAGGTCGGTGGGCGTGCGGTTGGTGATCTCCACGCTCGCGTCGGCGTCCATCACGTTCAGTCGCAGCGTGCCCAGCGCCGGATCGGGATCTCCGGGCAGGACGTCCACGTTGGACAGGTTGAACGACGCCAGGTCGCCGCCCGCCGCTGCGGGCGGACTCTCCTCGAACGCGAGCTGGGCGGCGTTGATCGGCGTGTGCACGTAGAGCACGAGCACCATGTCGTAGGCGCCGGCTTCGAACATCGGGTCCGTGGTCTCGGTGATCGCGAGGCCGGGCGGCACCTCGCCCCAGCGCTGCCACAGCGCCGGATCGTTGCCCGACGAGAACCCGGCGGGGAACACGCCGACGTAGTACGGCTTGCCGGTCACGTCAGCGGGGGCGTGGGTGGCCAGGCTCGCCGCCGGGCTGAGGAACTCCAGCTCGCCGTCGGCGTTGACGGTCAGCGTGGCGCTCATGGTGAGGGCGTGGCCAGCATCGCTGGCGTCCTCCGACACACAGCCGGTGACCGAAACAGCGAGCAAGAGGGCGGTGGCGAGACGCGGAAGCATTCGGGCTCCTCGGGGTTGGAGTGGCCGCATCTTTGGTCCGATCAACAAGATAGTCAAGAGTGCAACTTCCTAGTTTTTACTTGAACGCGAGGGGGCCGGTCGCCTAGGGTGCGTCGCACCGAGGAGGATGCAGATGCTGACTTGTTTGCGACTGGCCCTTTGCACGTTCCCGATCATCGCGTGCTCGACCGACAGCGCGCCCGACCCGGATCCCGCGACTCCAGATGCGGCGACCACCATCGACAGCGGCAGCGGTGGCGGCGCCGACGCGCCCCCGAGCAGCGCCGCGCGCCTGTCCGGTGTCGTCCGCCGCTCCGCGGCGCCTCAGGGCGACGCCGCTGGCAACGTCTACATCGCGCTCTTCGATCGCGATCCGATCGCCAACATGGACACCGCCGTCGTCGTGGGCAACGCGCTCCTCCCCGGCGTCGATCTCGCCGCCGCCGGAGCGACCGTCGGTTACGTCGTCGGCGACGTGCCTCCGCGCGCCGACGCTTACTTCGTGATCGCGTTCCTCGACGACAACGGCAACGTCGACCAGAACAACCCGGACGCCGCCGGCCCCGATCGCGGCGACCTGGTCAGCCTGATGGGCGTCTCGGCCCCCCGGGTCACCGTGGCCACCGCCGGCGACCACAACCACGACATCGACCTCAACCTCGTCATGCCGTTCTGACCTCGGTACTGCGCGACGTCATCGCTGGCGACGCGATCGGCGGCCGAGCCTCGAGCCCGACACTGCCCCTCTCAGGTCAACGGGGCGGGCCGCCTGGCTTGTCGTGGTTCCAGGGAACGCCGAGGATCGTGCACGGTCCGGCATGCTCGATCGTGCCGTCGGTACCCGTGCCTGTGACCGCGCTGTTGCGTGTCACGGTGGCCTCGATGGCGAGATCGGTCTCGGCGAAGATCGCGGTCACGCACATCTCCTGATCGCCGATGCCCCACCCCACCGCCACGTCGCGTGGGTTGTCGTAGGCGCACGTGAAGCGCAGGCCGGTGGCGCCGGCGAGGTCGATCGGCGGATCGAACCCCCGGCCCCAGCTCATGCCGTGGCCCATCACGTCGTAGATGTCGAGGCCGGCGCTGGGTCCACCCAGGACCTCGAGGCGGGCGTTGCGGCCGAGGCCGTGGAAATGGGGCAGCGCGTAGTGGACCTTGTACGTCAGCGGCGTGCCCATGACCCGCTGGTGGTTGTCGGCGAGATCGCAGTCCATGGTGAAGGCGCTGCGCGCCCTCGGCTCGAGGCGGAGGTCCACGTACTGGAGGCGTCCTGGAGTCAATCTCACCCTCACGTCCTCGCGGGTGATGGTGTCGATGCGCATGGTCATCGACGTCGACACCGGCTCGTCGCTGGTGTTGAGCAGATGCGACGCGCCGATCACCCGCGACCAGGGCGGGATGCGAACGGCGACGCCATCGGCGAACGTCTGCGACTCGTCGGCGACCTGGGTCGACTGGGCGAACAGGTAGCCGCCGACGATCGCGGCGTCGAGCTCGCTGAAGTTGCCGTCGCTACACGGCCAGGCGCCGTCCGGCTGTGGGTACTTGTCGTCGGGCACGTAGAACCAGTTCGAGTGGTGGTACATGCCGCCGTTCTGCATCCGCACGTTCGATACCCACAGCTCGGTTGGGTTGTCGAGCGTCCAGCTCTGGCACAGCTGATCGATCTCCTCGCCTGGGCGCAGGCTCACCGTCGAGATCTCGCGCTCGAGCGTGCAGGCGTCGCCGGTCTGCAAGCAAGGCGCGTCGCTGCCACATGCGATCGCACCAGAGTTCATCAGGACCATCCATCCGGCGCGCATCCGCGAATCATCGGATGGCGGCCGCGCCGTCGTCAATCGACGATTGGCGCGCGGTCGAGCAGGAACTCGGCGCCGACGGCTGCACCGACTGCGAGGCCTCGGATGGCAACGGGGTCATGACCGTGCCGGTCGGCGGGGTCAACTACTCGGTGCGATACTGGCGCGACGTCGCGCTCGGCAACCCGCCTTCCAGATCAGAGCGGGAAGCCGCACCGTTCGATCGCCTGGCACGCGCGTGCCTCGGCATCCAGATCGCAGAAGTCCTCGCTGGTGAACTCCGCCGGGTTCTCGGCGAGTGGACCGCACGCGCAGGCCCAGTTGCCGGTCGCGCCTCCGCAATAGACTGCGTGCTCCGGGCTGGTGAAGAAGTTCACCTGGCACAGGTCGCCCGAGCGGGCCGAAGACCACTGCGTGGGAAGATCGCACGAGCCGCCGCCGCCGCCGCATCCACTGACCAGGCCGAGCAGCGCGGCACATGTCAGGAGCACGCGAACCATGCGCTGCATCGTAGCGGCTGTGCGACCGAATCGCGCGAGAATCTCCGTCCGTCCGGTTGCTCCCTGCCGGTTGGCGAAGGCAGGCTAACCCGATGCCTGGCGACGCAGCACCGAGGTACGCGGCGGCGGCGATGTCGATCGTGGCCGCCGTCGCGTGCGGTCCGAAGAGCACCCCGCCCGCATCGGCCGGCGAGTTCGCCGATCTGGACGATGTGGAGCTCGCGGGCGCTGCGGGCGCGGTGGCACCGACGGACGTGACCCGGTCGACGGAGCCCACCCTCGTGGCTGGCCACGCCGACGCTCGTTATGCGTTCGTGGTCCCGTCCGGGCTCAGTCGGTTGCGCGGCGTCGTGGCGCAGCCCGGCGACGACCCGCGTGAGCTCAGCCTGGTCGGCCCCGATGGCGTTGGCCTGCCGACCGTCACTGCGTTGTCGCTCGACTCGGTCGTGGTCTTCAGCGACCCGCTTGGCCTCGGCGTCGACGTGGGCGACATCAGCCCGGCGGAGCGCGACCGACTCGTCGCCCTGTACGGCGAGTACCTGCGGCAGCGGTTCCCGTCGGCGACCGCGGCGCGACAGACAACCATCGGGCCCCACGCGGCCGTTCGCGTCGACCTGCCACAAGTCGAGATGGCCGATCGCCCCGTCCGCAGCGGCCGTCACTACCTGATCCTGGATGGCGCCGTGACGGTCTCCGTCGACTGCGTGTGGACCGACGAACATGCCGAGCGCATGGCCGCCGCGTGCGACGCGGTCGCCGCCAGCCTGCGCCGTTCCGCCGTGGCCAGGTGATCGGGAGATGCGCCATGCGTAGCCGCGGCTGGTCAGGGTGGAGGTCGCACCTGGGGTGCCTGGCGGCAGCGATCGCCGGCGGCTGCGGGTCGGGCTCGACGCCGGCCTCGACGCCCGCGCATGTGGGCCCACACCACGATCACCGCGCGACCGGGACACACCACAGGTTCGAGGACGCGGAGGCGTGGGCCAAGGTCTTCGACGACCCGGGCCGCGACGAGTGGCAGCGCCCCGACGAGGTGCTGAGGGCGCTCGAGTTGACGCCGGCGATGACCGTCGCCGACGTCGGCGCCGGGACCGGGTACTTCGCGGTGCGCCTGGCCCGCGCCGTGCCTGCCGGCGAGGTCATCGCGACCGATCTGGAGCCGGACATGGTGCGCTACCTGAACGAGCGTGCTCGCCGCGAGCACCTCCCCAACCTGCGCGCGGTCGCCGCCACTCCGACCACCTCGGGCCTCGCCGCCGGGAGCGTCGACCGCGTCCTGGTCGTGGACGTGTGGCACCACCTCGCCGATCGCGTCGGGTACGCCCGTGACCTGGCCGCGGCGCTCCGGCCCGGTGGCGTGCTGCTGGTCGTGGACTTCCACCTCACGGCCAGCCGTGGCCCGCCCAGGAGCATGCGCCTGGCGCCCGAGGTGATCGCTGCGGATCTCGCCGCCGCTGGTCTGGCGGCGAAGCTGTCGCCGGTGGCGCTGCCCGACCAGTACATCGTCGAGGCGCGCCACGGGCCGTGACGCCGGCTCCCCGGTCCCGAACCGGGAGTCGTCGTGCCGACGTAGCTGATCAGCGGCGATGCCATCGAGCGCGTTGTGCCCGACGGGGCGTGGCTCGGTCGTGTTGTCAGTGGAGGCGAACGCGACCGAGTGTTTCACGGGTCAGGAGGCTTTGCCCATCTCGGCGCTGCCGGCGACGGCGGTGGCCTTGTGGCCGCCCTTGTAGATGTAGAAGTTGCCGCCGGTCGTGCTCTCGTCCTTCATCCCGTCGCCCTTCCACCAGTCGTCGCTGATGCCGCCGCCGGTGGGCGCGGCGTCGCTGTACTTGAAGTTGCTGGCGCCGGCCTGCGACTGCAGCGGCTGGTAGGTCTCGCCGCCCTTGCTGTCCTTGCCGGTGGTGTGCGCGTGGCCGTTGCCCTCCGCCATGATGACCCCGACGTGGCCGGCCGACACGCCGTCGATCTTGGACGCCTGGATGATCGCCACGTTGCCGGCGTTGGCCGCCTCCTGGGCCTGCTTTGCGCTGGTAGTGCGGGTCCAGCCGAAGTCGGATCCCCACTTGTTGAGCCAGGCGCCGACGTAGTTGGCCGAGAGCTCGATGACCGGCACCTTCTCCAGCTTCTCCTTGGGGAGCTTGGTCGGGTTGTCGAGATCGGCGTACCAGACCCGCGGCAGGTAGCCGCCCATGGCGTTGACCATGTCGGTCGAGTAGACGTTGCAGTAGGTCGTGGCGCCCTTCTTCTTGTAGCGGGCGTCGGAGGTCTCGGTGGAAAGGGTGTCGGCGATGGCGCGCTGGGCGCTGCGCCACAGCGCCTTTCGACACTTCTCGATGTCGATCTTGCCGGACGACCCGCCGAGCAGGCCGCCGATCGCATCGATGGCGGCATCGGCCGCGTCGGCCACGGTGCTGGACGCGCTCTGGTCCTTGGCGGCCGCCTCGAGCCGCTGCACGATCGCCTCGGGCTCGTAGCCGACGCCGAGCGCGACGATGTCCTTCTCGCTCATGAGGTGGCCGCGAAGATGGACCTTGTACTGCTCGCGCATGCTCGTCGCCTGTGAGCCGGCCAGCCCGTAGAACTGGGGCGGGTTGTTCCAGTCGATGGTCTTGTCGTGGTTGGGTCCGGCGTGCGTGGCGTGTTTGTAGGTCGGCGCCGGCGTCGACGGCGAGCGCGCGATCATGCTGCCGACCCCGACGCTCACCGCGCTGGGCGCGCCGCGGACCATGGCGTCGGCGGCGCGGTCGGCCTCGGCTTCGAGCGAGTCGCCCGGCTGCGACACGGCGAGCTTGTGCTGCGCGGCCGCCGGCCCGCCGCTCTGCTGGCGGGTGTGGGCGACCTCGTGGGCGAGCAGGTGCAGGCCGTACGGATCGTCGGGCTGGTACTTGCCGGCGCCGAAGTGGATGTCGCTGCCGACCGCAAAGGCTTGGGCCCCGACCGCATCGGCGGCGGCGGCGGAGTCGGTGCCGGTGTGGACCCGGACCGTGCTCAGATCCGCGCACAACGAGTCCTCGAAGCGCTCGCGCACGCCGCCGGGCAGAGGTTCGCCGCCGCCGCCGCCGAGCCCCGAGGTCAGGGTCGACTTGCCGGCCGTCGGGTGAGCGGCCGGGGAGGCATTCGTCGACGGGGCGTGCCCGGGCTGGGGACCTCTCGCTTCTCTCATGTACCGGGTCGAGACCGGTCGGCCCGGCTGTGAGCGCTGATAGTCTGTGCTTATCAAACCTATAAAATCGTCGGGATGGCGGTTATCGAGGGGCGGGCGCATCCTGCCGTCATGACCGACAAGATCAAGTCCGCAGGCTGCCCGGTGCACCACGGTGCGAACGCGACCGGCGCGCGCCGGTCGAATCGCGACTGGTGGCCGAACCAGCTCAACCTCAAGATCCTCCACCAGCACACCGCCGAGTCCAGTCCCATGGACGGGGCCTTCGACTACGCCGCGGCGTTCGCGAAGCTCGACCTGGCGGCGGTCAAGCAGGATCTGTACGCGCTGATGACCGACTCGAAGGATTGGTGGCCGGCC
>SXJR01000609.1 GCA_005779305.1 Myxococcales bacterium
AAACAGGATGCCGTTGTTGGCCAGGATGCCGATCGGGAAGCCATGGAGGTGGGCCCAGCCGCACACCAGCGTCGCGCCGTAGAGCGGCTTGAACTCGCTGAAGCGCGAGCCGTCGACGATGCGGGCGATGACCTCGCGCGCGTCGTAGGGCACCTTGGGATCGGACGGCACCAGACCGAGCAGCTCCTCGGCGTCGTAGCGGGGCGGCTCGACGGCGCGCGGCGCCGGCGCCGCCGCCTTCTTCCAGTTCAGGTGCGAGACGATCTCGCGGCCGAGGCGGATCGCGTCGTGTTCGTCGGCGGCCAGGTAGTCAGACACGCCCGAGATGCGGCTGTGCATCTCGGCCCCGCCCAGCTCCTCGTGATCGGTCTCCTCGCCGGTGGCCATCTTCACCAGCGGGGGGCCGGCCAGGTAGACCTGGGCCTGCTGCTTGACCATGACCACGTAGTCGCTCATGCCCGGGATGTAGGCGCCGCCCGCGGTCGAACTGCCGAAGACCAGGCAGATGGTGGGCACCCGGTCCTCGCTGCGCCGGGTGAGATCGCGGAAGCCGCGTCCGCCGGGGACGAAGATCTTGGCCTGGTTGGGCAGGTCGGCGCCGGCCGACTCGGTCATCGAGATCGACGGCAGCCGGTTCTGCTGGGCGATGTCCGAGAGCCGACCCGACTTCCACACGCTCATCTCGCTCATCGCGCCGCCCTTGACCGTCGCCTCGGTGGCGGTGATCAGGCACTCGACGCCCGAGACCAGGCCGACGCCGCCGATGACGCTCGCACCTGGGGTGTGGCCGGGGACGTCCTTGCCGGCGAGCGGGCACAGCTCCAGGAAGTACGAGTCGCGATCGAGCAGGAGCTCGACCCGCGCGCGGGGCAGGAGCTTGCCGGCGGCCTGGTGGCGGCTGGTGTACTTCTCGCCGCCGCCGACCGTGGTCTCGCGTAGCGCCGCCGTCAGCTTCTCGACCGCGCCGCGGTTGGCGGCGTGGTTGGTGGCGTACTCGGCGGAGCGGCGGTCGATCTTCGTGGGCAGGACCGGATAAAGCTGCTCGGACATGCTCAGCCTGCGAGGGCCGGGTTTTGCACCGCCGGCTGAGCGCGTGGGAAGGCGCTTGCGTTGATCATGACGTCTGCGCGCACTCTATCCCGGAACCCCACCGACGAAGCTCGGCGAGTAAGCCGATGTTGGCCGACTACTTCGCGGCCGCGGCGGCCGGCTTGAAGTCGAGCGCGCCTTCCATGAAGACGATGCCGTGGCACGCCGTCTCCGACGAGCAGCGGTCACCGTGATCGTAGCCGCCGGGCTGGAACCAGTAGCTGCCCGGGCTCAGCGGCTCGCCCTCGCCCTTCTCGTGGGGCAGCCAGTGCGCCGCCCCGGCGTCGAGAAGCACGGCGTGATAGTTCGCGGTGTGGCTGTGCAGTCCGGAGCTGAAGCCGGGCGGGACCTCGATGAGCCAGGTGTTCGGTCCGGCCGTGGGATCGCCGTGCACGACCGCCACCTTCGGGCCGGCGGCGTTGGACGGATCCATCGGCGCCCACTTGGCGTCCTTGCGCAGGTTCATCTTGTAGTTGCCGACCTTGGGCGCCTTGGCCTTGGGATCGAGGCTCATGTCGAACTTGCCCGCCGAGACGATGAAGAGGATGCAGGGGTCCTTGCCCGCGCACTCGTCGTCATGGGCCTGCCCGCCGGGCTGGAACCAGTGGCTGCCGACGTCGAGCGCCTTGGCCTTCTTGGCACCGCCGGCCAGCCAGTGCTTGTGCGTGCCCTGCACCACCACCGCCTGGTAGTCGGCGCTGTGATTGTGCACGCCGGCCTTGGCGCCGGCGGGGATGCGCAGGAAGAACGCCGACGCGCCGGTCGTGGGATCGCCGTAGACGACCGCCATCTCGGGACCGGGACCTTCGGGGTTCAGCGGCTGGTACGCGAGGTCGGCCGGAATGATCAGCTTGAAGCCGCCGGTGTCGGGCGGAGGCGGAGGCTCGGGAGGCTTGACCTCACCGCCGCCTTTGTCGCCGGTCGAAGCCGTGTCGCCGCCACCGGTGTCGCCAGTACCGGTCGTGGTCGGGCCCTTCTTGCCGCCGCCGCCGCAGGCGATCAAGGCCGAGGTGAAGAGGATTGTCGCGAGAGTGAGCTTCATGGGGCGGACGCTACCACCGAATCGTCGAAGGAGGCGGCCACCCTCCAGGCCGAGCGGGCGAGCGCGATCCAGGCCGCGAGGTTGACCAGCGCCGCCGAGCCCAGCGTCGAGATCCGGAGTGCGTCGAGCGGCAGGCTGCGCGTGCCGAAGCCGAGCACCCACGGCGTCGTGATCGCGCCGATGACGAGCGCGAGCACGACGATCATGGTCTGGGCGCGGCTGGTCGGCTGCCCGGCGTCGCGCGCCATCACGGCCAGCGCCGACGCCATGTTGATCATGGCGAGGGCGGCGACGACGGCGCCTGCCATCCCCGGCATCCAGGGCGGCTCGAACACGGTGAACAGCTTGGGCGGCGCCTCCGGCCGCTGGCTGCCGAGGGTCTGCGCGACCACGACCGCGACCAGCCACAAGACGCAGATCGCCGCCGCGGCGCATCGGCGTGCGGCCGCGGCCGAGACGTCGGTGACGGCGACGGCGATCAGCGACGCGGCGACCAGCGCGCTGGCGGCGGCGACGGCCGACGGGATCACGACGCCGAGCGGACCGGTGCCGTCGGCGGGCCGGCCCTGCACCATCGCGATCACGAGCCCGGCCCCAACGCCGACGACCGGCATGATCAGCATCGACACCGAGAGTCGCCGCAAGCACGGTGCCGGCGGCCGCGGCGCGAGCGCGTCGCTCGGCACCCCGGGCTGGCGCGCCACCAGCCAGGCCGTGGACGCGCCCCAGGCCAGCCAGCCGGCGGCCAGCAGCGACGGGACGATCCACAGCCGCGCATCGGGGACCAGACGGTACGCGCCGAGCTCGACGTCCCACCGGTACGCGCCGAACTCGACCCACGAATAGGCCCACGACAGGAGCGGCGGCGGCGGCGCGGCCAGGAGCGCGGCGCCGACGGCGGCGGGGGCCACCACGCGGATCGCTCGATCACCCCAGCTCGCCGCACAGAGGCCGACCGTGGCGAGGAGCGGGACCGCGGTCGCGACCCAGCCGCCGATGTCGCCGATCTGCATGCGCCAGCCGCGCGCGGCGCCGGCCCACGGCCACAACCACGTCGCCACCAGCTGGATCGACAGCGCGACGGCGCTCGCCCCGAACGCCGCCGCGGCCAACGCCGCGCCCGGCGTGCGACGCATGCGGACCAGCGCGAGCGCGCCAGCGGCGGCGACGACGGTGGCGCCCAGACTCAGCGCTGACGCGCCGAGCGTGAACAGCGTCCACAGCCGCTGGTTGTCACCTCGCTGCCAGCCAGCGGCGTCGAAACGGAGGGCCGTGAGCACGAGCGGCAACGCCGCGCCGCTGGCGGCGAGCATCGCCGCCGCCACCGCCAGCGACGGCGCCGCCGGTCGCACGCGCGGGATCTCGGTGGCCATGCGACAGGCTCAGCGGAGCGTGGCCACGGCGGTGGGCAGGGTCGAGGTCTCGCGCATGGCCTCGCCGACGCGATGGCAGGCCCGCGCCACGGCGAGCTGGGCCACGATGCTGGCGCCGATGCTCACGATCGAGACCAGCACGAACGTACCGGCGTCGCGCGCGCCGCCGGTCTGGGCCCAGCGCAGGAGCGCGAAGGCGGCGATGGTCAGCACGATCAGGGTGGTCATCGCGCCCCAGATCGATGCCTCCTCGATCCGCGCCTCGGGCACCATGGGGCGGATCGCGGCCAGCGCCGACAGCAGGCACACGAAGCCGGCCAGGCCGAGCGCGGCGGTCGCGTAAGGCAGGGCCTCGACGAGGCCGCGCACTTGCTCGCGATCGTACGCGCCAGCGACGTCGCCGCCACGGCGGAGCGCGATGTACAGGGAGACCGCCTTGACCGCGCCGATGACCAGGGTGATCGCGATCAGCGCGGCGGCGGCGTACAGCCGCTTGCGCGGCGCGTCGTCGCGGCTGAGCGCCGCCGCTTGCAGGACGCCGGTGACCAGCGCGACGCTGGTGACCAGCGCGATCATCGGGAAGACGATCGAGGTCACCCGGGCCAGCCCTGGCGACTGCGCGCCGTAGGTCATGACCAGGACGAAGATGCTGACCACCAGCGCGCACACCGCGGCGACGATCGCCGAGCCAGCACGCTCGAGCCCGCGGCCGGCCGCCGGGAGATCGGTCGGCGCCGGCGGTAGCGACGTGCCGATCGCCGAGACCCCGGCCATCAGCGCGCCGCAGAAGCCGATCCGGATCAAGATGTCGATCGAGGCCTGGGTCCAGTGGTCGCCCGACGACGACGGATGCGCGATCGAGATCAGCTCGTCGACCCATGGCGTCGGCCACATCAGCGCCGTGAGCACCAGCAGGGGCAGCGCGACCAGCCGCAGCACGCGAAGCCGGCGGCCGGCGAGGATCAGGGACAGCGACGCGACCATCGCCAGCGCGCAGGCGAAACGCTGCCGCCAGGTCCAGAACGTGTCGAGGGTGTCCAGGCGATCGCGGGTCAGCTCGCCGCGCGGCATGTACCAGAAGCTCGTGTAGGCGCCGGCGAGCCAGAGGATCAGCATGGCGCCCATGGCGACGGCGCCGGCCCGCAGGAAGTTGCCGTCGAGTCCGGGCCCGGCCCGGCGCACCAGCTCGTTGAAGCCGACCAGCATCAGGACGCTGGTCGCGAACGACGTGCTCACGATGGCCAGGCCGCGCCCGTGCTGGAGGAAGTCGAAGATCCAGCCCCGATCGCCGCGATGCGCGGACTGGACGACGCCGTACGTGACCAGCACCTGGATGACCACGCCGGCGACCAGCATGATGGCCACGCCGATCACGAAGGCCGGAGGCACCGTCGCGGTCGGCGGCCGGAACGACGGCGGCGCCGGCTCGCTCATCAGTACCCCTCCGTCTTGGAGATGATCTCGTTCATGATCTCGCGAGTCCCGCCGCCGATCGGGTAAAGGCGCGCGTCGCGGTAGAGGCGCTCGACGATGACCTCGCGCATGTAGCCCATGCCGCCGTGGATCTGCACCGCCTCGTCGACGACCGCCGAGCACATGTCGGTGGCCGCGTTCTTGGCCATCGCGCACAGCCCGGCCGCGGCCTCGCCACGGGTCACCCGCACCGCGGCCTCGCCGGTGAGCGCGCGCGCCGCCGCCAGCCTGGTCGCCATGTCGGCCAGCTTGTGGCGGATGACCTGGAAGCCGGTGATGGGCTTGCCGAAGGCGACACGCTCCTTGGCGTAGCGCTTGGCCTCCCGGTACGCCAGCTCGGCGATCGCGACGCACTGGCCGGCCAGCATCAGGCGCTCGCCGGCAAAGTTCGACATGATCATCGGGAAGGCGCCGTTCTCGGACCCGATGCGATTGGCGACCGGCACGCGCGCGCCGTCGAAGGCCAGCTCGGCGGTGTCCGACGCCCACCAGCCGGTCTTCTTGAGCTTCTTCGAGACGTGGAAGCCGGGCGTGCCCTGCTCGATCACCAGGAACGAGACCCCGCCGTGGCCGGGGCCGCCGGTCCGCACCGCGGCCAGCACCCAGTCGGCGCGGCACCCCGAGGTGATGAAGGTCTTGGCCCCGGTCACCACGTAGTGATCGCCGTCGCGGACCGCTCGCGTGGTCAACCCGGCCACGTCGCTGCCACCGCCGGGCTCGGTGATGGCGAGCGCACAGATCATCTCGCCGCGCAGGACCGGCGCCACGAACCGTCGCTTCTGCTCGTCGGAGCCGAAGCGGATGACCGGGGGCGCGGCGATGCCGTGACTGCCCAGGCCCACCACCGTGCCCACCGACGTGCCGGCCACCACCATCTCCTCCGAGACGGCGAGCACGTGGCCGAGGTCGCCGCCGCCGCCGCCCACCTCCTCCGGATACCCGATGCCGACCAGGCCGGCGGCGGCGATGGTCTTGTAGAGCTCGATCGGGAACTCCTCGGCCTCGTCCCAGCGCGCGGCGTGAGGTGCGATGTGCTCCTGGGCGAAGCGCCGGGCCTGGGTGCGCAGCGCGGTGTGCTCTTCGGTCTCGAACAGGTAAGTCATGGGTGCGCCCTCGCAGGCGGAGCATGGTACCAACGCAGCGATGACCATGGGGACCGCGTCACCCGAGGTGCTGCGCCGCTCGCGCCACCTGTCCACGTTTGCCCACCAGGGCGCCGTGTACCTCTACCACGACCTCTACGGCTATCTCCTGCAGATGAGCCCGGACCTGCTCGGCCTGCTCGACTCGTTCGAGGAGCCGCAGCAGGCCGTCCAGGTCTGCACCCGGTACGCCGGCTCGTTCGAGGGCCAGCCGCCCCAGCAGTTCGTCGACATCTTCTACCAGCACGCCTGCCTGATCGAGCCCGAGGACGACGAGGTCGCCGGCATCTGGCCGATGATCGCGTTCAAGGCCAAGTGGAACGTGTGGCGGCGCAAGGGCGACCGCGTGATCCTGTGGACGGCGTGGGGCGAGCGGCCGGTGAAGACCATCGAGCTCGACGCCGCCGAGACCGCGATGTGGGACGCGTTCGACGGCGAGATCCGCCTCAACGAGCTGCGGGCCAAACACGATGCCAAGAAGCTGGCCGCGCTGGTCCAGCGCCTCGCCCATTCCGACGTGCAGGCGGTCAAGCTGTCGGCGTTCCCGGCCTCCATGTACGCCAAGCGCCCGGCGATGGCGCCGCGCTACCTGGGCTCGACCATGCCCTACCGCTCGTGGAAGCCGGGCGAGCCGCTCGAAACGCCGACCAAGGACGTGGTGACCGAGGACTACTACCACAACGTCGCCGACGCCGACGCCCAGTTCGATCACCGCGAGACCACGCTCTCGCACCTGTTCCGCGAGCCGCACCCGGCGCTGGCCAACCGCACCTACGGCGCGGCGCTGATCGATGCGCTCGCCGCCCAGGGCCGCCTGCCGACCCGGACCGTGCGCGTGCTCGAGATCGGCGCCGGCCTCGGCTTCGTGGCCAGGGCGGCGTGCGAGGCGCTGATCGCGCGTGGCCTCGAGGTCACGTACACGATCCAGGAGATCGCGCCGGCGCTGGCCGCCGCCCAGCGCAAGCGCACCGCCGGCCTGCCGGTGACGGTGGTCGAGGGCGACGCGCTCACCGCCGAGCTGACCGCTGACTCCTTCGACCTGATCATCGCCAACGAGATGGTCGGCGATCTGCCGGCCGAGCAGCACTCGCGGGTCGACGTCGGCATGGAGGCCGACGGCAGCGGCGAGGTCGACGAGGCCAAGCTGGCCACGCTGGGCCGGGCCGGCGAGCTGGTCAAGGACCTCGGGATCCCGCTGTTCGACGCGCCCGAGCCGTTCTACCTGCTCACCGGCGCGCTCGAGCTGACCATCCGCATCGCCCGCTGGCTGGCGCCCGACGGTACGGCGGTGGTGACCGAGTTCGGCGATCGCGCGGCCTGGCCCAAGCTGTCGTCGCACCTCGATCACCCCGAGCTGTCGACGCACTTCGGACACCTGCTCACCGCCGCCCGGGCCAAGGGCTTGACCGGATCGATCGAGTTCGTGATCGACCTGCTCGACATGGATCGCACGCTGCAAGGCCTGGCCACCACCCGCAGCCACTTCCGCGCGCTGCGTGCGCTGTGCGCCGACGCCGGCGTCGAGCTGCCCAAGCTGGGCTACACCCCGGACCTGCTCGCCGCCCGCCTCGCCGGCAAGCTCGAGCTCGCCGACATCGGCGAGCTGCGCTGGGACAAGATCGAGGACCGCCTCATGGGCCTGGTCCCGCACGAGTTCAAGGCGCTGATCGTGCGCAAGCCCAGCGGCAACTAGCTACCTGATCAGACAAGATCCGGAGCGTCCACGTCCACGTCCACGTCCACGGTCACGACCACGCTCACGACCGTTGACGATCCACGTGGACGTCGGCGTGGACCTGGACGTGGACGATCTGGGCTTCACCGCGTCTCTGACCGGCACTGTCGTAACTCGCTAGCTTGCAACGACCGGGATCAGGTCGAGGTATCGATCGCCGAGTAGCGCGGATCGTCGCCGCAGACCCAGGCGATCGCCTGGTGACGCTCGGCGGCGATCGAGGCCGTGATGCGCACCAGGTCGTGATCGGCGCGCCCGATCGGATCACCGCCGACGGCGAGATCGCGATCGGCGACGGCGATCCCGAACAGATCGAATCCGCCGAACCACGCCTCCTGCGAGAAGCGCACGAAGTCGACCGGGCCGGGCTCGATCTGGAGCTGGCGGACCCGCCAGTGCACGGCCAGGAGCCGGCGCTCGGCGCGCTCGAGCTCGTCGAGCGGACGCAGCGCCGGCACCGGCGGCGCCACCGCGGGCGCCAGCGGCGCGAAGCCGAGGGCGGCAGCCAGCACGGCGGCGTCGGCCTGCTCGTCGTGGGGCGGCAGTGCGGCCAGGCCCAGGGCCCAGGCCAGCACGGCGGCGCCCTCGCTACGCCAGGTGGCGTCGACGATCTGCTGACCGTGCAGCGTGCCCAGCGGCCGGTCGATCACGGATCGCTCCTCGGGCTCGAGTTCTGTCCGGGTCCCGGACAGATCGATCCAGGCCCGCAGCGCAGCGAGCGCGCCGGCGTCGTCGGATCGCGCCCCGGCCTCGATGAAGCCGCGCTCGGCGAGCGCGGCCAGGGCCCAGGCCCGGCGCAGCACGCGATCGACCGCGGGCGGCGCGTGGGTGTGGGCGGCACGACCGCGCACCGTCTCCAGGGCCAGCCCGGGCGGCGCCGCCAGCGGCCGGTTGCGCTCGTCGAGGAACGCCCCGGCCAGGAAGACCATGCCGCTGCCGGCGCGGGCCAGCGCCGCCAGCCAGCGCCACACCCCATCGCCGTGGCGGAAGCCGGGCTCGATCACCAGTCCCAGCACCTGGCGGGTGTCGTTCACCCGCTGGGCCAGGTCGGGGCTCGTCACCTGGCAACGCGCCTCGACGTAGCCACGCAATCCGTCGAGGTGCGTCGCGATCTCGCCCGCCGGCATCCCGCTCACCCGCACCTCGACCCCCTCGCCGCGCAAGGCCGCCAGCCGATCCCCGTCGGCCACCACCTCGACTCCGTCGAGCACCTCGCGCGCCGTCGCCACATCGAGCGGCCGCGTCAGGTAGAGCGTCGCGTGCGGGTACACGCTCCGACTCTGAACGACTCAGGCTCGATCGCGCAACCGCTTCAGCAACACCGCGGCGAAGCACTACTCCGAGCAGGCGGCGAGCGCGGCGACGAGCGCGTCCTGGGCGCGGGCCGACGTGCGCGCCGCGATCGCGAGCGGTCGCAGCCAGTCGACGACGTCGCCGGCGCCGCGCAGCGGCCCCCGCACCAGGCGCGCCAGATCGCGGGCCACCTGAGCGGCGACCTCGCCGATCGCCACCGCGAACGGCGCCGTCGCGATCGACGCCAGCCGGGCCAGCTCCTCGACGGTGCGGCCGGCCAGACGGCCGCTCGTCGAGATCCAGTCGGCCAAGGTCTCCCACACGCCGGCCTCGACCACCGCGGCGTCGTCGGGGGCGACCGGCAGGTACGCTGCGCGAGGTGCGATCGAGCCGCGATCGGGCGGCGTGATCACGGCCGCCGACTCGAAGCCCCACTCGATCGTCATCATGCGGACGAAGCGGCGGCGCGCGGTGGCGTCGCCGATCAGGTTGCTCGAGCCGTCGAGCTGGATCTGCCGCCAGCGACCGTCGGGCAGGTACAGCGACAGCTCGGACCACTCCAGTGCCACCTCGGTCCGGGGACTGGGCGGGAACGACATGTCCCTGTACAGCGGGCTACCCGCCATGAAGAGCGCCCATACTTTCACCGTACCACTCCGGAGAGTCTTCGGCGCGAACACCGTGATCGAGATCCCTCCGGCCGAGGCCGGAGGCCCGAGGCCCGAGGCCTAGCCCGGCACTCTCGTTCCATCCAGGATCAACGAGATCAGGTGCCTCACCGCCGTCGCCGGATCGCCAAGCGGCTCGCCGGCCAGCGCGGCCAGCATCACCTGCTCGGCGGCGCCGAGGACGGCGTGAGCCACGACCGGGCTGGGGAGATCCCGCATCACCCGGTAGCGCCTGGCCTCCTCCGTGAGCCAGCGCGCGCCCTCCTCGAGCCGGCGGGCCCAGGCCCGGATCGGCCGGCGAGCGCCGCGGTCGGGTCCGCGCCGCTCCTGCAGGTAGAGCCGCACCACGTCCAGGTGCTGGACGAGCACCATGCCCAGATCCATGGCCAGGCGCTGGTAGACGGTGTTGAGCTCCCCGGTGGGCTCGGCCAGGCCGTCGCGGCAGCGGCGGAACGCGACCTCGGTGGCCTCGCCGACCGGCACGAACAGCGACGTGGTCAGCCCCTCGAGATCGTCGAAGTAGTAGTAGAACGCGCCCTTGGCCACCCCGGCGGCCGCGGTGATGTCCTCGACGCGGACACCGTCAATGCCCCGCTCGAGGAACAACCGTACCGACGCGGCGCACAGGGCCTGCACCCGCTCGCGCCGGGCCTCGTCCCGGCGGCCACCCGGCTGCCCCGGCCGCTGCTTGGGCACCGCCCGCCGGGGCACCCGCGGCGTACCGATGGCGAGCGAGCGCGGCGGCCGGGCCGTGCGTTTGGTGCTGGACGACGCCATGGATAGATAGTATGACCGAGTAGTCAGATTATTGCGAGGTCGTGAAGATGCTCGGAATCCCGCTCGGACTGCTCTGGGCCAACGCCAGCGAGTGGCTCACGCACAAGTACATCCTCCACGGGATGGGCATGAAGAAGGGCGCCCCGTTCTCGTGGCACTTCCATGATCACCACCAGGCGGTGCGCAAGAACGCCGGCGCCGACCCAGGCTATCACCGCAGCCTGCTCGGCTGGCACCCACAGACCAAGGAGGTCGTCGGCCTGGCCGCCGCGGCGGCGATGTACCTGCCGCTGTTCCCGGTGGCGCCATTCTTCACCGGTGCGGTGTGGTGGTCGATCTGGAACTACCACCGCGTCCACAAGAAGTCCCACCTCGATCCCGAGTGGGCGCGCCAGCACGTGCCCTGGCATTACGACCACCATATGGGTCCCAACCAGCACAAGAACTGGTGCGTGACCAAGCCCTGGTTCGACATCCTCATGGGCACGCGTGTCCCCTACGCCGGCACGCCGCGCGAGGCCGCCGACCAGGCGAAGCGACAGGCTCGCGGCAGCGAGCCCGAGGTGTCAGCTACTTCTTCTTCGCCGCCGGCTTCTTCGCTGGCGTCGTAGCGGCGGCCGGTGCGGCTGCAGCGGGGGCGGCCGGCTTGCGTCGGCTCTTCTTGGCCTTGGGCGGCGGCAGGTTGGCCCTGACTTCGTCGGCGACTCGCTGCTGCTGAAGGCGGCGCATGGCGCGGAGGCGGAGCTGCTTGTCGAGCCGGGGCGCGAAGCCGCCGGCCGGGATCTCGGGGACGATGCCCTGGCGGGCGGCCTCGTCCTCACGCAGGAGCAAGGCGCGCAGCTTGTCGGGTGACGACAGGGCGCGCAGCTTGGCGATGGTCTGCGGGTTCCGAAGGGCGCGCGCCAGCCGGCCCAGGATGGGCAGGTGGAGCTTGTCGTACTTGAGTCCCATCAGGAAGAACAGGAAGGTGCGGCGGCCGTCGGGCGCGCCGAACTCGATGCCCTCCCACGAGCGCCCGACCACCAGGAACGGGCGGACGATCTTGCCCTTGTCCTTGGCCCGGGTGTGCAGGAAGGCCACGCCGCCCTCCATCGCCGTCGACGACAGCGACTCGCGCTCGACGACGGCGCCGACGAACCAGGGCTTGTCGGTGAGCCAGTTGTTGCCGTAAGCGCGGGCGGCCAGCTCCTCGATCACCGCCACCGGGGTGCGGGCGCGGAGGTCGATGATGATGGCCGAATCGGGGAGCAGATCCTCGAGCGGCAGCTTCATGCCGTCGGGGATGTCGATGAAGGCCTCGTCCTCGCCCACCAGCTCGCGCTCGAGCCAACCGTCGACGTCCTTGCGGCGGAAGTGCCAGGTCCGGTCGCCACCCACCGAGGGCAGCTTGCCGGTGGCCACCAGCTTGTAGACGGTCTTCTCGTCGAGGTGCAGGTATGCCGAGAGCTCCTGAAGCGTCATCAGCGGCTCGTCGGCGGACTTCTTTCCCATCGCTGCGCGAAATCTACACCGTCGGCACCGCCGGCCGCGCTGCGCCGGCCCCGTATTTCGGCTCCGCGGGCCTGTGGGTCTACAATATCGTCGTGTCTGCCCCGCTCCGACGGTCCGCGCTGCCGCGATGGTCACTGCGCCGCGCCCGGCTCCTGGTCGGCTCCAAGCTCGCCCTGGTGGGCGGACTGCTTGCGTTCGTGGGCCTGGCCTGGATCGTCGAGCGCCTGCTCGGGCTCGACGGCCCGGTCAACCTGTCGCCGCCGCTGGCGCTGATCGTCGCCGGCGTGCCGGCCAGCCTGTGGCTGGCGTTCTTCTACCTCCAGGATCGCCACGAGCCGGAGCCCATGCACTTCGTGGCCGGCGTGTTCCTCCTCGGGGGACTGGTGGCCGCGCCGCTCGCCGACTTCCTGATCTACCAGGTCGCTCCGCCGGTCCAGCTCGGCCAGTACGGGCTGACGCCGTTCACCCTCGACCGCGTCGTGCACTCGGTGCTGGTGATCGGTCTGGCCCAGGAGCTCTGCAAGTACGCTGCGGTCCGTTACACGATCTACACGTCACCCGAGTTCGACGAGCCGATGGATGGCGTCGTCTACATGATGTCGGTCGGCACCGGCTTCGCGGTGTGGATCAACTACCACCGGCTCCAGGGCCTGGGCGGTAGCGTCTACCTCTCGACGGGCGCGGCCCAGACGGTTGTGACCACACTGGCCCACGCGTCGTTCGCCGGCTGGCTGGGCTACGTGCTCGGCCGCGCCAAGTTCACGCGCCGCGGCCCGGTGTCGCGCGGCGTGCTGCTGTTCCTGGGCCTGCTGGGTGCGGCGGCGCTCAACGGCCAGTTCGCCCTGGTCGAGCAGTGGGTTTCGAAGAGCGGCTTCGACCGGCACGCCTGGCGCGGCGTGCTCTACGCCGCCGCGGTGGCGGTCGCCGTGTTCGCGGTGCTCATGCTGCTCGTGCAGCGCCTGCTGGCCCAGTCGCCGTTCCGCAAGGACGGTGCGCCGTGAGCGAGCAAGACGAGCCGAAGCCGAACCCGGAGCTCAACCCGAACCCGAACCCGAAACCGAACCCGGATCCGAGCCCGAAACCGGACCCGAAGTCCGAGCCCGTGGGTGCCCGTCCGGCCAGCGATCCCGACCTCGATCCCGCCGGCTCGATGCCGCTCGCCGCCGAGGAGGACGAGGAGACCCTGGCCGGCCGAGCCTGGCGACGCGCCACCACCATCGGCCCGGTGATGGTCGACGTGACCCGCCAGGTCGCGTACGCGCTCGGCCCGACCTCGCCGTACCATCGCCATGACTTCATCGTCATCGCCCTGGCCGCGGTGGTCGTCGCCGGCGCCGCTTTCGGTCACCGCCGCATGGTCGCGCCCACCGTCGAGGTCTTCGAGACCCGCGGCCTGCGTTTCATGCGCCCGGCCACCTGGCTCGCGCCCGAGGAGGTCCCGTACATCACGCCACGCCTGGTCGCAGCCGAGCCGCCGCGCCCCAAGGCGCCCGATGCCGAGCTGCCCTACCACGTGGTCTACACGTCGACGCTCGATTCCGACGTGCGCATGGAGGTGCGGATCGAGGCGGCGCCGACCTGGCCCAACATCATCGCCGGCCTCGAGCTCGACCGACGCACCCGCTGGGGTGAGCTCTACGGCGCCGACACCAGCCGGGTCCGCACCATCGCCGGCCACGACTGGCTGCGGACCCGCTTCCGCTACGCCTACGCGCCCGTGAAGGGTGACGAGCCGCGCATCGGCCACGCCGTCGAGCTGGCCACCGTCGATCGCACTCGCGTCTACGCCATCACCCTCTACGGCAGCCAGCGCCGCGTCGCCAAGCTCGAGGAGACGATCGCGCCGACCCTGCGGGTCTCGTCGCACACCGGCATGCCTCTGGTTCCGCAGTCGAGCCGGCTCCAGCCGGCGTATCCCGAGTCGGTGGCCCGCACCTTCCCGTCGACGGTGATGGTGATGGTCGCCGACCTCGTCGACGGCAAGCTGCGCGCGGTGGGCGGCGGCTCGGGCGTGGTGGTCGGCGCCGATGGATCGATCCTGACCAACCACCACGTCCTCGATCGCACCGAGGACAAGCTGCATGACGTCTTCGTCATCGGCCGCTTCGTGGGGATCGATCAACCGCCGCGGCTGGTCTGCGCCGGCAAGCCGACCGCCTCGAAGCTGCAGCCCGGCGTCGACCTGGCGCTGGTCAAGTGCGACATGGATCTCGACGGCCGGCCGTGGTCGCCGTCGTCGGGTGGGCCGAGCTGGCCCGCGCTGGTCGGCGCGCCGCGCACCGACCTGTCGCCGGGGCAGCGGCTGTGGGTGCTGGGCTATCCCGACGTCGGCGGTGGCTCGCTCACCATCCTCCAGGGCCTGGTGGAGGGCTTCACCAGCGAGGAAGGCACGCTGGGCAAGGACTACATCAAGACCGACGCGTCGCTCTCCCATGGCAACTCCGGCGGTCCGGTGGTCGACGACGCGGGCAACCTGGTCGGCATCGCCACCGCCCAGCGACGCCGCATCGGCAACAACGGCACCATGATCAAGGACGGCCTGGTCAGGCCCCTGGCCACCGCGACGTCGCTGCTCGCCATCGTGCGCGCAGGCTGGGTCCCGCGCGTCGGTCACACGTCGGTCGAGATCGAGCCCACCGCGATCGATGCCGAGGCCGAGGGCATCCGCATCTCGACCCGGGTGGTCGACGCCGCCAACGATCAGCCCATCTCGGGCGCGCTCCTGATGGTGCTGCGCCCCGGCGTCAGCGCGGCCCAGGTCGACGTCAACCGGCTCGACGACATGGTCATCGCATGGGGCCGCTCGGGCACCAGCGGGGACGTCTACCTCAAGCAACCCGTGCCCGCGCCGGGGACGTACACGGTGATGGTGGTCGTCGATGGCTACGTGCCGTTGATCGGCACCGATGCGCTGCGCCTGGCCGAGGACACGGTGCCGTTCTTCGATCCCTGGGGCGAGGTGAAGCTGGAGGCCGAGTAGTCCGGAGCTGCGAGAGCCTGATTCCACTCACACTGGAACCAGGATCCGGATGGGTTAACCAGTGATCATGAGCAGATACACAATTTGTCAACGACAACAGGTAACCGAGGGCACTAACTGACTCTCATTTTTGCCGTGATGATGAAATAGTGCTTGTACGCACGACCGGGGCGCCTTATAGATGGAGTCAGCCGCACGCTCCGGCGTTCGCTGGCGACCGCAGCAGGCCTCACCCCCCCCGAAGGCCGCTGCGGTTTTTTTTTCGGTCATCCCTTTCGTGCCCCCAGATCGTGGGGCGTGCTACCCAGACTCGACAAACATGCCGGCACTCGATCGCTCGCGAATCGACGCTGACGCTGATCGTGTGGTGCGGAGGATGGCTCGCCACGGATACAAGGCGTACCTGGTGGGCGGCTGCGTGCGCGACCTCCTGGTCGGGCGTCGCCCCAAGGACTTCGACGTCGCCACCAGCGCCACTCCCAACGAGGTCAAGGCGCTGTTCCGCAACTGTCGCATCATCGGCCGCCGCTTCCGCCTGGCCCACGTCTTCTTCGGCCCCAAGATCATCGAGACCTCGACCTTCCGCGCCAATCCGCGTGAGGACGAGGACGGCGACGCGCCCGATCTGCTGATCCGCCGCGACAACGTCTTCGGCACCGAGGAGGAAGACGCGGTTCGCCGCGACTTCACCATCAACGGCCTCTTCTACGACGTCGAGAAAGAAGTGGTCATCGACCACGTCCACGGCCTCGCCGATCTCGACGCCAAGCTGGTCCGCACCATCGGCGATCCCGACGTGCGCTTCCGCGAGGACCCGGTGCGCATGCTGCGCGCCATCAAGTTCGCCGCACGCCTCGACTTCACCATCGAGACCGCCACCTACGCCGCGCTGCTGCGCCAGCGCGACGAGATCCGCAAGTGCGCCGCGCCCCGCGTCGTCGAGGAGGTCTACCGCCTCCTGCGCGGTGGCGCCGCCCGCCGATCGATCGAGCTGCTGGCCGAGACCGGCCTGCTCGAGATCCTGTCGCCGCACCTGGCCGCCCTCTACGAAGGTCCGGTGCAGGCCACCGACGCCGACGCCGAAGACGCCGACGGTGGCGACGGTGAGCTCGACGACGAGGAGATCGCCTGGCACCGGGTGTGGGCCGATGATCGGTCGACCCGGATCCGGCGCCTGCCGCTGCGGCTGTCGTTCCTCGCCGACCCGGGCGAGCTGCTGCGCCGGCGCACGCTGGCCTGGTCCACGCTCGACGCCTTCGACGCGCTCGTGCAGCGCGACCACGAGGTCTCCAACGCACTGGCGGTGTGCACCATGATCGGGCCGTTCGTGGCCGACACCATCGTCGCCCCAGCCACCCGCCCCGGCGACGCCAACCAGGCCATCCTCGAGCTGGGCCAGCCCATCGTCGACCAGCTCCGCATCGCGCGCCGCGACGCCGAGCGCATGCGCTACATCCTGTTCGCGCTGCGCAAGGTCGCGGCGGCCCGCGCCCGCAACCTGCCGCTCGACCTGTCGGGCGGCCGCGACTCCCTCGAGGATGCGGTCCAGCTCGCCGACCTCCTCGCCGCCGGCCACGGCGGTGGCGGGGTGGCAGCTGGCTCCGGCGGCGGTGACGCCGATGACCGCGAGGGCGATCCGGACGACGCCACCGATCCCAGCGCGGGTGACGACGAGCCTCGCAAACGCCGCCGGCGCCGCCGGGGTGGACGCCGCCGGAATGGCGAGCTGATGGCCGCGCCCTCGGCTCCTGCCTCGTGAGCCCTGCCCGCGCCGGGCGGGGCGCTCGTCCCGGCATGCCCGATCACCTGCTCGCCGTCGACCTGGGCGCGCGTGAGCACTACGCCGACGCCGCGCTCTACGACTTCGAGTACCGCCGCCGCCGCGCCGACGTGCGCTGGTACCGCGACCTCGCCGCGCGCGTGCCCGGCGGGGCCGCGTCCGTGCTCGAGCTGGGCTGCGGCTCGGGCCGCGTCACCGTGCCCCTGGCCCGCGACGGGCGCCGGGTGGTCGCCGTCGATCAGTCCGAGGCGATGCTGGCCGCCCTGGAGGCGAGGCGGGCACGGCTACCCGCGGCGGTCCGCGATCGCATCGAGCCGATGCGCGGCGATCTGCGCCAGCTCGACGTGCGCGGGCGATTTCCTCTCGTGATCGCCGCCTTCAACGTCCTCGAGCACCTCTACACGAGGGTCGAGCTCGACGCGTGCCTGCAGCTGGTGCGGCGGCACCTGACGCCCGACGGGCTCTTCGCGTTCGACGTGCAGCTCCCCGATCCGGGCTGGCTGGCGCGCGATCCGACCCGGCGCTGGGCCCGCACCCGCTTCACCCATCCGACGACGGGCGAGAAGATCTGGTACTCGACGAGCCACGACTACGACCCGGTCAGCCAGATCGCCGTCATCCGCCTCTACTACGAGCCCGAGCGCGGCGGTCCCGAGCACGTCGTGTTGCTCAGCCAGCGGAAGTATTTTCCGGCCGAGCTCGAGGCGCTGATCGCGCACGCCGGCCTGCGCGTCGTCGAGCGCCACGGTGATTTCCAGGGTGGGCCGCTGGGTCCTGGCGCCGAGAGCCAGGTGCTGATCTGCGCCGCCGCGCGATCCTCGACGGGCCGCTCGCGAAGAAAAAGCATTCCTCGACGGTGAACTGCTCGCCTGTTCAGGTATCGCGATTTTCCCGTCGAGAAACGTGTGTTTACCGTCGAGGATTTTCGGTTCTGGAATCGTCGACGGGAAGCGTCTCGATCTCCGTCGAGCCGATGACTGGATCTTTGTCAGACCCCGGCAGTAGGGTCGGCGCCAATCCCTTGACCCCGCGTGGGCTCGGGAAAACAGACCAACCCCATCGGGAGGGACATTGCAATGGCTGCTGCTGAGAAGGTTTTCAAGGCTGGCGTGAAGCGCGACAACGACCTGATGTACTACATCAAGACCGGCGACGTCTGGGCGGTGCCCCGCAAGAAGCCGGGCGAGGCCAAGGGCAAGGCCAGCAAGGTGGTCTCGGCCGGGATCCAGATGGACTACTCGAAGTACCTCTACTACCTGGATGGCGACGGCGACATCGCTCGCAAGGAGCGCCAGGTCGGTGGCAGCAAGCGCAAGAAGGCGGCGGCGAAGAAGGCTGCTCCCAAGAAGGCTGCTGCCAAGAAGGCCGCTCCCAAGAAGGCCGCGGCGAAGAAGCCCGCCAAGAAGGCCGCTCCCAAGAAGGGCAAGAAGGGCCGCAAGTGATCTGACTCGGTCGACACCTCGATCTCCATCGAGAATCGATCGAGCGACGACGGCGTCGGCCTCACGGCCGGCGCCGTTGTTGCGTTTCGGGCGGCCGGCTCGCTTGCGGAGGTCCAGCCAGCAGGGCTAACCTCGCGACGGAGGAAGGGAAAATGCTCGCCGATTTGTCGAAGAGCCTTCGCCTGAGCCTGGCCCTGGTGGCCGGTCTGGCCGCCACGCTGTACCCCGTCGCTGTTCCAGGCGACCACGCTACGGCGTGGGCCGACGATGACGAGGAAGACGAAGACGACGAGGACGGAGAGGGCAAGGGCGACGACGAGGAGGGCGAGGAAGAGGAGGAGGAAGAGGAGGAGGATCCCGATCAGCCTCCGATCACCGCCGGTGGTCTTTACACGATCAAGACCTACCCGCAGGGCGAGATCCAGCGGCCGCTGACCCTGACCGAGGGCATCACCGAGCTGCGCGGCGGCATCGGCTTCGACATCAGCAACAAGACCGCCTTCGAGAGCTTCGGGCTCTCCTTCGACGGCCGCTACGGCATGAAGGACAACCTCGAGCTGCAGGCCGGCTTCTCGGGCATCAAGAACTTCGACGTGATCAGCGCCTACGCCGCCTTCGAGGGATCGATCGTCTACGATCTCGTCGATTTCCGCACCGGCTTCTCGATCGACGTCAGCCCCGATACCACGCGGGTCGGGATCCCGATCGGCTTCCCGTTCCGCTACGCGCCCAAGCCGCAGGTGGCCGTGACCGCGCTCGAGACGGCCTTCCAGATCCAGTTCGACGGCAAGCCCGACGCCACGCCGAGCATCGGCGTGGTCGTCCAGCCCGCGCCCATCGTCGCGCTGCTGGTGAAGGCAAGCCTCGTCATTCCCGAGTTCGATTTCACCGCGGCCAACATCAGCGTCCCGGCCTCCTTCGCGGTCCAGCTGTCGCCGAACAACAAGCTCGACGCGGGTATGGAGTTTCGATTCGGCAACCTGAAGCTCCCCGAGGGCACCGACATCGACGGTGACGGCATGCCCGACAAGTTCTACGACGACCGCTTCCTGCTCTTCTTCGGCCAGATTCGCCTGTAACCCGGGAGGACCACCGACCTTGCGCGTCTGCCCGCGCTGCCACACACGCTTCCCCACCGGGGAGCGGTTCTGTCTGCACGACTCGGCCATGCTGGTCGAGGAGCAGGACCTTGCACGCCTGGGCTCGACGGTGGGCAACTACCGCCTCGACAAGATCTTGGGCCGCGGCGGTATGGGTACCGTCTACGCTGGCGAGCACGTCTACATCAAGAAGCCGGTGGCGGTGAAAGTGCTGCACCCGCAGTTCGCCCGTTACCCCGACGCCGTCAACCGCTTCCTGCGCGAGGCCCGCGCCGCCTCGTCGATCAACCATCCCAACATCGTCGACGTCACCGACTTCGGCGTGCTCGGCGACGGCCTGGTCTACTTCGTGCTGGAGTACCTCGACGGCAAGAGCCTCGAGGATCTGATCGAGAAGGAGGGCGCGATCGAGCTGCACCGCGCGCTCAACATCGTCAACCAGATGTCGTACGCGCTCGAGGCCGCCCACGAGCTCGGCGTCATCCACCGCGATCTCAAGCCCGACAACATCATGCTGCTCCAGCGGCCGGGACGCCGCGACATCGTACGCATGGTGACCACCGGACCGGGCGGATGGGTGACCGAGCGCGAGCGCAGCTACGACTTCGTCAAGATCCTCGACTTCGGCATCGCCAAGATCCTGGCCCCCGACGAGCTCGGCACCGACACCCTTCAGGGCGCGGTGTTCGGCACGCCCGAGTACATGTCCCCCGAGGCCGCGCGCGGCGACGACGTCGACCTGCGCACCGACATCTACTCGCTGGGTGTGATCCTGTTCGACATGATCTGCGGCCGGCCGCCCTTCGAGGCCGAGGCCGGCAGCGAGGTCCTGCACAAGCACATCAACGCGCCGGTGCCGTCCCCGCGCGAGTTCGCCCCCCACCGCGAGATCACCGAGGGCGCCGAGCGCGTGGTCCTGCGCGCCATGTCCAAAGATCCGGCCAAGCGCTACCAGACCATGGCCGAGTTCCGCGGCGATCTGCCCCAGGCCTACGGCACGGTGTCGTACCGACGCCACAAGCCGGTCGACGGCGAGCAGCGCGGGCCCGACGCACGCAAGAAGCGGCTGACCGAGGAGATCGACGACTGGCTGCGCAGCGATGCGTCGAGCATGTCGGTCGAGGAGGCCCGCATGATGGCGCTGGTCGATCAGGCCGATCAGGCCTTCGGCACCAGCAAGCTCACGCCCGCCGACGCCGAGCGCCTGGCCAAGGCTCTCGACGACGCCCTCGACGAAGACTGAGGCGGGGACGCTCAGCGGTCGAGCAAGGCGAGGACCTCACGGGCGAGCGTCTCGAGCGCTCGACTCTCGGCCAGCTCGCTGGCGTTCGCGAGCACCACCACCGCCGCCGGTGGCGAGGTCGTGAAGATGACGAACGAGGAGAAGCCGGCGGTCTGGCCGCTCTTGTGGTACTGGAAGCGGCCGTTGTTGGTCTCGCGCGCGATCAGGAGCCCGAGCTGACCATCGGTCCCCATCGGGAACGGCCGCTGCGGGACCAGCGCCAGCGTCCACGCCGCCACCACCGACGGATCGCCGCGACCGAGCGCGGCGTCGACGAAGCGCAACATGTCCGCGCCGGTCGAACGCAGGGCGCCGCCGCCGGCCAGCGGCTCGCCGATCACGTTGGCGGCTGCGGCGACGGCATCGCGATGACCAGTCGCGACGCGCGCCCGATCGGCGTCAGGCACGGCGATGATCGTGTCGGACATCGCGAGCGGGCCGGCGAGCTCGGCGCTCACCAGCGCCTCGTAGTTCGCGGCGCCCATGCGCTGGACCAGGACGTGGCCGAGCGTGCCGGCGCCGAGGTTGGAGTACCGCAGGGTCGAACCCGGCGCCGCGACGAGCACGTGGCTGGCCATGAAGTCGGAGAGATCCTGCGTCGTGTAACCGGCGCCCGGGTTTTGCGGATCCGATGAATGCAGGTTGTCGGGCATGCCCGGCAACCCCGAGGAGTGTGTCGCCAGATCGACCAGCGCGATGGCCTGCCCGTTCCAGTCCGGCGCGCCGGCCGGGAACTGCGGGTCGATCGGATCGGCCAGCGCCACGGTCCCGCGATCGAGCGCGCGGGCGAGGAGGAGCCCGGTGAACACCTTGGTCACCGAGCCGATCTCGAAGTACGTGTCCGGCCCCGGCTGCGGCCCACCGATCGCCGTCGCCCCGTAGCCGGCGACGAGGCGCGCCCGCGATCCCACCGCTACCACGACCAGACCGACCGCCTTGCCGGCGGAGCCGCCGGCGTCGACGTGGGGGGCGACCAGGCGATCGAGCTCGGCCACGAAGCCAGGATCGGCCGCCGCGTCGGGACCGGCGTCATCGGCCTCGTCGGAGGGTGGCGACGAGCACGCGGCCGCGAGCGCGAAGGTGGCGAGGCAGAGCGGACGCGGCATGTGGTTCTGACCCCGCGCCGGATCGACGGGTTAGGTCGCCGCGCCCGTCGAGGCGTCGGAGCCCCGCCGGCTCGCCAACCCCACGGAAAGCTGGGGTCAATCGGCTGCGAACGGATCGTGGACCGCGCTCGCGAACGGATCGTGGACGGCCTCCACGCGCGAGGCCGGCGGAGCCGCCACCCCGGCGTCGTGTGGCGGTGCTGACGCCACGCCGGGCGGATCGCGCGCCGGCGGCGGGGGTCGGGGCGGTGCGGGTGCGCGTGCCGGCTCGAG
>SXJR01000610.1 GCA_005779305.1 Myxococcales bacterium
CTGCGCGCGCTCGAGCTGGCCCGCCAGGCCGACGACGCCGCCCGCGCGCGCCGGGTCGCGGCCGTCGCCGCCGCCGCCGCCCACGAGGTGATCGCGCGACCGTACGAGCAGCTCTCGGCGGTGATCGGGTCCGGCGACGGCAAGGAGCTGCGCAACTTCGCCCAGAGCCTGTCGCTCGATGCGCTGCTCGCCGCCGCCAACCACCACCTCGATCAGCTCGCGCCGCGCTACCAGCTCGAGCGTGTGCCGGGCCTGGATCTGGAGCTTCACGTCGTCGATCGCGAGATGGGCGGCGATGCGCGCGCGGTCAACAGCCTGTCGGGCGGCGAGAGCTTCCTGGTGTCGCTGGCCCTGGCCCTCGGGCTGTCCTCGATGGCGGCCGCCGATGTCGAGGTGCGGACCTTGTTCATCGACGAGGGCTTCGGGTCGCTCGATCCCGCCACCCTCGACGCGGCGCTGGGCGTGCTCGACACCCTGCGTGCCGGCGGCCGCCAGGTCGGCATCGTCTCGCACGTCGCCGAGCTCGAGGACCGGGTCGCCGCGTCGGTGGCCGTGCGCGCCGTCGGCGGCGGCAAGAGCGTCGTCGAGGTCCGCGGCACCCGGTCCTGAGACGTGAAACCGTTCGCGGCGGGCGGTGTCTCACCGCCATGCGCGCGCTCGCTGCTCTGGCCGCGTGGGTGGTGCTGGTCGCGGCCCCGGCCGCCGCCGCGGGTGAGCCCTCGAAGGAGGAGCTCGCCTGGAAGGTCCTCACCGACATCCTCGAGAGGCCGGCCTCGGTGGTCCCGGCTCGCGCCCGGGTCGACGTCGGCGACGACTGGGCCCGGCCGGGTCCGCCGAACCCGCGGCCCATCGACGCCGAGGGCCAGCGGCTCATCGCCGCCGTCGATGCGTATCTCGCTGCGGTCCCCGGTGAGCACGGCCAGCGCGTCGCCTCGGCGCGCTTCCTGCGCGCCAATACTCGTCGGCGCTTCAACCACCTCGAGGCGGCGTTGCCCGACTGGGTCGCCATCCTCGAACAAGAGCGCGACCAGGAGGTCGCCCTCTACGCCGCCAACCTCCTGCTCGACACCTTCGTCCGCCTCGAGCGCTACGACGAGATGATCGTCTGGGTGCGGAAGCTGCGCGCCGACCCCGTGTTCCTGAAGCGCGACGAGGACCTCGCCGAGCTCCTCGTCCGGATCGAGGTGCAGTGGCATCGCAAGGACGCCGAGCGCCACGAGCAGCTGGCCCGAGACCGGGGCGACCCCGGCGAGTACCTGGCCTGCGCGGCGGCGCACGAGCGCGCGCTGACCGTCGATCCGGACTCGGAGCTCGCCGACCAGGTGCTCTACAACGCTGGCGTTTGCCTCGAGGCGGGCGGCGATGGCGACGGCGCGCTGGCCCGCTACCGGCGGCTCGTCGCCGACCATCCACGTTCGCGGGTGGCGCCCCTCGCTGTCTTGCGCAGCGCGCGCCTCCACATCGCCGCTCGCCGCCTGGCCGACGCCGTGCTCGCCTACGAGCAGTACCTCGCGCGCTGGCCCGGCGAGCGCGACGTCAAGGACGTTCGCCGCGAGGTGCGCTGGCTTCGCGTGGAGCTGTTCGCGACGTCGACGCTGCAGGTGACCGCGCGCCGGCTGTCGACATGGCTCTGATGGCCGGGGGCCCGGTGCTCAGCAGCCACCGCACCGTGGGCGGGGGTGCGGCTCGTAGCCGGTGACCTTGCCGCGCGCGTCGACGGCGATGAGGCAGCAATCCTCGAACAGCGGGCGGAGCTGGGCCCGGCCGCGCTGCACGCGCGACTTCATGCCCGAGACCGAGATCCCGACCATGGCTGCGGGCACCGGGCGCGAAGGACGCAGCCTATCCGAAGGTGAGGACCATGCACTCGGCCGAGGCCGGGCAGGCGCTGGCGGCCTCCGGCGAGGCGGCGACGGCGGCGGGAAGCGCGGCGCGCGCGAACGGGCGGAAGCCGAAGCGGCGGTAGAAGTCCGCGGCCGTGGTGGTGAGGAGGTACACGGCGCGCGCGCCACCGCGGCGGGCGGCCTCGACCTGGTCGGCGGTGAGCGCGACGCCGAGACCCGAACCGCGCGCGGCGGGGGCGACGGCGACCGAGCGCAGGAGCGCGTCGTCAGCGTGGCGCTCGAGGCCGGCGCAGCCGACGATCGCGCCGGCCCGGGTGGCGACGGCGTACGCCTGCGGGAACTGATCGGCCACGCCGTCGAGCGGCAGATCGGCGGCGGTGAGCAACGCGTCGATCGCGGCGCGGTCGTCGTCGCGGGCCGCTCGCAGCTCGACCCCGGGCGGCGTGACGGTCGCGGCGTATGCGACCAGGCGAGCGAGGATGACGTCGCGGGCCTGGCGGAAACGTACGCGCAGCTCGTCGGCGGTGAGCGCTGGATCGTCGCTGGCGGGGTCGGGGATCGGCCAGTGCAGCCGCGGCGCCGCACCCAGGAACACCGGGCAGACCTCCTCGGCGCACAGGGTGATCACCGTGCCGACGCTGGCGGCGTCGATCTCCTCGACCGACTTGCTGTGGTGCGACGCGAGATCGATGCCGAGCTCGGCCATCGCCCCGATCGCGTACGGGTTGAGCCGGCTCGGCATGCTGCCCGCGCTCTGCACGCGCACGCGCCGGCCGAACAGGCGCCGGGCCAGGCCCTCGGCCATCTGCGAGCGGGCCGAGTTGGCGACGCACAGGAACAGCAGGCTCGATGACATCGCGCCCATCGTGATACACCATCGCAAGCCGCGTGAGATCTCACTCATGACAGGTCGCCCATGACGCTCGGCCGGCGGCTGGTCGCCGAGGCCGTGGGGACGGCGCTCCTGGTGGCCGCCGTGATCGGCTCGGGCATCATGGCCGCGCGGCTTGCCGGCGGCGACGGCGCGACGGCGCTGCTCGCCAACACCCTGGCCACCGGCGGCGCGCTGATCGCGCTGATCCTGACCTTCGGCCCGATCTCGGGCGCGCACTTCAACCCGATCGTCAGCGCGACGCTGGCGGCACGTCGCGAGCTGCCCGCGGGCGACGCGGTGCAGTACGCGGTGGTCCAGATCGCCGGCGGGTTCGGCGGCGCGGTCCTGGCCAACCTGATGTTCGATCTCGACGCGGTGACCTGGTCGACGACGCCGCGGCACGGCTTCCCGCTGCTCCTGAGTGAGGCAGTCGCGACCTTCGGGCTGGTCGGCGTGGTCATCGCGGTCTCGCGCACCCGGCCGTCGGTGGCGCCGTTCGCTGTGGCGGCGTACATCGTCGCGGCCTACTGGTTCACGGCGGCGCCGTCGTTCGCCAATCCGGCCGTGACGATCGCGCGGGCGGCCAGCGACACCTTCGCCGGGATCCGGCCGGGCGACGTGCCCGGCTTCATCGGCGCCCAGCTCGTCGGCGGCGCGGCGGCGGCGGCCTTGTTCGGCTGGCTGTTCGCGCGAGACGCGTGACTCACGCCACCGTGATGACGTGCGCCGCCGGCACACCGGCGAAGGCGCGGTTCCAGCCGGCGGCGTAGCCGGTGACGCCGGCCAGGACGACGCGCGCGCCGACCTCGAGCGCGGCCAGGTGATCGGGCGGCACCAGCGCGTCGGCGATGACGTCGTCCTCGCAGCAGGTGGCGCCGAGCAGCGTCACCGCCGTGCGCGGCTCCCCCGGTCGCGGCGGCGGCGCGACCAGCTTCGGTGTCGACCAGCGCAGATGGCACAGCCGCGACAGCGCGAGCACACGTACCTGGCGGCCGTCGCGCTCGCGCGCGGCGAGTACGCGCCCGCAGGCGAATCCGGCGTGTTCGGTCCACAGCCGGCCTGGCTCGAACACCAGGCGCACATGCGGTGGCACCGCGGCGCGCGCGGCGGCCAGCGCCTCGGCGAGCGTCGACTGCCCGGAGGTCGCCTGTCCGAGCACGAAGCCATGCAGCGAGCCGCCCAGATCGAGCTGCTCGAGGGCGAGGCCGGCGGCCGCGGCGGCCGCGATCGCGCGACGCGCACGCTCGGCGATGGTCGCGGGCGAGGTCGCCAGCGCGCCGCCGTGCACGTGCAGCGCGCGCACGCGATCGCCGGCGACCCTGGTCAGCGCTCCGAGCTCCTCGGGGGCGACGCCGAAGCGGCTGTCGTCCCCGGCGGCGAGCCGGACCGCGATCCGGAGACGATCGGCGACGCCGCCGATCGACGCGGTGGCAGCGAGCTGGGCGGCGCTCTCGCACACCGCGGTCACCTGGTGGCGCGCGGCCAGCCGGGCGAGCAACCCGACATCGACATCACCGGGCCAGGTCACCGAGATCGTCGTCGGTGGCAGCGCCAGCGCGGCGCGCTGCTCCTCGGGTCCAGCGACGTCGAGGCCGTCGAGGTGCTCGGCCGCGAGGGCGACCGCGAGCGGTTCGGGAAACGCCTTCACGGCGTAGAGGAGCGCGACCCCGGCCTCGTGCGCCGCCACCCGTGCGGTGGCCATGCGCGCCTTCATCACGCCGAGGTCGAAGATCAGCGCCGGGCCGTCGCCGAGCGCCGAGGCCGCGCGCAACACCGCCGGCGTGGCGGCGAGGCTCACGGAGCCTCCGTCAGGGCGGCGCGGGTGCGGGCGGCGTCACGGGCGGCGGGATGCGCACCGGCATGCGTTCGATCGGTTCGTCGGCTGCCGGTGCGGGCGCTGATGGTCGAGCCTCCGTGCGCGCCGCCTCGAGGGCGGCCCGGTTCGACGCCGACGGTCCACCCGACCACACCACGTAGATGAGCGGCACCGCCGCGCCCAGGGCGACCATGCTGGCGCCCCGCCACTTGAAGCCCTTCTTGCCCTTGATCATGAAGATGCCCGAGATGGCCAGGTAGAGCAGGAGCAGCGCGTAGATGTCGGCGACGTAGGTCCATGCCTTCTTGCCCCGGTTGTAGTGCAACCAGTTGGCGACGCGCAGGAAGAAGCGCGACGAGCGACCTTGCTCGATCACCGTGCCGCTGTCGCCGTACACGACCAGCTTCCTGTCGTCGAACTCGAGGTGGATCTCGTCACCGGCGCGGTAGGTCGAGCGCGGCGGGCCCACGCCCAGCGCCTTCGTCGCCTCCGCGATGGCCACGTCGTCGGGAACCTCGGCCGCGATCGGCGCGATCGTGCGCTCGCGGGTGTAGCTGACGAAGTTGGGATCCCAGTCGGCGATGTGGTTGATGGCCAGCCCCGACACCGCGTAGATGACGGTGAGACCGACGGCAAGGTAGCCGGCGTCGCGGTGCACGGCGCGCAGCCAGCTGCGCCACCGCTTCTTGATCGCCATCCACGCCGAGCCTTCAGGATCGGACGCTGCCGCGTCGCTCACCCGTACCGCTCCTCGGCCCAGGGGTCGGCGTGGTTGTGGTAGCCGCGCACCTCCCAGTAGCCGGGTTCGTCGCGCACGACGAAGCGGACGCCGGTGAGCCACTTGGCGCTCTTCCAGAAGTACAGATCGGGCACGATCGCGCGCACCGGCGCGCCGTGTTCGATCGCGAACGGCTTGCCGTCCATGCGGTAGCTGACCATCACGTTGGGCGCGGTGGCCTCCGGAAACGGCACGTTGGCGGTGTAGCCGTGGTGGCTCTCGAAGATGACGTGGCGGACGTCGCCCTTGACGCCGGCCTTCTCGGCCAGTGTCGACACCCGCACGCCCTTGAACAGCGCATCGAGCCGCGACCAGCCAGTCACGCAGTGCACGTCCGAGGACTGCTCGGCCTGCGGCAGCTTGAGCAGCGCCGCATAGTCGAGCTCGAACGGCGTCGTGACTGCGCCGTGCACGCGCAGGCGGAAGCTCTTCACGTCGCCCGGCCCCTCGTCGCCACCCATGTTGCGGAGCTGGCGGATCACGCGCTGGCCCGGTGGCAGGCGCGGTCTGCCGTCCTTGCGCGCCTCGGCGCGGGCGGCGCGGGTCAGATCATCGCCAGCGAGGCGATAGAGCGCGCCGCCCAGGGCCAGCAGCGCGGTGCCCGCGGCGGCGCCCTGGATGAACGTGCGCCGGTTCCAGCGGCTGTGCAGCTCGGGGTAGCGATCGAGATCGGGGGTACGGGTGTCGCGCAACGCGGCTCCTGTTCTTCGCAAAGGTACCTCGATCTACGTGACGAGGACCCTGAAGTTACGGGGCCGAAGCCGGCGCGGATCAGCGGTCTGATTGTGGTGCGCGCACGACCAGTTGCGAGGTCAGGACATCCCGTACAGCGGCACCAGCGCACCCGAGGTCAGCCTGTTGGCGGGGCTCGCCAGGTCGGCGATGGCGTGGGCCAGCTCGTCGGCCTTGGGCCACCGGTCGAAGTCGGCGTCGGGCATCGAGGCGCGGTTGGCTGCGGTGTCGCTGATCGACGGCGCCACCGCGTTGACCCAGATTCGCTCGTTCAGCACCTCGGCGGCCAGGCACTGGGTGATCGAAGCGACTGCGGCCTTCGAGGCGGCGTACGCGATCATGCCGCCCGTCGGCGTGATCGCCGGCCGCGCGATGACGTTGACGATGCGGCCGCCAGCGGCGCCGCGGCGCATGGCGATCACCGCCTCGCGGCAGGCCAGGAAGCAGGTGCGCGCGTTCATCGACATCATGCGATCGAAGTCGGCGAGCGAGGTCTTGCCGATCGGTGCCATGGTGAAGCCGCCGACCAGATGGATCGACGCCCACGGCGGCGGCTGGGCCGCGTACCAGTCGCGGATCGCGGCCTCGTCGCCGACGTCGATCGATGGCGTCGCGTGCACGCCGGCCACCGCCAGATGCGGCGGCGCGATCGCCTCCATCATCGGCGCGCGCACGATGGCGCCGCGGGCCAGGAACTGGGCGACGACGGCGGCGCCGAGGCCGCCGCTCGCGCCGGTGATCACGACCTCGCGTCCGCTGAAGTCAGTCAATAGGCGGGAAGTTATCGCACGCGGCCTGGAACGAATCGAGGGCCTGGGTCAGCGCGCCCTGCAGGTTGCCGGCGCAGATGTCGCCGAACACCACGTTCTGCGGCGAGGCCTGCTGGAACTGCTTGAGGCGCACGCCCTCGACGGCGTCGCCGAAGCTCGACGTGCACGCGGTCTGGCCGGCGATCACCGCCGCCGCCCAGCGGCCGCGGTCGCCCTTCACCTGATCGAGTGGGGCCAGGAAGTCGGCCGGCGCCGGGATGCCAGGCGTGCCGACGCAGCCATTGAGGCTGTTGATGTTGATGCCGCTGGCCTGGCGGAAGCTGCAGTCGTCCTCGTCGGTGAGGATGATGATGCCGAGGAGGGCGTCGGTGCGGACGAAGCCGGGGTTGGTGCCGGGCTGGATGGCGAGTTCCATGGCGCGGAGCTGCATCTCCAGGCCGGGACCGCTGGTGCCGACGTTGGCGGCCGACGCGAGCGTCGTGGCCATGTTGGGGTCGGTGCGCTCGAGCCACGGCCGCGGCATGCCCGAGACCATGCGGAAACGACCGTCCTGGCCGGTCTGGTTGAAGGGGATGCTCATCGAGAACGGCGGCGGCAGGGTCTGGACGCCGCTGGCGGTCACGCCGGTGGTGGTGACCGCGGCCCGGTAGTCGAGCTGCTCGCCGGTCGAGATGGTGTAGCTGTTGAGCACGTTGGCGAACATCGGGAAGTTGGAGGCCAGGTTCGACTGCTCTTCGGACATCGAGCCTGAATCGTCGACGACGAAGATGAGATCCATCTTCTTGCATTGCTCGGTAGCGGTCTCGCCGCCGTCGCCGCCGGTGTGCTGACCGGCGTCGGGCGAGGTGCCGTCGTCGTCACCGTCGTCGTCGCCTCCCGACATGCTGGGGCCGCAGGCGGCCACGGTCAGGGCGAACAGGAACGGAGCGCAGGTACGCGCGCGGGCCAAAATACGTCGCATGGTCCCTCCGGTGCCGAGCTGATTGTTCGCCGCGAGTCGCTTCCCCTCTTCCCGCGGCGCGCTGCAACGTATCACCGGCCGTCCGGCCGCCCCCTACCAACTTCGTCTGTCTTCCGTCGACAGCACGATGGTTCGCTGCACTATAGTGCTCCTTTCGGCCTCCTACCTCAGCGTGAACACTGCCACCGGCGCCGCCTTGCCCCGGACCGGCAGTTCGCCCAGCCGCCGGGCCTCGTCGCCGAGCGCGGCGGCGGTGGCCTCGTCGCACAGGATGGTGGTCGCGTGCTCCTTGTTCATGTGCTCGAGCCGGGCCGCCAGGTTGACGGTGTCGCCGATGACCCCGTACTCGACGCGGTTCTCGGGACCGAGCCGGCCCACCGCCGCCGGTCCGGTGGCGATGCCGACGCCGATCACCAGTGGCGCCTTGCCCTGCGCCGCGCGCTCGCGGTTGAGGGCCTCGATGCTCGTCACCATGCCACGCGCCGCCGCCACCGCCCGCGCCGCGTGATCGGGCTGCGCCAGCGGAGCGCCGAACGTGGCCATGACCGCGTCGCCGATGAACTTGTTGACGATGCCACCCTCGGCGTAGACCGGCGGCACCAGCGCACCGTAGTAGCTGTCGAGCGTGGTGAGCAACTCGCCTGGCGGCAGGCTCTCGGTCAGCGAGGTGAAGCCACGTAGATCGGTGAACAGCACGCTGACCTCACGCGTCTCGGGCGGCGCGTCCGACGCCATGGCGCCGCGGGCGATCTCGGGATCGACGTAGCGGCCGAAGGTGCGCACCAGCTCGCCACGCTCGGCCACGAGCGTGGCCGCCGTGACCGCCATGCGCCGCGAGTTGCGCGCGGCCATCGCCGAGAGCGCGACCACGAAGCCGACGATCAGCCCGCGCCCGGCCCACATGGCCGGACTGGCGACGAAGCCGATGTCGGCGTCGATCACGGCCAGCTCGGCGCGGCTGTGCGCGATGGCGACCGCGACCGCGAAGGCGACGATGGCCAGCGCGCCGCTGAGCACGCACAGCACCGGATCGTGGCGAAGGCCGGCGGCGGCGACCACGAAGAAGAGGCCGAGCAGCGGCGGTGTCGCGCCCAGCACGTTGGCCGTGGCCCCGGCGCCTCCGAGGAGGACCGAGGCCGCCGCCATGGCCGCCGCCAGGCTGAGCACATCGCCGGTGACGCTGATGACGCCGTACAGCCGCCGGTAGGGCCGGCGAGTCACCCACCACACCCAGCCCCAGGTCAGCGCGATGACGAACGGCGCCATCATCGCCAGGCCGCCGCGAAGTCCGCGCCACATCGGAGGCAGCTCGATGAGCCAGAGCACGAACATGGCGATGACCAGCGCCGACGTGTGCATCAGCGCGCGCACCACCGCGACCAATCGCTCGCCGCGCTCGGCTTCGCGCCGGATGACCTCGGCGATCAGGGCCTGGCGGTCGTCCTGGAAAGCGGCCACGTCGCCGATCGTACGCTACGATCTGGGGATGCATCTCTTCGCGCGCGCGGTCATCACCGGCTTCGGGTTCACCCTGGGCGCGGCCCTGTTCCGCAAGGTCGCCAAGCAGCTGGGCTTCGAGGATCCGATGTTCGTGATCAATCCTCCGGCCACGCCGCCGCCGGAAAACCAGCCCCAGACCCGCTGACATTCCAGCAGCCCGCCGAACAATCTGTCCGACCGGAGGACCTGGCGCCGGGCCGCCGGGGCAGCTAGGAAGGGGCGGTGCATCCGCTCTGGTCCGCCACCCCTGCCGTCGCCGCGCTTTCGGCAGCGATGGTGCGCTGGTTCGTGCAGGGCTCGGGCAACGTCTACACGGCGACCAGCAAGCGCTTCTACGTGCCCGATCCCGATCTGGGCTGGCGAGTCGCGCCGGGCGGACCGCCGTGGATCGGCCTCGAGCTCTGCGCGGTTCTCGCCGGGTTCTGCGGCGCCATCGCGGTCGCCGGCTTCGTGCTCGGGCGACGGGAGCGCAAGCGCGGCCGGGCCGGCGCGGCGCGGTTGGCGCTGTGGGGGGTCGCAGCGCTGCCGCTGGCGGTGCCGGTCTGGGCCTTCGCCGGCGGCCTCGGCCCCGACGGGGGGCGCGAGGCGCTGCCCGAGGGTGCGACCGCGGCAGCGCCCACCAGCGGCATCGAGGGCGGCCTCGACCTGCCGGCCGGCCGCTACGAGGTGATCGCCCACGCCGGCACCGCGGTCACCGCCAGCGTCGAGGCAGGGGAGGAGCGCTTCGAGGCCCGCTTCGCCCGCGCCATCACCGGGGCGTGGAGCGGTGATCCGCGCGATCTCACCCGGCCGACCGGGTCCGAGATCGTCGTCGACGCCTCGGTGGTCGACACCGGCATCAAGCTGCGTAGCCAGCACGCCCGCGAGGAGTACCTCCACGTCGATCGCTTCCCGCGCTTCACTCTGCGCCTCGGTCGCCTCGTCGCCGCGCGCCAGGACGGTCCGCATCAGCTCGCCTTCCGCAGCCAGGCCACCCTCGACTTCATGGGCGAGTCGCTCGCCGTCGAGGTCACCGGCAACCTGCGCGCCACCGACGCCGCCGCCCGTGCGCGCCTGGGCCTGCCCGCCGAGGCGGTCGCGTTGCTGGTCGCCGCCGACTTCGCCATCACCGTGAGCGGCAGCGCGCTGCGCGTCGACCACGACTCGTTCGATTCCGATCGCATCCCCATCCACGTGTCCCTCGTACTCGTCCGGAGCAACGCACCATGAACAAGCTCAGCATCGTCATTCTCGCCCTCGGCCTCGCCGTCGCCGGCTGCAAGAAAAAGCAAGAGTCGGGCACCGGCTCGGCCTCGGGTTCGGCCTCGGGTTCGGCCTCGGGTTCGGCCTCGGGTTCGGCCTCGGGTTCGGGTTCGGCCGCGGCGTCGGGCTCGGGTTCGGCCGCGGCGTCGGGCTCGGGTTCGGCCGCGCCCGACCCCCAACCGGCTGCCGACTTCCTGAAGGTCGTCGCCGACCACAACGACGCCGCCAAGGGCAAGGTCGAGCTCCTGTTCTCGACGTGGAAGGTGACCAAGGCCAGCTTCGATCCCGCCAACCTCGAAGGCGGCACCGCCGAGATCGAGGTCGATGCCGCCGCGTTCGCGACTGGCAAGGAGAAACGCGACGCCCACCTGCGCAGCCCCGACTACCTCGACACCACGAAGTTCCCGACCGCCACCGTCAAGATCGCCAACGTCAAGAAGGCCGGCGACGCCGCCTACACCGCCGACGCCACCGTGAGCATCCACGGCGTGGAGAAGGTCTGGCCCCTCGGCTTCACCGTGACCGCCTCGACCGCCGACTCGGTCACCGTCGAGTTCACCCAGCCGTTCTCGCGCTTCGACTTCGGCATCGGCGCACCCGAGGCCGACGACTCGGCCAAGGCCGGGGTGGAGCTGCAGGGCCGCCTGACCATCAAGAAGACCTGATCACGCTGCCGGGGAATACGGCTTGGCGGGGGCGCGGCCCTCTGGGACACTCTTGGTGTCCGTGAACGAATCCAACCTTGCGCCGGGGCTGCTCATCGCGATGCCCCAGCTCCTCGATCCCAACTTCACCCGCGCGGTGGTCTTGATGATCGAGCATAGCGAGCAGGGGTCGTTCGGGCTGGTGATCAACCAGCCCAGCCCGATCAAGGCCGCCGAGCTGCTGACCAGCCTCGAGATGGCGTGGCGGGGCGGCGCCGATGACGTGGTCTGGTCGGGTGGGCCGGTCAGCCCGACCACCGGCTGGGTGCTGCACGAGCCGGTGGCCGGCATGACCGGACCCGGCACCACCGCGGTTGCACCCGGCGTGGCGCTCTCGACGTCGCCGGAGCGCCTGCGGGCGCTGGCCAGCCAGCCGCCGGGCCGCATCCGGCTCCTGCTCGGCTACTCGGGCTGGGCCGCCGGTCAGCTCGCCGGCGAGATGGCGCGCGGCTCGTGGCTGCACGCCGACATCGACCCCTCGCTCATCTTCGACCTCGAGCCCGACGACATGTGGACCGAGGCCGTCCGCTCCCTCGGCATCGAGAATCCGGAATCCGTCGTCCAGGGCCGCGGCATCCACTGAGGAGCAAAGCGCACGGCGCACGGCGCACGGCGCACGGCGCACGGCGCACGGTGATCCGGTGATTCTCCCGATCGCTCCCGGGGCGATCGCGGCCGGCGCGGTGGGGCCTGCCCTTCGAGGACGGATGGTGTCGGTGCGCGCGTCGGGGCCTCCGCTTGGGATGAACGCGGCACGCCCTGCTTCATCGGGGATCTCGGATCGATCCACCCGGGCGGTTCCACGCGTGGAGCTGCGGCACGACGCACGACCGACACCATCCGCCTCTCGGGCGGCCGGCCCCACCACGCCTCCAAGGCCCCACCACCGAGGGCGCAGACTCGCAATCCCGCTAGCTTGAGATGGCCGACCAGTTCGAGACCTCGGAGATGATCGACGTCGTCGAGGCCAGCTACCGCGTCGTCGAGGTGAAGCGCAGCTCGTGATCGGCCTCGACCAGACCGGCTGGCCGCGCCTCGGAAGCGGCGCGACCAAGCCGTGGCAGATGTGGTGCCTGACGGCGCCGGGCGTCGTGGTGCATCGGATCCGCGACGACAAGAGCGCGGCGACCTTTGGCGCCCTCTTCGGGAACTTCCACGGCACGATCGTTTGCGACGCGCTCAAGACCCACGAGGCCGGCGCCCGCGAGGGTCCGGGCATCGTGCTCGCCGGTTGCTGGGCCCACGTGTTCCGCAAGTTCGAAGAGGCGCTTCCCGACCATCCCGACGCGCAGCGCGGGCTCGAATGGACCAGATCGATCGCGACGCCGACGGCGACGTCGGCCGACTCGCCGAGCTGCGCGCTGTGCGCGCGCCGGCGGTGCTGGCCCGCTCGACAACAACGCCACCGAGCGCGCGATCCGCGGCCCCGTCGTCGGCCACAAGAACCACTACGGATCCAAGTCCCGCCTCGGGACCCAGGTCGCCGCGACGCTGTACACGCTCTCGAGACGGCGAAGCTGCACGACATCGACCCTGCCGCGTATCTCGCCGAGGCCGTGCGCGCCGCCGACCGCGGCGACGTGCTCCTGCCCTGGCAGGCGGTGCGCGCGCTGATCGCGCGCACCGCCTGCCACAGCTTCACGCCGCGGTCACGACGGGGTAGCGCGAGGCATTGCGATCGAAACGGGTCAGACCTGAGGGCACCGCAGAGACGTGCGAGCGGCGGGACTTGTGTGTTCGATCTCCGCCGCCAGCGCGAGTCTGCGGAGTGGTGGTGGTGGCAGTGAGGCGACGTGGGGCCGGCCGCGATCGCCCCGGGAGCGATCGGGCGGATCACCGGATCGCCGTGGCGATCACCGGATCACCAGATCGCCGCGGCGATCACCGGAGCACCAGGTCGCCGTGGCGGTCACCAGACCACGATCACGTCGTCACCAGTCGCCGGGGACGAGCGTGATGTCGACGCTGCGCTGATCGGGATCGTCGTCGTTGATGGGC
>SXJR01000611.1 GCA_005779305.1 Myxococcales bacterium
GCCGCGCGCGCCAAGGCCGGCATCGGCAGGGCCGCCGATCGCGCCGTCGCCATCGCCGAGGACCTGCGCACGCGGGGCACCGGCGGCACACCCAAGGCGGTGATCGCGTGCGCGCCGGCGCCCCACAGCCCGGTTCCGACGATCGCGCCCGTGGCCTCGAGCGCACGCCCCGGTGGCGCCGACCTGGCCTCGGTGGTCCGCGACGAGATCGTCCGCGCCCTCCGCGGCAAGTAGCGCTCACGGGCGCGGGGCGCTCAGGTCGCCGACGGCGCCTCGGCGTCGTAGCGAAACATCCAGCGCAGCTCGCGGCCGTCGATGCGCGCCGCCTGCGCCTTCTGCAGCGCCGGGAAGTCGTCGCGCAGGGTGAGGGCGCCGCCCAGCCCCGACAGGGACGGCTCGTGGCCGACGATCACGACCGAGCCGCTGGGATCGAGGGCGGCGAGCGCCGCCTGGACCTCGCGGGTCGAGCCACCTGGCGCCAGCCCGCGCACCGCCTCGATCGGGCCAGTCCACTCGAGCGCGGCCGCGACGAGCTCGGTGGTCATCACCGCGCGCACCAGCGGGCTGGTCCACACCGCGGTCGGCGTGCAGTCGTGCCAGCGCAGGCGACGGCCGATCTCGCGCGCCGCCTGACGGCCACGCCCGCTGAGGTGGCGGGCCTCGTCGGGCAGCCCGGGCGTCTCGTCGACGGCGTGGGCGTGCCGCACCAGGAAGACGATCACCTGTGCAGCTTATCACTCCACCGACGGACCGCTTTTCTGGCATGGTGCGACCGATGGGGGAAATCTGTCGTCGTCCGGCCGCGCTCGCGGCGCTCGTCCTCGGGCTCGGGCTCGGCATCGGCGCGTGCGGAGACGACGAGGCGCGCTCCCTCGACGTCGACGCCGCCACCGACGCCGCGGGCATCGACGTCCCCTCGCCCGACGCGTCCTTCGACGGCGGCGGCAGCCCGGTGCTGGTCCTCGATCAGGCCACCTACACCATCGGCCCCGATCCGGTGCTGGTGTCCGGGGACACCGACGCCGCGCTCATGACCCTGCGCAACAACGGCCTCGGCCCCGCCCGCGACCTGGTCTTCACGGTGTCGCCGGCCAGCGGCGAGCTCGACATCCTCAGCAACTGCGGCACGGTGCTCGCCGGCGGCGCGGCGTGCACGGTGTCGGCCCAGCTCAATCCATCGAGCTCGGGCATGAAGATGTTCACCGTGACCGTGGCCTCGGCCGAGGGCCCCGGCGACTCGGCCATGGTCTCGGGGCTGGCCGGCGCACGCGTCCGCATCACCGTCACCAACCTCGCCGTCGGCGCTACCATGATCGACGGCCGCGTCCAGGCCGCGCCCGCCGGCATCGATTGCGGCATGGGCGCCACCGAGTGCGAGTTCATCTACACCATCGCCGGCCCGGTGGTGCTCACCGCCATCGACGGCGGCGATGGCACGCTGGTCGACTGGGGCATCTCGGGTTGTCCCGTCACGGGGCCGTGCGTGCTGGATCTCAGGCGCAACGTCACCGCCACCACGGTCTTCCACGCCCCGATCGCGATCACCAGTGACAGCGGCGTCGGGATCGCCGACGAGGCCAACGGCGTCGACCTCGACGTCGACGGCTCGATCGTCTTCGCCGGCGCCCAGGGCACGTCGGCGCTCCTCGCCCGCGTCGACGGCGCTGTGGGCGGACCGCTGGCCTCGTTCACCTACGGACCCGCCACCCGCCGCTCGCTCGACGTGTCGATCGCGCCCAACCGCACCGTGGCCACCGCCGGTGAGGAGAACGGCGACGCCACCCTCAGCATCTCGGGCACCGATCTCGCCAGCGAGCCGGCGCGCCACGTCATCGCCGGCGCCGGCACCGATCGCAGCAACGGCATCTGCCACGACGATATGAACCGGACCTACCTGGTCGGCGATCACGGCGACCGCATGTCGTGGGGACGCTGGCCGGCGGGCTCGGCGACCCCGGAGTACTTGTTCGACGCCGCCACCCCGCAGGGCGTGGCGCTGGGCGCGACCTGGGACGCCGACGTGTTGTGGATCGCCGGCGGCCTCGCGGGCAACACCGCCTGGCTGGGCAAGGTCGACGCGACCAACGGCACGCTGACCACGCCCACCACCGTCGCCGGCGCCCGCTACATCTCGAGCGTGGCGACCTACGGCGCCGCTGCCGGCGGCCAGCTCGTCGTCGCCGGCTGGACGCCCGGCAGCCTGGTGGTGCGTCGCTACGACGCCACGCTGACCGAGGTGTGGACCCGAACCTACGCCTCGGCCGCCGACATCCGTCCTGATCTCGCCATCGACGCCGAGACCGGCGCCATCTACGTCGCCTACGACGAGGCCGGCGGCTGCGCGCTGCGCAAGCTGAGCGGCGACGGAGCCCCGATCTGGATCCGCAGCGCGCTCGGCACCCACTGCGAGGACGTCGCCGTCGACGTCGACGGCGCCGTGGTCGTCGGCTGGACCCTGCTCGGTGGCACCCGCAAGTACTTCGTGCGCAAGTACTTCCACTGAGCCGCGGCGCGTTCAGAGCACGACGTCGGCCCAGAGGATCGCGAGATCGAGCTCGATCGCGTCGAAGGGCTCGGCTCGCACGCGCTCGTCGCCGCGATGAACCGCGATGATGACCCATCGCGCGCCTTCCCGGCGCAGCACCTCGAGGGTGCGCTGCAGCGGATCGACCAGCCAGACGTGATTCACCAGCTCGCGCGCGTAGATCGGCAGCTTCTGGGCCCGGTCGCTCGCCGCGGTCGACGGCGAGAGCACCTCGCACGCCCAGTCGGGCGCGAGCGTGAAGTACGGCAGCTCGTTCGACATCGACGGCATCCGCTCGCGGCGCCAGCCCGCGAGGTCGGGCACGAGCACCTCGGGGCCCAGATGGAGCTCCGGCTCCCAGAGCAAGATCCATCCCCCCGGCCCGCCCTTGCCGCGCTTGAAGGGTGGACCGAGCTCCTCTCCCAGCGCGGTGGCCGCGGCGGCGTGCGGCTTGGCCGGGCGCGGCGAGAGGCGAAGGTCGCCGTCGATGATCTCGGCGACCATGTGCTCGGGCGCCGCGAGGATGTCCTCGTACGTGGCTCGCCGACGCGCCGAGTCGACCATGAGATCACCGTAGCATGGCGATCACGGCTCGCGCGTGATGAGCGTCGAGGCTCGTCGTGGCGCCGACGCCCGGGTGCGAGGCGCAGGCGAGGCCGCGCAGCCTCACGCACCTCGACGATACCTCAGCCTCCGGACCAACCCCGGGGAGAATTCTGGCATCTTCGAGCGATGGGGAAATCAAGCAGGTGGCTGCTCGTGCCGACGCTGGTCTGCGCCCTGGGGGGCACCGCCGTCGCGCAGAAGTCGCGGCGGCCCGAGGCCGAGGCCGCGTTCAAGCAGGGCAAGGACCTGATGACCCGCGGCGAGCACGACGCGGCGTGCAAGAAGTTCGAGGCCAGCCAGGCGCTCGAGCCGCGCGCGTCGACGCTGATGAACCTGGCCGCCTGCCAGGAGGCGCAGAAGAAGCTGGTCACGGCGTGGTCGACGTTTCTCGACGCCGCGCGGTTGGCCGCCAGCTCCGACGACAAGATCGAGCAGGCGCTGGTCGGCCCCTCGAACGACAAGGCCACGAAGCTCGAGCCGCGGCTCTCCAGCATCGAGATCGTGGTGTCCGACGCCGCCCGCGTCCCCGGCCTGGTGATCAGCCGCGACGGCCAGATCGTCATCGACGGCCAGTGGAACAGCAAGGTCCCCATCGACGGCGGTGACTACACGATCGTGGCCCGCGCCCGCGGCACCGACGCGTGGACCGCCACCATCGCCGTCGCCAGCGAGCGCGACGAGAAGCGCGTCGAGATCCCGGTGCTCAAGGTCATCACGCCGGAGCCGCCACCGCCCGACGACCGGGTCCAGCCGCCGCCCGACGACGTCATCGTGGTGCCGCCGCCGGTGGATCCGACGCCGCCCGACGCGCCTGTGCCACCGCGCGAGACGCCGGGCGGCCTCACCGGCAAGCGCAAGGCCGCGATCGGCGCCGCCGCCGTCGGCGTCGTCGCCATCGCCGGGGGCGTGGTGTTCGGGATGAAGGCCACGAGCACGCAGGCCGACGCCGACGCCATCTGCCCGGGCACGGTCTGCAACGACGACGAGGGTCTGCGCCTCAACGACGACGCCCAGTCCGCCGCCGGCACCGCCAACCTGCTGTGGATCGGCGGCGGCGTCGCCGTCGGCGCCGGCGTGGCGCTGTGGATCCTGGGCGCGCCCAGGGCGACCGTCGGCGGCGAGGACGGCGACGATGGCGCCGTGTCGTTCACGCCCCACGTGGGCCCGGATCTGGTCGGCCTCACCGTGCGTGGAGGCTTCTGAACATGCGCGCGGCGCGGCTGGTCTGGTCTCTGGTCGGGTTCGCGGCGCTGGTCGCCGCCTGCAGCATCCCCGACAAGCATCCCGGCGAGATCGACGGCGCGGCCATCGACGCCCCGGTCATCGACGGCACGGTGATCGACGCGCCGATCATCGACGCGACCATCATCGACACGGCCATCATCGACACGGCTGACATCGACGCGCCGACGGACGCGCCCACCGACGCCACCGGCACGTGCAGCCCCGGGCTCACCTACTGCGGCGCGGTCACCGGCTGTGTCGATCTGCAGACCAGCTCGGCCAACTGCGGTGCCTGCGCCTACGAGGTGCGCGGGGCGCGCACCTGCGTCGCCGGCAAGCCGTCGCCGGGCTGGGTGACGATGGCGGCGGTACCGTGGACCGTGGAACGGGCCCGCATCCAGGCGTGGACCGGACACCGCTTCCTGGTCATCACCGACACCCAGGAGCGGGCCTACAACCCGGTCACCGACACCTGGACCGCCGACGGCGCTGTGACGGTGCCGTTCACCATCCCGGCCGGCGGCGAGTTCTCGTGGGCCAAGGTACCTGGCGCAAATCGCGTGGCGATCTGGGAAGGCACCCACACCGTCGACGGCAACGAGCTGTTCCTGCTCGACGACAGCGGCGCCGCGACGTCGTGGGGCACGTGGATGGCCGGGGGACCCAACACCGAGCTCGGCACCCGGCGAGGAGCCACCGTCATCGCCACGTCCACCGACGTGTACGTTGGCTTCGGCTGGAGCCACGAGAGTGTGGTCCGCTACAACCTCGCCGGCGCAACCTACACCAAGAGCGGCGAGCACCCGCTCGACTGCGGTCCGAGTCAAGCGCGCTGGATGAACCCCATCGCCGTGGTCAACGGTTCGATCGTCACCCACGGCGGCGTCCACTGGAACGGTGGCCACTGCATGGGCCCCGACATCACGAAGGCGGCGCTGCCGTCGATGGCGACCTGGTCGACGGCCCTGGCGACCTTCGCGGGCGTCCGCACCGGCCACATCTTCGTCGAGTTCAACAACCAGCTCCTCTACGGCGGAGGTCGCGCCTCGGGCGGCGGCGGCGGTTCGTGCGCCGCGCAGGGGCTGGACCTGATCGACGTCAACACCGGCGTCCGCACCAACATCACCGACTTCACGCAGCCTCCCCTGGTCCCGAGTGACACCTTCGTGGTGCGCACCGGCCGCAGCGTGATGGTCTGGGGCGGACGCAATCCGGCCTGCAACAACAGCAACATCGCGACGTACAACACCGGCTCCATCGGAGTCATCTCGGGTTCGGACGTGACCTGGAGCGTGCTGCCCACCACCAACGCGCCGTCGGCGCGCGCCTTCGTCCCCAACGACCACCAAGGCTGGGGCAGCTCCCAGCCGATGTGGAGCGGCTACGAGGCCATCGTCTTCGGCGGAGCCAGCGCCACCGCCGCGCTGATCGACGGCGCGACCTACCAGCCGCCGGCCGGCTGCGTCTGCCCCGACGCGGCGACCGAATCGTGCGCGGGCGTCACCAGCGTGCCCGCGACCTGCACGCCGTAGCGCGAGGCGGCTACGCGCGGCCGCGGATGCCGGCGAAGGCGGCGCCGACCAGGCCGGCGCTCTCGAGCGTGCGCGCGGCCTGGGCCTCGGTCGAGGTCAGCGGGCCCTCGTTGCCAAGCACGCGGACGACGGCGAGGACCATGGTGGCGTCGAGACGCGCGTCGAGGTGGATGTCGAGCAGCGCCGCCAGCGCCTGGCAGTCGGCGGCCGGCATGGGCCGGAACGCGTTGCACAACGCCTCGGCCAGGTTGGCGTCGTGGTGCGCGGCCTTGACGAACGCGGTCAACGACGCCTCGGAGAACCCGAAGACCTGGCGTTGGAGCGCGGTCACGCTGTCGACCCCGGCGGCGACGCGCAGCGCGTTGGTCACCGTGCCCCACACCATCGCCGTCGGCGACAGGATGGCGTAGCGGACGTTGTCGTAGTAGGCGCGGATGGCGTCGTGCATCTTGCGCACCTCGGGCGTGCTCGGCGGCGGCGCCATCCCGGCGGCGTCACTCAGCTGCAGCCGCAGCACGCCGTTCAGCGGGTCAGCGGCGCCGTCGAACCGATCGCGCCAGATGTCGAGGATGCGCGAGAGGCCATCGCGCAGGAGGTCGGAGGTAACGGCAGATCTCACAGCGTAAATGCTACGCGTCCGCCGGCCCGCGCAGCAAAGAATGTTGGGGGCCGGCCACGAACGTCGCGTGAACGATGCTCATGTCCGGTCGGCCGGACAGCTACCGGCCCTGCGCGGCGCAGCGGGGGGCCAAGCGGGCGCAGAGCTCCACCGCCGGCCCAGCCGATCGCGGTTTTGGTTCATGCCGCGCCACCCGCGCGTCACCGGATCCCCAGCGAGATCATGATGATCGGGCGCACCTCCAGCGATGCGCGCCCGATCCGGTTGGGGCGCGTCGCCAGGATCGCGCCGGCGGGCGCAGCTCCTGCGGCTCGAGCCAGAGCGCGGCGACCACCGCCGTCTCCACCGGTTCGTCGATCCACAGGCGCCGGTGATCCGGCAGCGCGAGAGGCTCCGCGCGAGCTCGTGGACCAGCGCCACCGGCTACTGCTTGCGGACGACCTGCCAGTTCCCGGTCTGGATCGAGCCTGTGGCCCCGATCTTCGTCGAGAACTCGCCGCTGATGGAGTCGCCGGAGACGATGCCCAGGAAGCTGGTCTCGACCTCGCAGGAACAGTTGGGGTCGGTGTAGGGGGCGATGGTGCCCTGGATGCGGCCGCCCTCGACCTCGATGAACTGGATCTTGAGGGGCGTCTCGCCGCCCATGAAGACCTCGCCCTCGGCGGTGTGGCGGCCGAGCTGCAGCGAGAACTTCACGGTGCCGGTACGACCCGACTCCTTGCCCTCGTAGCTGCCTTCCCACTCGCCGGCCAGCTTGGCCGTCTCGGTCTCCTGGCCCTTCACCTCGACGGCCTTGGGGCTGCCGCCGCAGGCGGCCAGCGTCGCGCCGGCGAGCAACGTCACGATGAGGAAACGCTTCAGCATGTCCACGATCGTGCCACAGCCGGCCGCTGCGGATCGGCACTCCCGCCGCGAAATCAGATGGGCTGGAGCCGGAAGGTCACCGCGAGCCGCGCGCCGTCGCCGGTGAGGAGGACGGTCACGTCGCGGCGCCAGCCGGCCTCGAAGGCGGCGTTGGCGACCTCGCGACCCATGGCGTCGTTGGCCCCGACCGGATCGAAGTCCCAGAGGTCGGCGCCCAGCTCGATCCACGCGCCCGGGGCCGGCCGCACGTCGAGGATGGCCTCGGCCGCGAACGAGCCCTGCGGCCACGCCGTGCCCTCGCTGATCACCACGTGCGTGCTCGGGCTCTTGTCGAGCAGCGTCGCCGCCGATGTGCCGTGGGCCCACACCCGGCCGAACAGCTCGAGGTCGCGGCCGCTGTCGCCGCCGGCGCTCTCGACCCGCAGGTTCACCAGCGTCACCTTCACCCGCTGGCTGACCCGCACGCAGTCGCTGACGTCGTACTCGGTGGTCAGCGACATGCGGCCGGGCGCGTTGTCCTTCAGGTAAGCCAGCTTGTACGCGATGGGCGCGCCCGGCGACTGCCGCGAGTAGTCGCCGCCCTGCTTGATGAAGTCGATCAGCGCCTCGTAGCTGTCGATGGTGCGGGCGGCCTCGCCGCCCGAGCCGCCGAGGATGAAGGCGGTGATCTTGGAGCTCGAGATGATCTCCTTGTAGGTCACCGACACGTTGCCGGAGACGTCGACGCCGCCGGCGTAGGCGAACTCGAGCGCCGCATCGAGCTCCTCGGCCGAGTACGCCGACTCGAAGGTGAAGACGACCATTCGGCCGTAGGTGATCGACGCGACGTAGAGCGGCGGGTTGGTCGCGCCGACCCGGGTCTTGACGTCGTCGAGCGTGACGTGCTCGTCGAAGAAGTCGCTGGGCCGCGCCGGCGCGTCGAGATCGACCGTGTAGTAGGCCTGGGTGAACTTCACCAGGTAGCGGCTGCGCGTGTCCTGCTCCTGGAAGTCGAATGAGGCCGCGATGCTCGCCGCCGAACCAAGCCACGACACCTCGGCGCCCAGCGCCAGCGCGAGCTGCTCGTGCGAGTGGACCTGCTCGATCTCCGACGAGATGTTGGCCGGCGTGGCGCCGTCGAGCTCGCTGTCGAGGATGTGGGTGACCGCCTCGCGGTAGCTGGCCAGGGTCGGGTGCTCGAGCACGGCCGACTTCTGTCCGGCCAGGTTCTCGAGCGAGACCGAGACCGTGAGCGGCCGGCGCTCGAAGCCGACCTGCGCGAACAGGCCGGCGTAGACCGAGTCGCCGGCGACGATCGCGCCCGGCCACAACGAGTCGGAGTTGGCGGCGTAGGCGACGATGCGATCGAACTGCCGCGTCTCGGCCAGGCTCTGGGTCGTGCACTGGTAGTCGCCCTGCCGCGCCGGCGACGAACGCTCACCCTCGTCGAGACCGGGCGCCTGCGTCGGCAGGTACGGCAGGCCGCGCAGGTAGGCGTCGATCGCGTCGGCGTCACCGACCGTCGAGAAGTCGCCGACCGACGACGAGCACGAGAGCAACACGCACGAGAGCGCGGAAGCGCCGAGGCACGACGCGGACAGGGCACGAGCCATGGTCCGACCTCTGGAGCAAGACCCTGGCCAACAGGTCGGACCAGGAATCCTTGGCAGTTACAGGCCCGTGCGCATGGCGAGTGCAGTTGCCGTGGCAAGCATGCCCGTCGCCCTGCGCGGAACCCGGTCGCCCCGAGCCGGCCGTGCAACGCCGAGTCGATGGGCGCACTGCTACTGTGCGTCGTGCTCGTCCTGCTCCACGGCTTCGCCCACACCCCCGCGTCGTGGCGCGAGGTGCAGGCGGCGCTACCCGCGTCGCTCGGGGCGCGCGCGGCGGTGACGCCCGGTCACGATCCCGCGCTGGCGGTCGGAGCGAGCTGGGACGAGACCATCGATCGGCTGGCCGCTCACCTGGGACCGGCGAGTGACGCGATCGTGGTCGGATACTCGCTCGGGGCACGGCTTGCGCTCGGGCTGCTGGCGCGAGATGCCATCGCTGCCGCGATCCTGATCGGGCTCAACCCCGGGTTGCCCGACGGCGACGATGACGCGCGCGCCGCACGCCGCGCCGCCGATGCGGCGTGGTCGGCGCAGCTGCGCCGAGATGGCACGGCGGGGTTCCTGAGCGCGTGGGAGCAGCAACCGACGTTCGCCACGCAAGCGCGCGCGCCCGCCGAGGTCCGTGCGCGCCGCCACGCCGAGCGCGCGCGGCTCGATCCCGGCGCGCTGGCCACGGCGCTCGACGTGCTCGGTCTCGGCGTCATGCCCGACCTCGCACCCGCGCTCACCGCACGCGCAGACCGGGCCCACGTCGTCGTCGGTGCCGACGACACCAAGTTCGTCGCCATCGCGCGTACGCTGGCGCACCAAGCGCCGGCCGTGGTGATCGACGTCGTCGACGGCAGCGGCCACGATCCGACGCTGGAGGCGCCGGCCGTGCTCGCCGCCACCGTCGCACGCGCCGCCGCCCGTCTCTCTCGGTGATCTGCTGATCACCGACATGAGGTGAAGCAGGTGCGCTACGTGTCCGCGTTCCGGACAGCGCCCCCGCACCATCGACACGCGTCCGCGTCGGTGAGCTGCCCGACCAACGCGCGACCCCGTTGATCGCTGCTCACCGAACGCGCACAAGAGATGGTGAGCGCGCACGTCGCGCACGAGGGGAGGCGTCTTGGCCACCAGCTCACCCAGGGTCCGCACCCGCAAGCCCACGCTCGAGATGCTCCCCGCCGGTACCCGGCTCGGGCGCTACGAGCTCATCCGTCGCTTCGCCACCGGCGGCATGGCCGAGCTCTACCTCGCTCGCGCCGCCGGCATCTCGGGCTTCGAGAAGATCGTCGCGCTCAAGCGCATCCTGCCTCAGTACGCGCAGCACGAGGACTTCGTGTTGATGTTCCTCGACGAGGCGCGGCTGACGGCGACGATCCAGCACGCCAACGTCGCCCAGGTCTACGACATCGGCCAGTGCGACGACGCGCTGTTCTTCACGATGGAGTATGTGCACGGCGTCGATCTGCGCCAGGTCCTGCACACGCTCGCGCGCCGCGGCGAGACCATGCCGATGGCGAACGCGCTCACCATCGCGATCGGCGCCGCCGCCGGCCTGCACGCCGCCCACGAGCGCACCGCCGCCGACGGCACGCCGCTCGGCATCATCCACCGCGACGTCACGCCGTCGAACGTGCTGGTGTCGTTCGACGGGTGCGTGAAGCTGATCGACTTCGGCATCGCCAAGGCCGAGCGGCGGACCACCGAGACCCGGGCCGGCACCCTCAAGGGCAAGATCGCGTACATGTCGCCCGAGCAGTGCCTGGGCGAGCCGCTCGATCGCCGCAGCGACGTGTTCTCGCTCGGCATCGTGCTGTTCGAGGCCTCGACCGGCACCCGCCTGTTCCCGGCCGACAACGAGTACGCGGCGCTGCGCCAGATCGTCGACGAGGACGCGCCACCGCCGTCGAGCCGCCGACCCGACTACCCGCCCGAGCTGGAGGCCATCGTCACGCGCGCGCTGCGCCGCGACCCGGCCGAGCGTTACGCCACCGCCCAGGCCCTGCAGATGGATCTGGAGGAGGTCGCGCGTGCCCGCGGCCTGAGCATCTCGACCGCGCACCTGGGCGCCTTCATGCGCGCGCTCCTGCCCGAGCGCGCCGCCGCGCCGCTGCTCGACGATCCGCTGCGGCTGGCGCTGCCGTTGCCGCCGCCGCCGCGACTGGCCGTGGTCGCGACCGGCACCGGCGAGAACCAGGCGGTCAACGACGAGGCCGTGCCCAACCTCAACCTCGCCGACGAGCTCGAGCCGTCGATCGCGATCGAATCGGGACAGAACGACCCGGCCGCCGCGCTCTCGGCGGTGTCGGCGGTCAGCGCCGAGCTCGCGCTCCTGCGCCAGCAGCGCAGCTCGCACCTGCTCATCGCCGTCGGTGCCGCCGCGATCATCTCGGCGCTGGTCGCGGTGATGGTGGTGATGATGGTGATGAAACGGGAACCCGCAGCCGCAGCCGCAGCTGCACCCGCAGCCGCACCCGCACCCGCAGCCGCACCGGCACCCGCAGCCGCACCGGCAGCGGCAGCCGTCTCCTCCGCCGAGCCGCCCGCCGTCACCCGCGACCCGCCACCCGTCACCCGCGACCCGCCACCCGTCACCCGCGACCCGCCACCCGTCACCCGCGACCCGCCACCCGTCACCCGCGACCCGCCATCGGTCACCCGCGACCCGCCGCCAGCGCCGGTGAAGTCGAAGAAGTCCAGGCCGAAATCGTCGTCGAAGCCGCCATCGAAGTCGTCTCGCCGCTGGAACCCGGACTCGGCCCTGCCGCCGATGTGACCAGAAGGGACTCATGCTTCGCACTCCAACACGCGCGATCGTGATCGTGATGGCGCTGGCCTCGGCGGCGTCGGCCGACGACGGCCCGGTGCCCGAGGTCGCCGCTGGCAGCGTCGGCCCCGGCGCCAGCGACTGGCTGCGGGTCGGACTCGAGCGCTACGAGCGCGGCAACCTGGTCGGGGCCATCGACGCCTTCGAGCGCGGCTATCAGAGGGAAGCGCGCCCGATGTTCCTCTTCGCGCTGGGCCAGGCCCACAAGAAGCGCGGCGACTGCGACCGCGCCCGCGCCATGTTCGACGCCTTCCTCGCCACCTCGCCGCCGGCCGCGCAGGCCGACGCCGCCCTCCAGCAACGCGAGGGATGCGAACCGCAGGCCCCCGCATCCGTCGCCGCGCCGGCGCCGGCACCCGCGCCGGCCCTCACCATCGTCACCGCGGCACCGGCGCGATCCCGCACGCCCTCGCGCTGGCGCGACCCGATCGCGGTGACCGCCACCGGCGCGTCGGTCCTGCTCGTCGGCGGCGGCGTCGCCCTCTGGCTCGCGGCCGAGCGCGCCGCCGACGGTGCGACCGCGGCCGACACCTACGATCGTCATCGCGTGTTGCGCGAGCGTGCCAGCTCGCGCCAGGTGATGGCCGGTGTCGCCCTCGGCGCCGGCGCCGCGGCCGGCGCGGTCGCCCTCTGGCGCCTCACCCGCGATCGCGACGAGCGCCCCCGCGGTGTGGCCTGGCAACCGATGCTGGAGCTCGGCGCAGGTGGCGTCGGCGTGGTCCTGATCGGGAGCTTCCGATGAGCGCGCCCGCCACCGCCCTCCCTCGTGCGCTCCTCGCGCTCGGTCTCGGCGCCGTCCTCGTCGCCTGCGCCGACGTTCCGGCCTTCGAGTGCGACACCGACGAGCAGTGCGGCGACGGCGGCCGCTGCGAGGACGACCGCGCGTGCAGCTTCTCCGACGACACCTGCCACTCGTCGCGCCGCTACGGCGGGGAGGGACCGCCCGACGTCGCCGATCGCTGTGTCGGTGAGACCTCGGGATCGATCGAGTGGATCACCGCCGGCAGCGATCACACCTGCGCCCGCGCCGGGGACGGCCGCCTGTGGTGCTGGGGCGACAACACCAGCGGCAACATCGGCCGCGAGGACGTCGGCAAGAGCGGCACCCCCGCGCCCGTCGGCGGCGCCGCCGACATCATCGACGCCGACGGCGGCGAGTACACGACCTGCGCCGTCGCCGGAGGCGACGTCCTGTGCTGGGGCCGCGGCAGCGGCGGCCAGCTCGGCGACGACGCCATGACCGATCGCTCGCGCCCAGCGCCGGTCCTCGATGTCGCCGGCGCGATCGCCGTCGAGCTCGGCGAGCATCACGGCTGCGCACTGACCGACGCCGGCGACGTCTGGTGCTGGGGCTCAAACGCCGATCGCGAGGCGGGTCAGCCTGGGCCGCCCATGCTGAAGCGGCCGATGCGCGTGCCCGACGTGCCGCCGGCGACGGCGATCGCAGCCGGCGGCCAGGTCGGCTGCGCGCTGACAGGCGACGAGGCCTGGTGCTGGGGCAAGAACGGCAACGGCCAGCTCGGCCTGGGCGACGCCATGCAACACCCGCGGCCCCAGCGCGTCGCCGGGTGGGCCGGCGCCACCTCGATCGCCGTCGGCGGCGACCACACTTGCGCCATCATGGCCGACCAGAGTGTCCGGTGCGCCGGACAGAACGACGACGGCCAGCTCGGCGACGGGACCCGCATGGATCGCCTGGCGCCGGTGACCGTGGTCGGCCTGAGCGCTGTCGTCGAGCTGGTCGCGCTCGACTGGTCGACCTGCGCGCGTGACGCCGCCGGCGAGGTCCGGTGCTGGGGCCGCAACGACCTCGGTCAGCTCGGCGCCGGCAGCGACGACCGGCTCTTGCCCGCCGACCCGATCGCGCTCGGCCGCCCGGCGGTGGCGCTGGCCGGCGGCGAGAACCACGCCTGCGCCCTCACCAACGACGGCTGTGCCTGGTGCTGGGGCAGCGACGACAAGGAGCAGCTCGGCGACGGTCGCGGCGACGGGGACGACGACGGGGACGACGACGGGGACGACGACGGGGACGGCGTGAGACCGGTGTTGCTGAGCTGCTGGTAGCTGATCGCACGGGCGATGAGCGATACTCGCGGGCATGGGGACCGCCGACGTTCGCTCGACCCGCGCCGCGCTCGAGGCGGCAACCGTCACGCCCGACGACGCGCTGCCGATCCTCGTCGATCTGGCCCGGGGCGCGCCGACCCGCAAGCAGCGGGCGCTCGCGTACCGGCTGCTCGGTGATCTGGCCGGCCGCGCCTACGGGGCCCGCTGGGAGGTGGCGGAGCGCGCGGCGTGGGCGCTGCTCGAGCTGGCCCGCATCGTCGACTCCACCGACGAACGCCGCGAGCTGTGCATCGCCATGGGCCGCGGCTTCCGCAACGTCTGGCTCTTGCCCTACGTTCACCGCCGACTCTCGGATCCCGATCCGACGATCGTCGCGGCCGCCGCGGCTGCCGCCGGTGGCCTCGGCTTCCCCGCCCTCGAGGAAACGGTCGTCGAGCTGATCACGCCCGACGCACCCATCGAGCTCCGCCTGGCGGCCATCGCCGCTCTGGGCCGCATGGGTTCGGTCGGCGCCGCCGACCGCCTGTGTCCGCTCCTGCTCGGCGATCCGCGCGAGGCCGCCGCCGCGCTCACCGCGCTGACCGAGATCCGCTCGCCGGTTGCGCTGGCCGACGCCGCGTCGCTGCTCGCCGCCGATCCCGAGCCCGAGATCGTCGTCGCCGCGGTTCGCTACCTGGCCGAGATGGGCTCACTGGAGGTCCTGCCGTCGCTGCGTCGCCTGGCCCGCGACGACGACGCCGCGCTGCGCACCGCCGCCAGCTTCGCCTCGCGCGCCTTCAAGGCCGAGCGCGGCCGCGACGCAGGCGAGCGCTTCCTGATCGCCCTGACCGAGCGTGATCGCGCCGTGCGCGCCGCCCTCGCCCGCCGCCTGCGCACCATCGCCACCGCGGAGATCATCGAGCACGCCGACGTCCTGCTCTCCGACGATCCGGAGGGTGTGGTCCAGGTCCTGGCCGAGATCCGCGAGTCCGAGGTCACCACCTTCCTGCTCGGTCTGGTCGCCCGCGCCGACCTCACCGAGATCGTGCGGGCCCGCGCCGCGCTGGCCATCGAAGCCAACCTGCCGTGGGAGCGCGAAGCGCTGGGCAACATCGCCGCCGACGCGGCGCAGTCCGAACAGATCCGGGCCGCCGCCGCCCAGTGCATGGGCGCGTTCGCCGACCTGGACGAGGTCTACACCCGCATCGGCGCGCTCGCCGACGCCGAGGCGCCCGGCCTGCGCGGCTCGTTCCTGTGGGCACTCCAGCTCGCGGCCCGTCCATCGAAACTCGACGGCGCGCTGCGCAAGAAGACCGTGGAGGTGATCCGCAAGCTCCTCGGCGACGCCGACGGCATGGTCCGTCGGCGCGCCGCCTACGTCTCCGGCAACCTGGCGCTCCACGAGCTCGCGCCCGATCTCATCGCCAGCGCCAAGAAGTCGCCCGATCCCGAGCAGCGCATCGCGGTCTTCGTCGCGCTCGGTGAACTGCGCAGCCTCGACACCTTCGCCGACACCCTCGAGCTCGCCCGCAAGCCGGAGAAGACCGACACCGACCGGGTCACGGTCGCCGCCCTGCGCACCCTGTCGTCGATCGTCGTCGCCAACCCCGGCCAGCCGCTCGATCTCGGCCCCATCGCCGGCCGCGTCACCGGGCTCCTGTCGTCGGCGGATGCGCTGGTCCGCGAGGCGGCGGTGCGCATCGCCGGCCTGGCCCGCGGCGGCGTGGCGGCGCCGACCGTCGCCAAGCTCGTCGACGACGACTCGCCGCGCGTCCGCGCCGAGGCCTTCACCGCGCTCGGCCGCCTGGGCGCGCGCGACAGCGAGCCCGCGCTCATCGCCGCCTTCCAGGACGCCGACCCCGCCATTCACGAGCGCGCCGCCCGCGCCCTGGTCGAGATCGGCGGCCGGCGGGCGCTCGAGCACGTGCTCGGCTACGTCGGCGGCGAGGGTGACGACAGGGCCCGTGCCCACGTCGCCGCCCACCTCGCCATCCCGCCCGGCGAGGCCTCGCACTTCCTGCCCCTGGTCGAGGCCGCGCTCGAGCGGCTGGGCGACTCCGACGCGGCCTACGAGCCGCTGCTCGGCGCCAAGCTCGAGCTGCTCGAGACCAAGGTCGGCGGCGCGGCGCAGCCGGGCGACGTCGACGCCCAGATCGTCGGCGCCTTCCCGTCGTTCGGCCACATGGTCCAGCTCAAGGGCTTCGAGGCGCTGGTGAAGAGCCTGCGCACCGCCGAGGCGCTGTACCGCACGACCTCCACCATCGCCGACGCCGATCAGTCGCCGCCCATCGTGCTGTGGATGAAGTGCCTCGAGAACTACGTCCACGCCTGGCTGGGAGCGAAGATGTCGACGGTGCAGCGCGAGCCGGCGACGCTGTTCGAGTATGTCGATCGCGTGGCCGGCGCCTGGCCCACCTACCAGCGCTACGTCGGTGAGCGCTGGAAGGACAACGTCGAGATGGGTACCGCTCGCGTCGACGTGCCGCTGCGCTCGCTGCCCAACTCGCTGCGCGACTTCCAGGAGCACAAGCGCAAGCGCCTCGACTCGCCGCTGTCGGTCACCGAGTGGGCCCGCCTGATCGTCTTCTTCGGGGTCGACCACGCGTCCGGCCCCAAGAACCTGTTCAAGCTGCCGGTGAAGGGCAGCGATCAGGTCATCCGCCTCGCTCACCGCCTGCACACCCTGGCCGCGGTCCGCAACCTGGTCACCCACCGGGCCGCCGCCTCGGGTTCCACCCTCGACGCCTTCCGCAAGAGCTACTACCTGTCGTTCGAGGATCTGGCGCAAATGGCGTAGAGTCGGCGCCGTGAAGCGATTCCTGTTCGCCGTCGCCCTCCTCGCCTCCGCGTGCGACCTGGCTCCGCGCGTCTCGTCCGACACCGCACGTGATCAGTGGGCCACCATCGGCCCGCCGGCCAAGGCCAAGATCGCCGAGCTGCGCAACCGCCAGACCGTGGTCGGCGGCCGCGCCGCCGCGCTACGCGTGCCGGCCGGCGTGACCGATCCACCGCTCACCGCACTGGTGGCCGAACTGCAGCAGAAGGCCGGCGAGCTGGAGGCCGCGATCAGCGGGTACGAGCAGGTCACCTCGCAGGTCGGCGGCGAGATCGAGGCCGCCCTGGCCAGGAAGGACAAGATCGCGGCCCGCCGCGCCGTCGACAGCGCCGGTCCCCGCATCGACCAGGCCTACGCCGCGGCGAGCGCGCCGTTCAGCGCCCTCGAGCAGCGCCTGCCCGACGCCGAGGCCGCGGCCAGCAAGTACCTGGCGATCGCCGCCGCCGAGGAGCAGCGCCTGGTGCGCGCCGCAAGCGAGGGCGGCGCGATCGATCTGCCGGCGGTCAGGTTCGCCGGCAGCGCGCTCCTCCTCGAGGACGCCGCCGGCAAGGCCGCGCTCGATCGCGTGGTTCTGCTCGGCAACGCCTGCGAGCAGCTGCGGATGACGGTGAGCGCGCACGTCGCCGACTACACCTCGGCGGCTGGCAAGACGCTGGCCGCGGCCCGCGCCGGCGCCGTGAAGGCCTACCTGGTCGCCGCAGGTGTGCCCGACGCCCGCATCACCGTCGGGGCCGATCCGGGAAAGGCGCAGGGCGCCGAACACGTGCAGGTGCTCGTCACCACCGGCTGCATGCCGCCGCCGGCCGCCGACCCTCACGCTGGACACGGCCACGGCGCGCCGCCGGTGCCACAAGGTGCCATGCCTCCCCCGCCGATTCCCGTGGTCGAACGAATGCCTCAACCTGCGGCTCCTCGCCCGGCGCCTCCGAACTGAGGTTGACCCGGCTGTCCTCCGAGGCGATCCTTCCGAGGACGTGATCGGAACCGTCGTGGGGAATCACCGCATCGTCGCCCGCATCAGCGAGGGTGGCATGGGGGTGGTCTACCGCGCCGAGCACACCATGCTGGGCCGCGCCGCGGCGGTGAAGGTGCTCCTGCCCCAGTACTCCCACGCGCGCGAGGTGGTGGCCCGCTTCTTCAACGAGGCGCGAGCGACGTCGGCGGTACGCCACCCCAACATCGTCGAGATCTACGACTTCGGCCACCTGCCCGATGGCCAGGCCTACATCGTGATGGAGTTCCTCGACGGCCAGACCCTGACCCAGCGCATGCAGGCGCGGCCGTTCGGGGAAGGCGAGCTCATCCAGATGGCGCGCCAGGTGGCGAGCGCGCTGGTGGCGGCCCACGAGCGCGGCGTCGTCCACCGCGATCTCAAGCCCGACAACGTCATCCTGGTCGCCGATCCCGATCAGCCGGGCGGCGCGCGCCCCAAACTGGTCGACTTCGGCATCGCCAAGCTCGCCGATCCGGCGCTGGGCGCCAGCACCACCCGCACCGGCGCGATGCTCGGCACGCCCACGTATATGTCGCCGGAGCAATGCCGCGGCGCTGGTCAGGTCGATCACCGCAGCGACATCTACTCGCTCGGCTGCATGCTCTACGAGGCGATCGCGGCCCGGCCGCCGTTCATCGCCGAGGGCCCCGGCGAGGTGATCGCCGCCCACCTGTTCGCGCAACCCGCGCCGCTGGCGGGCGGGACCGCGATCGCGATCTCGCCTGACTTCGAACGCCTGGTGATGTCGATGCTGTCCAAGCGCGCCGACGATCGCCCGTCCTCGGCGAGCGTACTGGTGGCCATGCTCGATCGGCTGGGCTCGACGGCGCCGATGGCGCGCACGTCGGTGCCCGAGTCGGCGGTGGTCCGCACCGTGTCCCAGACACCGACCACGCTGGGCGGCAGCGCTGCCGAGAGCCGCGGCACGGCGATGCCGACGGGGATGGAGCCGAGGCCGCGGCGGACGTGGCTCGCCGCCGGCGCCGTCGCGGTCGCGGCGATCGTCGCGGTCGCTGTGATCGCGGGCGGCGGAGGAGATGCGGCGGCGCCTGCAGCGGCACCGGCAGCCGCACCGGCAGCCGCACCCGC
>SXJR01000089.1 GCA_005779305.1 Myxococcales bacterium
ACGCTACGGCGGCGTCTCGCCGAAGCAGCTGGTGCCGCAGCTCGCCGACGCAGGCCTGTACCTCGCGTCGGAGTCGACGATGTACCGGTTGCAGCGGCGTCTCGGCCTGCGTGCGCCCAGCCGCCCCGTGACTCGCAGCCACGTGTCGCGCGCTCGCGTCGTACACACTGCGACCGGCCCCAACCAAGTCTGGAGCTGGGACATCACCTGGCTGCCGACGACGATACGAGGTCGCTACTTGTTACCTGGTGATGGACGTGTGGAGTCGTCGCATCGTCGGCTGGACCGTCGAGGAGAGCGAGAACAGCGACGCTGCGTCGACGCCGCCGGCATCACCTACGCGTACTCCTTCGCGCTGGCCGATCACGGTTCGTTGAGCCCGACGCCAGAATCCATGCCGGTCGAGGGATACAGCAACCCGCTGCTCTTCTTCTTCGTCGCGCTGCCCGGTACCCGGGCATGTTCGATCCGATCACCACGCATTCAGTCATCGAGTGCGTCGCGTTCTGACCGCCCTCACGCGCCCGGAGGCTCCGGTCTACGTGGCAGCGTTCTATGGATCGCTCTTGGCCTTCGGGCGACCCACGGACGGCTCGCACCGAGCCAACCTCGCGCGGGTCGCGGGGGCATGGGCCCTCACCGTTGGCCTCTACCTGGCGTTTCTGGTCTGGCGCCGCATGGCCTACGGCGCATGGTTGCCGAACACGTACTACGCGAAGCTCGATGACGGGCCGAGCCTCACACGCAACGTGGAGTACCTGGTTGGCGCGGTCCTGCCCTACCGGTCCTCGTTCCTCTTCGCGCTCAGCGCCGCCGCCCTGGCCCCGTTTCGATCCCGCCGCCGGCTCGCTGGAATCCTGGCCGTGTTCACGATCGCCTCCCTGGTCAGGTCGATCGTCGGCGGCCGGGACCCCATGGGCAGGCACCGCTTCGCCACTCCGTTCTTCGCGATGGCCCATGTCGGAGTCGCCGTGCTGGTCGCGACCGCGTTGACGTGGCGGGCAACTGGACGAACCCGCGTCGTGCGCAGCGTCCTCGTCGCCATCACTGCCGGGGTCATCGTGGTCTTTCTTCTGTCGCTTCGGCCCCGTGGCAACTCGTCAGGGCTAACCAGCGTCACGATCGCGCGAGTCGCCGAGCTCCACGGCGCGCAGCGGATCGAGCACCAGCGTCGCCTGGGCCTGATCAATCCGGTGGTCACCGAACGGCAGGCGCTCCTCGACCCATCCGGGCCGCCGAGCAACGAGTCATCGAGCAGCAGCGACGCTCGGACGCATGCCCGGCTGGCACGGGCAGCGGTGCCGTTCGCGCGCCGGCGGCGCGCCAGACCCTCGATGTCGTCACGCGCGAGCTCGATCGGCTCGCCACCGACGATCGGCACGTCGCCCTGGTGGGTCTGACCCTGGCGATGCCCGAAAGGGTCGCGCTTCAGCAGCGCCTCCTGCGTGCACGAATGGCCACAGGCCCGGGGTTTCCAGCCCTCGATCCGGCGCCCCGTGAGCGATCGCTAGATCCCGCGCGCCGTCAGCGCCTGCAGCACGATCGCCGGGCGCTGCTCGATGAACTGCTGCGTCGAGGCGTGCTCGCTGGCGAAGCGGGCCGGGTCGAACTCGCGGCCGGGATCGGGGGTCATGAGCGTGTTGACATGGACCTGCAGGTCCTGGCGGCGCGACGGCATGTTGAGCTGGCCGAAGACGTCGAGGGCCTGGCGCACGCGCGTGCCGAAGGCGGCGGCGCAGGCGGGCTCGGCGAGGCAGCGCTGGCCGAGCCGGCCCTGCACGTCGAGCAAGGTGTCGTCGACGTGGCGGAGCTGCATGGTCTGGTCGAGGCCCGACGGGATGATGGTCCAGCGATTGGTCGAGGGGTCGTGGTAGATGCGGTAGTTGTTACGCAGGTTGAACAGGTAGCCATCCCAGTGGGCGAGCACGGTGTCGACCGCCCACATCGACAGGAACGTCTCGAAGTCGAGGTGGTTGCCGATCGCGGGGTAGAAGCCGCCGGCGGGGAGCGCGTCGAGGCTGGCGATCAGCGCGCGGAGCGGTGTGTAGTCGCGCGGATCGTCGCCGGGCTCGGGCGGGCTGTCGCAGGGATCGTCCTCGAAGGTGCGGACCAGGCAGCCGCTGTCGTCGTCGGCCACGTTGCTGGCGATCAGATCGCACCAGTACGTACCCTCGTAGAGCGCGCCGCGGTTGGAGCCGAAGCGACGGGCCAGGAAGCGGCGATCGACGCTCTCCACGTTGAGGTAGAGGCCGTAGTACACGTCGTTGACGTGCAGGCGGGCGAAGGTCGCGCGCGGCACCGGCACGCCCATTCGCTCGTAGAGCGCGTAGGCCATGAGCTCGTGGGCCATGGTCCCGTCCTGGACCATGTTGTTGAAGGTGAAGCGCTCGAGCCCGTCCAGGCGCCGGCTGGCCGGGCAGCCCGCCACCTGCGGCGAGTCCCAGCCCAGGTGGATCTTGAGCGCGGTCTTGCGATCGAGCGTGCGCGCCGACCCGCACCCGCCCTTGGCCTTGACGCCGACCCCGGCGAAGGAGCGGGTGGCGTCGCGGAACGTGCCCTCGTAGTAGTTGCGCTGATACGGCACGCAGCCGGGTGGGATGGCCTCCGCGTTGATCGAGCTCACGCTCGCCGGCGGCAGGTCGACGTGGTAGTCGCGCACCAGCCCCGGCGCGAAGATCGCGCTCGAGCCGTCGTCGGTGGTGAAGTCGAGCTTGGCGCTCCACGCCCCCGCGCTCACGCAGTCGCTGCCGGGCGGCTGCACCAGGTAGCGGGCACGCACCAGGTGCTCGCGCCAGTCCTCGAGCCCGCCCAGGAACGCGGCGATGTTCTCGTACCTACCGTCGGCGAGACGCACGTTGCGCCGCGACGGACCGCTGACCGCACCGAACCAGACCCGCTCGCGCGCGGTGCCGTCGGGGTTGCGGGTCCAGATCTCGACCTCGAGGCCGACCTGGGGATCGCCGTCGGCGTCGACCAGCGCGGAGACGCCGATATCGAGCTCGTCCGGCACCACGAAGTCGGGACGCGGCCCGAGCCCGATGATCGCCGGCGCCGCCGGCGGCGACTCGTCGTCGCACACGTCGGGGTCGACGATGTCGCCCTCGCACCCGGTCAGTGTCGCGCTTGCGGCGGGCATCGCGATCGACAGGATCGCGAGCGACCGACGCAGGGCACCCATGCTTCGATTCTAGCGCAGAAGCAGTAGCGCGCGTGCGCCTCTGCATCAGCGCGCTGCATGTAGGATATGTACCGAATCGCCGATCACGTGGTCGCTCGTGGTTCAATCCTGGGTCCATGGGGGCCGCCTCCGACTGGATCCCACCCGAGAACTTCGACGAGTACCGGCTGGTCAAGTCCCTGGGGCGCGGCGGAATGGGGCAGGTGTGGCTGGCCCATGACTCGCTCCTCGACCGCATGGTCGCGATCAAGTTCATCTCGGGTTTCGTCGACAGCGCGGTGGCCCGACAGCGATTCCTGACCGAGGCGCGCGCGGCGGCGCGGATCCAGCACCCGAACATCATCACCGTCTACCGGGTCGGCGAGCTGGGGCCACGGCCGTACCTGATCTCGGAGTTCGTGCTCGGTGACAGCCTCGACAAGCTCGAGCGTCCGGTACCGTGGCCGCAGCTCCTCGACATCGCCCTCGGGCTGTCGCGGGGGCTGGCAGCCGCGCACCGCCGCGGCGTGCTGCACCGGGACGTCAAGCCTGCCAACGCCATCCTCTCCGACGCCGGCGAGGTCAAGCTGCTCGACTTCGGACTGGCCAAGCTGCTCGAACCCACGGATCGCCACCTCCACGTCCCGCTACCGCGACCCGTGACGCCGCGGCCGGTGTCGCCCCGCCCGCTGACGCCCGCACCAGCGCTGGGGCTGGGCATCGATGACACCGTCGTCCCCGATGGCCAGGGGGCGGGCCAGCCAACGCCATTGCCGGCATCGCGCGGCGGGGCAGCGGCCTCGTCGATCGCGTCCGGCACGCCACCCGTCGCCGACGTCACGATCGCCGGCGCGGTGATGGGCACCCCGGCGTACATGTCCCCCGAGGCATGGTGCGGCGAGCCGGCGACGGCGCGCTCGGACATCTACTCGGTGGGCGCGCTGCTCTACGACCTGTGCACAGGCACGCCGCCGCACCGCGCTGGTGACGGCCAGTCGCTGCGCGCCCTGGCGATCGAGTCCGACGCCGTGCCGTTGCTGGTGCGGGCGCCCGGCCTCGACGCACGCTTCGCCGAGATCGTCGATCGATGCCTGCGCCGCGATCCCGGCGAGCGGTTCGCGTCAGGCGAGGAGCTGCGTGACGCGCTCGAGGCCGCCGCAACAGCGCGAACCGCGGGCGAGCTGCCTGCCGGCAACCCGTACCGCGGCCTGTCGGCGTTCGAGGCCGAGCATCGCCGCCTGTTCTTCGGCCGCGATGGCGCGATCCGGACCGTGCTCGAGCGGCTCGCGGTCGATCCGTTCGTCCTCGTCGCGGGCGACTCGGGCGTGGGCAAGTCGTCGCTGTGCCGGGCCGGTGTGCTGCCGCGGATCGCCGAGAGTGGGCTGGGCGATCGTCGGTTTCAGGTCATCCGGATCGTGCCGGGACGGTCGCCCAGGACGGTCCTCACAGCCGCGCTGGCGCCGCTGCTCGGTGCCGGGGAGGCCGAGCTGTCGGGAATCGTCAGCGGCGACCCCGCGGAGCTGGCGCGGCGGTTGCGCGGCCGGATGGGCGCCGACGGTGGGCTGCTGCTGTTCATCGATCAGCTCGAGGAGCTGATCACGCTGGCCGATCCGCACGAGGCCGAGCAGGCGGCGCGGCTGATCGCGGCGCTCGTGGTGCGCAGCCCGCAGCTCCGCGTCCTCGCCACGGTGCGTGGCGACTACCTCACCCGGGTCGCCAGCCTCGCGCCCATCGCCGGCGAGCTCGAGCGCGCGCTCCTGCTGCTCACGCCGCTCGGCCCCGATGCGGTCCGTCAGGCGGTGACGGGGCCGGCCGTCGCGACCGGCGTCCGGTTCGAGAGCGACGCCCTGGTCGAGGAGCTGGTCACGGCGGCGACCGCGGGCAACCTGCCGCTGCTGCAGTTCGCGCTCGGCGAGCTGTGGGAGGTGCGCGATCGCGAGACCGAGACCATCACGGCGGCGTCACTCGAGGCCCTGGGCGGTGTCGCCGGCGCGCTCAGTCGGCACGCCGATGCCGCGCTGGCGGCGATGCTGCCCGCCGTCCGCGCGGCTGCGCGCGGCGTGCTGCTCGGCCTCATCACGGCTGATGGTACGCGGGCCCGCCGCAGCGAGGCCGAGATCGCCGCCGATGCCCAGACCCGGGCCGCGGTCGAGGCGCTGGTGCGGGCCCGCCTGGTGATCGCGCGCGAGGGCGAGGACGGCACCGCCTACGAGATCGCACACGAGACGTTGATCGCGAGCTGGCCGGCGCTGCGCGGCTGGCTGCACCAGGACGCCGACCGCCGGGTCGTCGAGGAGCGCCTGACCCGGGCCGCCGCGGAGTGGGACCGGCTCGGTCGCCCGCGCGACACCCTGTGGGGCACCCGACAGCTCGACGAGGCGCGCGCGGTGCCGGTCGGTGAGCTGACGCCGACGACGCGGGCCTTCGTGGGCCGCTCGAAGGCCGCCGTGCGGCGGCGACGCTGGTTGATGGCCGGTGCTCCGGCGGTGGTCGTGCTGGCGGCGATCAGCGGTTACGTCGTGGTCCGCGCCGACCAGCAACGCACCCAGGATCGCCGCGTCGCCGCCCACGTGACAGCGGCTGAACGCGACATCGCCCGCGCCAGGGACGTCGCGGTGAAGGTCGAGGCGCTGCGCACGTCGGCGTTCGCGCGTTTCGATCGCAGCGACACCGCCACCGCCGAGGAAGAGTGGGCCGAGGCGATCCGGCTGCAGGCCGAGGTCGACCAGGCCCGCAGCGAGGCCAGCCAGGCGCTCGAGGCCGCCCTGATCGTCGACGCCAGCCGCGGCGACGTCCGCGACCGACTCGGCGAGATGCTCTACCTGAGGGCGCTCGACGCCGAACGATGGCACCGCCCCACCGACGAGCTCATCCAGCGCCTGCGCTTGCATGATCGCAGTGGAGCGCACATGCGCTCGTGGGATGCGCCCGCGCGGCTCAGCGTGGGCACCCTGCCGCCGTCGAATGCTCGCGTCGAGCTCCTTCGTTATGACAGCGATCAGCGCGGCGTGCGCCACGCCGTGCCGGTGCGCGACCTCGGGCGGGTGCCCATCGCCCCGGTCGAGCTGCCCGGCGGATCGTACCTGCTTCGCCTCACGCTGGAGGATGGTCGCGTCCAGCCGTACCCGGTGCTCCTGGGTCGCGGCCAACCGGCCGCGATCGAGGTGCGACTTGCGCCGAGCGCGATCCCGCAGGGCTTCGCCTTCGTCGCGGCGGGGCAGGTGCTCTTTGGCAGCAGTGCGCACGAGGACGTCCGGAAGAACTTCTTCTCGGCACAGCCGCAGCATTCGCGGGCGGTGGGATCGTTCCTTGTCGCCCGCCACGAGACGACGTATGCGGAGTGGATCGCGTTTCTCGATGCGATACCGGCGGAGGAACGTGAGCGCCGCCGACCGCACGGCGGGACCTTCGCGCGCGGCACGGTTGACCTCCGCGAGCAACGGGACGGATGGACGCTGGTGCTGCAGCCGACGTCGCAGGCGTACACGGCGCGCGCCGGCGAAGCATTCACGTACCTGGGGCGTACGACGCGCGCCACACAGGACTGGTTGGAGATGCCGGTCTCCGGAGTCTCGCTGGACGACGCGCGGGCCTACGCGTTGTGGTTGGGGCGATCGGGACGCGTGCCGAGCGCGCGACTGTGCTCGGAGGTCGAGTGGGAGCGCGTCGCGCGTGGTGCCGACGATCGACAGTTTCCGCACGGGGACGTGCTGCTCCCGACCGATGCGAACGTCGACGAAACGTACGGTCGACGTCCGGAGTCCTATGGGCCAGACTCCGTCGGCAGCTTCCCCGGTTCCTCGTCGGTCTTCGGCGTGAACGATCTCGCGGGCAACGTCTTCGAGTGGGTCGAGTCCCCAGAAGGACTTCACCTTCGAGGCGGCGCCTACTACTTCGACGCCGCGATGACCGCGCGATCGGTCAACCGGTCGGCTGGCGAGGCAACCATGCGAGATCTCACGCTGGGCTTGCGCATCTGCGCAGATCTGCCCGCTCCGGAACAGCGCTGAATCTGCGGTGTTGCCACGTTGCCTCGAGGCCGCAGATTCGGCGTGACTCGATGCAAGTAGCTAGAAAAAAAGCGTCGGGAACGTGGCACACAAGCTGCTCAACGACCGGTCATGAGAACACTGCTGGTCCTCGGTGCTGTTGCGGTCCCCCTCTCGGCCCAGGCGTCCTGGAATGTCGAGGGAGTTCGGTACGGCCAGAACGGCGTGAAGATGCAGGGCGTGAAGATGCAGGGCGTGAAGATGCAGGGCGTGAAGATGCAGGGCGTGAAGATGCAGGGCGTGAAGATGCAGGGCGTGAAGATGCAGGGCGTCAGCCTGCTCGGCGCCAGCTCCGCCGGTGCGACCCTCGACGGCACCAACTTCGTCGGCTCGCTGCTCGACGCCCAGCCGTCGACCTGCTCGCACTCGCAGCAGGGCCCCGGCGCGCCGCTGCCGGCCTCCTGCAACAAGTGCGCGGAGATCGTCGGCAAGTACGACTCGTACTGCAGCAACGTCTACTGGGACAGCATCTGCGTCGCCGAGGCCAAGGACTGGTGCGCGTTCGAGAGCGCGGATCTGGTCGGCGCCGAGTTCATCGCCAATCTCGACAACAACACCACGGTCCCGGTCCGCTTGGACCGCGTCGCCGTCGTCCCCGACCCGACGCCGACCTGGGTCCAGCAGTGGACCGGCTCGACGTGGACGTGGGTGAACACGTCGGTCAACGAGAACGCCGACGTCCTGGCCTACGAGTTCAGCGTCAACCTCCCGGCCGAGCGCGAGTGCGGCAACGTCACCGAGTGCGAGGATCCGTACGGCTGCTGGACCTACTACACGTGCTGGGAGTCGCAGGCCGCCGAGAGCTTCCCGCTCTGTAACAGCAGCGACGACGACGGCCTGTACAACCAGGCCATCCCCGTGGCCGGCAAGTGGAACGACTGCGTCGGGCCCGGCTGCGGTGGCAAGACCCCGGGCACCGAGTCCACCAACTTCTCGCTGGCCTGCCGCGACGACGGCGCACTCGCCAAGTGCACCGAGCGCTTCGGCTACAAGCCGTGGGAGGACCCGTTCGATCCGGTCGCGGCGCCGCTCCACGAGTCGTGTGTCCGCATGGTGCGCGCCGACTACTGCGGCGATGGCCAGGCCCACACCTACACCGGCACGTGGATCGACGCCTACGACCAGGCGGGCGTGCAGCAGTCGACGACGAGCTGGGGCAACGAGGGCGTGTGGAACCCCGACGGCGCGTTCTGCGTGATCAACGGTCGTTACGAGATGGAAGAACCCGAGACCAGCTACGCCACGCTGGGCGACTACATCGAGAACGAGTGCCCCGGCAAGTTCTTCCCCGCGGGCGGCCAGTACGCCGACCGCTGGCGCTGCGGCGTCGACCTCACCACCGAGTTCCCCGGGACGCCGGTGGTCGACGCCAACGCCGACGCCTGCTCCACGCCGACTCCGGGCTGGACCCTCTACGAGGGGAACTGGTGCGCGGGCGTGGCTGCGAACCCCGCCGGAGCGCGGAACTGGGTCGAGAAGTACTTCAACGGCTACATCGGCAACAAGTCGAGGTCGCTGCCCTGGCCGGGCCAGTGACCATGCGCAAGGGTCTCGCGCTGGTCGCCGCCATCGCGATCGGAATCGGGGCCTACGTCGCGCTGCGCGGCGGCCCGGCCGCGAAGCCCACCGACGCCGACCCGGCCGACCCGGCCGCCGCGACCAGCCGCGCGCCCTCCACGCCATCGCTTCCCGCCGCCCGGGTGGTGCCCGCCGAGCTCCCCCCGGGCGTGCCGACCCGAGCCGAGGCCAACGCGATCCGCACCGAGCCTCCGCCCCGCCCCGTGCCGGAGTCGACCAACCTGGCCACCCCCGTCGTCGCCGCGGAGCTCGACGCCACCCACGCCGCCCTCGAGGAGCGGGCCCGGACCTGCGCGGCGGGCACCGCGGTGGACGTCGCGGTCAAGGTGGTGTTCCGGGACGGCGAAGCTCACGTCCGTGAAGCCCAGGCGACAGCGGCCGCGCTCGCCGCGAGCACGAAGCAGTGCATCCAGGACCGCCTGGTCGGACACCGCTGGACGGTTTCGTCCCCCGACAAGGTGTTCAGCATGAACGTCGCGCTGCGGCCGTGAAGCCGGTCAACGCCGATACCAGGCTCAGTCGCGATCCTTGCGCCGCAGGCCGTAGGCCTTGGCCTTGGCCTGGAACGTCCGCAGCGCCATCTTGAGTAGCTCGGCGGCGGCTGTCTGGTTGCCCTTGGCCGCTTCGAGGGCCTGACCCATGCGCAGCTTCTCGAGCTCGCGGACCTCTTCCTCGAGCGCCACGAAGCCCTCGCCGCCGCGCACGGGTGCGTCGAGGGTCTCGAGCAACGGGTGGCTTCCCGACGACGAGGCGCCGGCGTGAGGCGGCGGGCGCGTGCGCCCGCTGCGGCCCTCGCCGCCGAGCCGCTCGACCAGGTGCCACGCGGCCACCACCGGGTCGTCGTGGGCCGCGACCACGTAGTCGATGACGTTGCGCAGCTCGCGCACGGTGCCGGGCCAGGCGTAGTCGAGCAGGAGCTGCATCGCCTCGGGCGCGATGGTCATGGCCTCGCGGCCGGCGCGAACGCAGGCGTCGGCGACGAAGCGCTGGGCCAGCGGCGGGATCTCACGGCGGCGGTCGCGCAGCGGCGGCAGCCAGACCGTGGCGCCGCCGAGCCGGAACAGCAGATCCTGGCGAAAGCGACCCGCCTTGACCTCGGCGTCGAGATCGCGATTGGTAGCGGCGACGATGCGGATGTCGACCGCGACCTCGCCTTGGCCGCCGACCCGGGTGATGCGCTTGGTCTCGAGCGCGCGCAGCAGCTTGGCCTGGACCGCCAGCGACAGCTCGCCGAGCTCGTCGAGGAACACGGTGCCGCCGTCGGCGGCCTCGAGCGCGCCGGTCTTCTGCGTCACCGCGCCCGTGAAGGCGCCCTTCTCGGGGCCGAACCGCTCGCTCTCGGCCAGGGCCTCGGGCAACGCCGCGCAGTTGAGGACCACCAGCGGACGTGCCGCTCGATTCGACCATCGGTGCAACACCGTGGCGGCGAGCTCCTTGCCGGTCCCGGTCTCGCCGCACACCAGCACCGGCAGGTCGGCCTTGGCCAGGCGCTCGAGCAGTGCGATCAGGCGCAACATCGCCGGGTCGGCGACCAGGAGGTTGCGGCCATCGAGCTCGATGGTGCGATAGGTGTCGGCGGCGAGCGCGAGCTCGCCACGCGCGGTGGGCTCGGCTGCCGCGCGGGCGCCGATCATCAACACGTCGACGTCGTTGCCGTCGGCCGGTCCCACCGCGATGCCGGCGCGCGCGGACGGCACCGGGCCGCGCAGCGCCTTGAGCACGCGCTGAACGACGTCGCGAGCACCCGCGGTGTCGACCTCGGGCAGGAGCAGGAGCAACTCGCTGCCGGTGAGGGCCACGGCGTCGATGCGGCGCAGCTGCGAGTCGACCGCGAGCAAGAGCGCGAGGTGGTCGAACAGCCGGCGGCCACCGCCGGCTTCGCGATCGGCGAGCGCCACCACGACCAGCGCGAACGAGCGCCGGCTACGCGCCACCCGATCGATCTCCTCCTCGACCCGGATGCGGAACGCAGCCGCCGGCAGCATCTGGCGCGCGGCCCGCTGCCGCACCGACGAGTGGAACACCATCGTCGTGGTCAGCACCGTGATCACGTCCCCCGAGGACAGGACGCGAGTGCCAGCGATGGTCTCGCCGTTGACCTTGGTGCCGTTCTGGCTGCCGAGGTCGGCGATCTGCGCTGCGCCGCCGGTCATGGTGATACGAGCGTGGCTGCGTGACACCGACCCATCGCGCAGCCGGACCTGGGCACCTTCGCCGCGGCCGACCACCACCTCGCCGTCCTGCGGCAAGTTCACCACCGACGACGACGGACCTTCGAAGAGCAGCAGATACGCATCGACGTTGCCGGCCCGCATCGGCAGGATCGTGTCTTGCTGAGCCGTGCCGCCGTCATCGGCGCTGCGGGTCGACTCGTTCCAGGTGTCGGGTTTCGGCGGCAGTCTGATCGCCACGACGCGGTCTCCGGATGCTCCCGCGTCCATCGTATCGCGATCAGGCGATCCGCTACCATCGCACCGCTGACGCAATGGCGCCGGCGATCGCCGGCGCAAACGTCTTCGGTGGTGATGCCTGGCGCTGCGGGCGCCGTGCTTCAGAAGCAGCAGGAATCGCGGTAGCCGCAGCGGGGGCACTTGTAGTGCGCGTGCTCCGGCTGCATCAACGTGCTGCAGGTGGGACATGTGATCGACAGGTCGGCCTTGGTCATCGGGGCGAGGGTGCCGCGGGCGCGGACGCCGCGACCGAGGTCGCCGATCGAAGCAGCTCGATCACGAGGTGTGCTCATGGGCTCACTCCGGTTGTGACCGCCGTGACCGTCGGGCCTTTGCCCGGCGCCGGGGTCGGACCCGGCCCGCCGTACTCGCCCTTCACCCAGCCGAGGAACTCGTCGGTGTGCAGGTCGAGGGCGCGCTTGCAGACCTCGCGCACATGAAGAGGAAAGTCGCGATCACAGACCCAGCGCAGGTAGTCGCGGAACTCGCCGCGGGCCAGCTCGTGGACCTGGGCCCCAGCGTGTTTGCCGAAGGTGATGACGATGGCGGGGCCATCCCACTGCAGGTGGCGGGTGGGACCGACCCAGCTCGGCCGTTGCGGATCACACACGCCGGCGATGCCGCTCCAGTCGTGGGTGTCGAGGCCGAAGGTCTTGAGCATCCCGGCCAGCACGCGGCCGGTGGCGGCGACGTCGGCCGACGCCGAGTGCGCCGCCTCGAAGGCCTGGCCGACGAAGCGCTGGTGGGCGTGCTGCAGGCTGCGCGGCTCGCACTGCTGCCACAGCCGGTACGGATCGACGATGGTCTTGCCGCGGGTGTCGAGCTGCGCCACCGGCAGGCTGCCGCGCTCGGCGGCGGCGACCCGCAGCCGCTCGTACTCGGCGTTGAGCATGTCGATGTCGAAGGTCAGGTTGTAGCCGACGATGACCTGGGCCTCGGCGAAGATCGCGGCGATCTCCTCGGCGCTCTCGGCGAACACCGGCGCATCGACCAGCTCGTCGAGCGAGATGCCGTGCACCGCCTGGGCGCCCGGCGAGATCGGGCAGGTCGGCCGGAACCGCCAGGTGCGGCTGGGCCCGTCGAGGCCGAACTGGATGCACAGCTCGATCACCTGGTCCCGCCGCTTGTCCGTCCCCGTGGTCTCGACATCGAACACCAGAAGCTTCTCGTCCGCCACCAGCCGCGCGGGGGTGGGCGTGGGGTTGGACCTGGTCGCCGCCGGCTCGGCCGTTGCCTCCGGCTCGGCCGGTACCGCCTTCAGCTTCCGTGGCTTCTTCCGCTCGACCGCCTTCTCGCCGGTCGCGGGCGTCGGCGCCGCAGGCGGGACGTACGCGGGCCCGAAATCGAACTGGAGAGTGGCCGGATCGGTCCGCAACGCGAGGCCCAGGTTAGACGCCCGCTCTGACAACAAATCCGCTGGTGTGGGCGATCTCTCCACCCGCTCCCGCCCAAACCCCAATGGTTCCGATCAGGTGGATCCACGCGAAGTTGCGCGCCATAGTGCGCGCCATGCGGCTGGCCGCCCTCGCCCTCGTCTCCCTCGCCCTCTCGCTCCCGGCCTGCAAGGTTCGCGAGCCTCCGCCCATCGACAAGAGCTACGTCGACGACTTCAACCAGGGCGGCATCCGGCCCGACTACAACCGCACCGGCGGCGGCTACCGCATCAAGGACGGCGCCCTCAACGCCAAGGGGGCCCACAACCACCCCATGTGGCTGGCCAAGAAGCTGCCGCCCGGCGACCTCCAGATCGATCTCGACGCCTGGTCGACGTCGCCCGACGGCGACATCAAGATCGAGATCTTCGGCGACGGTCGCTCCTATGACCCCGACGGCAACCGCTACACCGCCACCGGCTACGTGCTCGTGTTCGGCGGCTGGAAGAACTCCAAGTCGATCATCACCCGCCTGGACGAACACGGCGACGCGATGGCGTCGCGCTCGACGCCGCGGGTGGTCGCCAACCAGAAGTACCACTGGCGCATCATCCGGCGCCGCGACACCGTCGAATGGTTCATCGACGACATGACCACGCCGTTCCTGCGCTACCAGGACCCGATGCCGCTCGCCGGCCAGGGTCACGAGTACTTCGCGTTCAACAACTGGGAGACCGATACCTGGTTCGACAACCTCGTGATCAAGCGGCTCTGATCACCAAGGATCGAGCACGCGTCAGGGGGCGTCGCGGCGACCTTCCGCTACAATGGCCGACGCGTCGATCGGGTGCTGATGGAACAGTTCGGAAAATACTCGCTCGTCCGCAAGATCGGCGTCGGTGGCATGGCCGAGGTCTATCTGGCGCGGACCACTGTCGCCCAGGGCCTGGCCAAGACCCTGGTGATCAAGAAGATCCATCCGGCCTACGCCCGCTCGCGCCAGTTCGTGGCCATGTTCGTGGACGAAGCCAAGATCGCGCTCGGCCTCAACCACCCCAACATCGTCCAGGTCTTCGACTTCGGCTCGGTGGGCGACACCTACTTCCTGGCCATGGAGAACATCGAGGGGCTCGATCTCCTGCGCCTCCTCCAGGACTGCGCCCGCGACAAGCGCCGCATCCCCTACGGGCTCGGCGCTTACGTGGTGCAGCAGATCGCCAAGGGGCTCGACTACGCTCACCGCAAGGCCGACGAGTTCGGTGAGCCGCTCGGCATCGTCCACCGCGACATCTCCCCGCAGAACGTGCTGGTGTCGTGGGACGGCGCGGTGAAGATCGTCGACTTCGGCATCGCCCGGGCCCGTCACGTCCACGAGGAAGAGGGCGTGGTGAAGGGCAAGTTCGCGTACATGTCGCCCGAGCAAGGGCGCGGCGAGCCGGTCGACTGCCGCTCCGACGTGTTCAGCGCCGGCATCGTGCTCTACGAGCTGGCCTGCGCGCGCCCGCTGTTCGCCGGCCGCGGCAAGGAGGCGCTCGATCAGGTCAAGGCCGGCGCCATCCCGCCGCCGCGCGAGCACGCGCCTGATCTACCCGAATCACTCGAGCGCATCATCCTGCGCGCCCTCGCTTTCCACCGCGACGATCGTTACCAGACCGCGCGCGATCTGCAGACCGACCTCGGCCGCTTCCAGCTCGAATGGGGCCACCGCAGCGGCGAGCTGGTCGACTCGTCACTGCTCGCGCAGTTCTTGTCCGCGGTCGTGCCGGCCGATCGCCGCACCACCCGCGCTCGCCCGCCGGTCATGCCCCTCGGCACCGACGATCGTCGCAACGCCAGCAGCACGCCGGCCGCGCCCACCACCGGCTCGCTGGGCTCGCTCGGCCCGATGGGCGCCGGCGACGGCGACGTCGCTCGCCCGCGCGCGGAGCACCGGGAGCGCAAGTACGTCTACGTGGTGGAGGGCGTGGTCCGCGGCGTGACCGCGCTCGAGCGCCGCCTGGGCGCGGCCGGCGCCACCAAGCTGGTCGAGGAGTTCCGCCGCGTCGCCCGCGACATCGCGTTCAAGCACGACGCGCTCGAGGATCGCAGCGACCGCGATCTCGACGCCATCCGCCTGGTGGTCGGCCTGCCGCTGGCCGGCGAAGACGACGCCGGCCGCACCATCCGCCTGGCGCTGGCGCTGGTCGACGCCCTCGACGGCATCGGCTCCGACGTCGAGCCCGAGCTACGCCTCGCCATCGGCATCCAGCGCGGCGCAGCCACCGTGATCCGCAAGGGCTCGGCCCAGACCTTCGAGCTCGAGGCCATGACCGCGGGCTTCGCCTCGCACCTGGCCCGGGCCGCGCAGTCAGCCGAGATCCTGGTCGGCGGCCGCGTCTTCCGCAGCGCCCGCGCGGAGTGGAACTTCGAGGCGCTGGCTGCGATCGATCTGCCGGCCACCACCGATCCCGGCGCCGACGGCTCCCTCGCCAAGGTCGACGAGGACACCGAGCCCGGCGTCAAGCGGGCGCGGGTCTACCGCCTGCGCGGCCCCAAGGAGCGGGCCCAGCGCTTGCGCGATCGCAAGCTGGGCGTGCTGGTCGGCCGCGACCTCGAGCTCAAGGCGCTGCGCGACGCCTATCGCGACGTCCTGGTCGCGCGCAAGAAGCGCTTGCTCGGCGTGGTCGGCGATCACGGCGTCGGCAAGCGCTCGCTGGTGTCGGCGTTCCTGGCCGGCATCCCGGCCGGCGAGGCCTACGTGCTGCGCACCACCACCCGGGTCGCCACCGCGCTCACCCCGTACGGCGTGATCGCCGATCTGGCCCGGGAGATCCTGGGCCTCGCCGACGGCGCCGAGCCACACGAGATCCAGCGCCGCATCGAGCGCGCCATGCCGCTGGTCTTCCCGCCCGGCGACAGCGACACCGAGGGCCGCGAGGCCAAGGGCGCGGCCCAGGTGGTCGGCCTCCTGCTCGGCGTTCGGCCGGCCGCCGGCGCCGAGATCATCGATCCCGACGAACGACGCCAGCGCCTCCTCCAGATCATGACCCGGGTCGAACAACGCCTCGACCCCGAGCGACCGCTGGTGATCGTCGGCGAGGACGTTCACTGGTGTGACCAGGAGTCGCTCGAGCTGTTCAGCGCCCTGCTCAAGGTGCCGTCGTCGCGCCCCATCCTCGGCATCGTCACCACTCGGCCCGACAAGCGCATCCTCGACGTGGGGCCGTCGATCGGCGCCGAGATGGTCACGCTCGACGAGCTCGACGTCGACGCCCGCCGCCGCCTCATCGCCGCACGCTTCGCCCCTGCCGCCGACATCGGCGATCTCTCCGACCAGATCATCGCCCGCGCCGGCGGCAACCCCTACTTCATCCTCGAGCTCCTCGACACGCTCGCCGAGCGCGGCGTGATCACCGAGAGCCCCGAGCACCCGGGCCTCTACACGTGGACCAAGGTCGACGCGGCGCTACAGGTGCCGACCTCGGTCGAGGATCTGCTGGTCACCCGCATCGATCGCCTGCCCGAGCGCGAGAAGCAGGTCTTGCTCGCCGCCAGCGTGCTCGGCCGGCTGGTGTCACCGCCGGCGGTGGCGGCGATGCTCGGCCGCCAGGTCAAGCCCGAGCTCGACGAGCTGATGCGGCGCGGCCTGCTCGGCACGCCCGAGGACAAGCTCGGCGGCGAGTACCGCTTCCGCAACGACATGATCATGACGGTGGCCTACAGCATGGTGCCGGCCGAGGACCGGACCCGCCTGCACCGCGTGGTCGCCGAGCGCATCGCCACCTCGCCGTCGTACCGCCCCGGCCAGGACGACGCCCACGTCGCCCGTCACCTCGAGCTGGCCGGCGACGGCGTGAGCTCGGCCGAGCGTTACCTGCGCGCCGCCGCCCACGCCATCGACGTCGGCGGCAACGCCGACGCCTTTCGCCAGCTCTCACGCGCGCTCAAGCTCTTGCCGCCCGGCGATCACCTGCGCCGCTTCCAGGCCCGCCGCCAGCGCGAGGAGATCCTGCGCCGCCTGGCCCGCCGGCCCCAGCAGCTGCGCGAGCTGGCCGCGCTGCGCAAGGAAGCCGAGGCACTCGGCGATCCGCAGAAGCTGGCCCTGGCCCACGCCCTGACCGCGCAGTTCTACATCGACGTCGGCAAGGCTCCGGCGGCGTCGCGCGCGGTGGCGCCGGCCATGCAGTACGCCCGCGAGGCCGGGGACAAGCTGGCCGAGGCCGACGCGCTCCGTCTGCGCTCGGCGATCGCCCGCCTGGTCGGCAACAACGACGAGTCGCTGCGCCTGTGCGAGCAAGCGCTGGCCATGTGCGCCGCTGGTTCCGGCGGCGCCGGCAGCGACAGCACGGCCAGCCTGCTCACCCGCGCCACCATCCTCAACAACCAGGGCACCACGCTGTGGAACATGGGCCGGCTCGAGCTGGCCATCGAGGCCTACGCCGAGGCGCTCGTCATCTACCGCGCGCTCCAGTTGCCGCGCCAGGAGGCGCGCGCGCTCAACAACATGGGCATCGTGTTCTCGTCGCTGGGCGAGTACGAGGAGGCCCTGGCCCACTACAAGTCGAGCCTCAAGATCGATCAGGCGCTGGGCGATCGCTCGGGCATCGCGCTCAAGCTCGGCAACATCGGCCAGGCCTACGCCGATCTCGGCGACACCGAGCGCGCCGAGGCCTACCTGTCCAAGGCCCTCAAGCTGGGCGAACAGACCGGCGATCCATCGAGCATGGCCGACGCCGCCATCTCGTGGGGCCAGGCCAAGCTGGCCCGCGGCGACGCCGCGGCGGCGCTCGAACTGCTCGAACGCGGGCGCGAGCTGGCCACCGAGAATCGCGAGCGCTTCCAGGAGATCCGCGGCCTCGAGTACATCGCGCTGGCCCACCTCGAGGGCGGCCACCCCGAGTGGTCGCTCGAGTTGGCCCGCTCGGCGACCGAGCTGGCGCGCAAGATGCCGATGATGGTCGGCATCATCTACGGCCTCGCCATCGCCGGCCGCGCGCTGTCGCGGATGGCCCGCCACGAGGAGGCCGTCGCCGCCACCACCGAGGCGGTGACGATCCAGGATCAGCAGCCGCGCCCCGAGGGCGCCGAGCACGTCTGTTACTGGCACGGCTGCGTGCTGGCCGCGGCCGGACAGACCGCGGCGGCACAAGCCGCGTTCGCGCGCGCCGACAAGGAGATCGAGCTCAAGGCGTCGCGGCTGCGCGACCCCGATCTGCGCGCGATCTACCTCGGATCGAAGACGCCCAAGGCGGTGCGAGCGGCGCTCGGCCGCGACTGACGGCACGCGCCGGTCCAGCCGGTTATCCTCTGATGCCGGCGATCGACGCCGGGCTCGGCGCCGGCGCCCGCGCGATCAGGCTCGAGACCTGGTTCGATCGGTCGGCGCCGGGGACCGGCTGGGGCCTCCGGGGACGGGAGCGGCATCGGCACCGGCGCCGGCTTCAGCGTCGGAACCGAACGCGGCCGCTCGGCGGCGCTGCCGTCGGTGTCGATCGGCTCGCCGAGCGCGAGCGGCGATCTCGACAAGGCGACCATCCGCCGCGACATCTCGAGCGGCGGCTGATCAGCTACGGCATCGTGAAGGAGTAGGACACCGCGTGGCCCGCGGTACCCGACGCATCGACTCCATACACCCGGAAGACCTGGCTACTGCCCGAGGGCAGGCCGGTATAGGCGACCGGGCTCGAGCACGGCGTGAACACGCCGAGCCCGACGCGGCACCTGAAGGTCACGCCCGGCTTGAACGCGCTCAGCCAGAAGGTGGCCCGGGTCGTCGTCACCGACGCACTGGTGACGGCGACATCCGGTCCCCAGTCGGCGACGGCGAAGACCCACCGAGCTGGCGTCAGATCGAAGGCGAGGCCGTTGGTCGCGTACACCTCGAACGCGTGCTGGCCATGCGGGAGGTCGGAGTACGCGAGTCGACCGGACGTGCACTCCGCCCACGGGTTGCGGTCCAGGCGGCAGTACAGCCGCGAGCCCGCGATCGACGAAGAGAACTGGAACGTCGCGGCGCGTCTATCGATCACGCTCGAGGGGTAACCTCGGATGAACGTGTCGGGCGCGGACAGCGCCGCTTCGTCGACGCCGAGCTCTTCCACGTCCTCGACGTCGACGCACGCCGCGGGGAGGAGCAGGATCAGGAGGGGAAGAACGTTCGATTTGCGCATGGCTCGGCCCTTCGCAACCGGGATGCCAGCGTCAACGCACCGGAATCGCGAGACCGGTCACGGACGCGCCGGTCACAGCGAGACCGCAGCGTCACGTGACAGCGGGACACGTGACGGCCGGGCGCGGCGGATCTCGTCGAGGAAGTCGCCGGCGCTGGCCGACCTGACGACGGCCAGCGTAGACTGCGCGGGTGAACGGTCCGATGATCGTCGGCGCGGTGCTGTTCTTCGGCGGCATGATCGTGTTCATGGCTGTCACCTTCGGAAGCGGCGGCTGGAGCAAGAGCCGGCAGTTCCGGGTCATCGGCGAGGTGATGGGCGGCAAGCACGGCCGCACGCGCAAGCACGCCGCCACCGGTGCGCTGGTCGCGCTCGGGGTCTCCGTCGTCACGCTGTTCGCCGGCGTGGCCATGAAGGATCGCGCTCGAGCCGACCGCTGCCGAGCGCACTGTCGCGCGGCCGGCTACGACAGCGGCACGATCGGTCCGTCGAAGGCGCGCCGGCCGGGCAACGAAAAGGCCGCCGCGTTCGTCGCATGCACCTGCGCCGCCGCCGGCAAACCACCGCTCGAGCTGAGCGCCGACACGCTCGAAGCGCCGTGACCCGTCCCGGCCGGGCACCGCGAGCGGGGCTAGAAGTAGACGCGCAGGCCGACGCCGCCGTCGGCGTCGACGGGATCGTCGTTGTCACCGTCGTCGAGCAGCGTCAGCTTGAGGGCGATCTCGCCGTAGATCTCGAGGGGCGTCCGGCGAAAGCGCAGGCCGATCTCGAAGGGCGCGCGCACGCCGACGTTGACCTCGTCACCGAAATCGCCGGCGCCGCCGTAGACCACGCCGCCCACGCCCAGCCGGAACGGCACGAACACCGAGCGGCCGCGCGCCGCACCCAGGCCGACCAGGTAGGTGACATGGGCGTAGCCGTCGCGGCCGTCGTCATCGAAGTCTTCCCAGCCGATCACGATGTCGAGCGCGGCGCGCCGGGCCAGATCGAGCTTGATGTCGAGGCCGGTGGGCTGGCCGAGGAACACCCCGACGCCGACCTCGGCCTGCGCCGGGCGGGCCGTCGCCATGACCGCCACGATCACCGCCGCGAGGATCGGGAGCGAGAGGGTGGGCTTCATCGCGCGATGATATCTCCCGCGACACCATGACGCTCGCCGACGCCGCCCGGAGTGGTACACGTCCGGGCATGCCCGACACCGCCGTTCCTGCATCACGCACGCGCCGCCTGCGTGGGCCCGTGGTGTTCGCGGCGCTGGTCGGCCTGATCCTGCTGCTGGTCGTACCGACCGTGTTCCTGCCTACCGTCCTGTTCCCGCCTGACGATCCGAAGCTCGACGACAAGGGCGCGATCCCGGACTTCACGTTCACCGATCACACCGGCGCGGTCATGACCCGCGCCTCGCTGGAGGGGCACGTCACGATCGTCAACTTCATCTTCACCCGCTGCGACACGGTGTGCCCGGTGACGTCGATGAAGATGAAGACGGTGCAAGAGAAGACCTTCGACGTGCCCGACATCAAGCTGATGTCGATCAGCGTCGACCCCGGGCACGACACGGTCGAACGCCTGGCCGCGTACGCCGAGAAGTACGCCGCCGATCCGAGGCGGTGGCGCTTCGCCCGCGGCGAGATCGCGGGTGTGCGCGACCTGGTCGAGAAGGGCATGGAGCTCGGCTACGACGACCTGGGCGGCACGTCACCCTCGGGGGCGCCCAACATCACCCACAGCGGTCACTTCGTCCTCCTCGATCAGCGGGCCCACATCCGCGGCTACTACGACTCCGACGACTGGCCCCTCATCGAGAAGCTGATGAAACACGCCCGCTTCCTGCGCCGCAAGCCGCCGCGCTGACCGCTCAGGCGTGATACCAAGGGGCGCATGGGCCTCGACACGCCGGTCGCGATCGCGCGCCTCGTGATCGGCCTCTTGCTCCTGTTCGTGGGCGGCCTGTCGCTGCTGCGCGGATCGACGACGCTGGCCCGCACGCTCGGCATCCGGCCCCTGGTGGTCGGCCTCACCGTCATGGCCTACGGTACGTCCGCGCCGGAGCTGGCGGTGTCGACCGAGGCTGCGGTCGGCCACCTCACCCCGGTCGCGCTCGGCAACGTGATCGGCTCGTGCGCCGCCAACATCTCGCTCATCCTCGGTATCACGGCGCTGATCACGCCTCAGGTGGTCGAGGCCCGCATCATCCGGCGCGAGGCGCCGGCCCTCCTCCTCTCCGTCGTCGCCATCCCGCTCACGCTCTACGACGGCGTCATCACCCGCACCGAGGGCCTGATCATGGTCGGCTGCGCGGTCGTGTTCACCATCGTCACGCTCACCGTCAGCGCCTTCTCGATCAGTGACGAGGATCCCCGGGTGACCGGTGAGTTCCGCGCCATCACCGGTTCGCATCCCGCCACCACCGGCGCTCACGCCGCGGTCGGCGATCGCCGCAGCGAGGGCTCGCGCATCGTGGCCCTGGTGCTGTCGGCGCTGGGCGTGTTCCTGATCGTCGCCGGCAGCGAGCAGTTCGTCGGCGGCGCCCGCCGCCTGGCCGGCGAATGGGGAATCTCCGAGCGCATGCTGGGCATGACCATCGTCGCGCTCGGCACGTCCATGCCCGAGCTGCTCACCTCCGTCGTTTCGGCGTGGAAGGGCGAGCAGCGCCTGACCGCCGGCACGGTGATCGGCTCCAACCTGCTCAACGTCTTCCTGGTGCTTGGCCTGGTCGCCTACCTCAACCCGGTCCGGGTCGGCGAACGCATGCACCCGGTCGACGCCGCCGGCCTGGCCGCCGTCACCTTGCTCGCGGTGGTGTTCATGCGCGGCAACCGCAAGGTCACCCGCATCGAGGGCGCGATCCTGGTCGCCGCCTACGTCGGGTTCATCGTCGCCGCGGCGCTCCTGTAACCAGCACACTCGAACCTCGCATTGGATCGCCGAGGGAAGTCCGTACCGTCGAAACAGCTTCGTCATCACGTCACGCACAAGGTCGCCTGTGCACGTCTCGACGAGCTCGAGCGCCAGCACGAAGCGGCTGTGCGCGTCGCGGATCGTGAGGGGATTGCAGCGCTCGCCGTCCCTGGTCCGCCACCAGCCCTTGCAGTCGATGGTCCAGAGCTCGTTCGGTTCGTGGACGACGACCCGCGGGGCGCTCTCGACGACACTCAGGACGGGCCTGGGCCGACGAGGCCTGATCCTGTCGAATCGCTTCAAGAGCCGGTGGAGTGTCCGCGCACTGGGCGTCACCTCCCCGAGTGTTCTTCGCAGAACGACCATCAGCTTCTTCGCCCCCCACCGCGGATGCCGTTTCCGAACGGCAAGCACAGCCAGGACGATGTCCTCGGCGGTAATGTTGGCCTTCGGCTTCGCGGCCTGCTCGACGAACTCGATTTTCGAACTCATGACCCGGTGCTCCTTCCAGGGCATCCCCCAGCAAGCCACCTGTCAGCGATGTGTTGGCAACGAAAGTGTCAGCGATGTCCTGGCATTGCACCGGTTCTAGAAGCTCGCGCCGACCTCGACCGCCGTCGGGAACGACCAGCGCGGCAGCACGTCGTCATCGGTGTCGTTGCCGGTGAAGGTCGGCGCCAGCGGGTAGACGCCGACGAACCAGGCGTCGTCGACGCGCACGCGCAGGCCGGCGCGCAGGCGCGCGTAGCCGCCCGCGCTCGAGCCGCCGAGCTCGACGCCCAGCGGGATGGCGAAGCGCTGGTAGGCGTCGAGGAAGAAGTGTCCACCCACGTAGAACGCGCCGGCCGGCGCCGAGCTCCAGACGCCCTCGCGCTCGAGGCCGCGACCGGCGACGTGGCGGACGCTGCCGCCGAGCTCCAGCAGCTCGCCGAACCGCGCCGCCACCGTCACGCCGTCGATCAGCCGGTCGACGTCGCCCAGCCCGATCGGCATCGCCACGTCGGCGGCGACGACCAGGCGGGCCACGGCGCGACGGCGCGCCCCGTCGCCGAACAGCGGCCGGGCCACGATCGCGTCGCCGCCGATCACCTCGGGGCGCCAGGTGCCCGGCGCACCCTCACGCGTCCGCGGCATCACCGCGCGCATGAGCTGGCTGCCGC
>SXJR01000090.1 GCA_005779305.1 Myxococcales bacterium
CAACCCGCGCTGGACGAGAGGTCGACGCCGCCCCGATCCTGCCGCTCCTCGCAGACGACGACCCGGCCACCCGCGGCGCGGCCATGCATGCGCTGTCGGCGAACGCGGCCGCCTCCACCGCGCTGCGCGACCGCCTGGCCATCGAGGTCGACCCCGGCGTGCGCGCCGCCATCATTCTCGCGTTCGCCGCCCGCGGCGACGACGTCGCCGGCCTCGCCACCGACGCGGTGACCCGCGCCGCCATCGCCATCGGCAACGCCGAGCGTGGCGCCGGCGACGTCGACGCGCTGATCGCCGCGCTCGAGGTCGGCAGCGTGCCTCACCTGATGTTCGCCGGCGGCCAGCTTGGCAACGCCGCCATCGAGCACGTCGGCAAGCTCGGCGACGCCGATCGCCAGCGCGCCGCGGTCGCGCTCGCCCGTCGGGCCGCCGCAGCCCGCGACGGCAAGCTGGCCGACACCGCGGTCTGGCTGGCCTTCGGGACCAGCCCCGACGGCGCGCCGTGCGCGCCCCAGGAGCTCACCGCCGATCGCCGCACCGTCGCGGCGACGCTGGCGGCGGCCCACCTGGGCAACCTCGCGCCCCACGGGCTCCCGCCGGGGAAGATCGGCCGTCTGCGCTGGGCCGGCGCCGCCGCGCCCAGCCGCTGCGAACGCACGATGGAGCACGAGGGTCGCCGGCGGCCGCTGTGGTGTCACGTGCTCGCCGCCGCCGATCCGGCCGCGTTCCTGGCCCGCTTCGATCCAGTCACTCGCCTCGCCATCTTCCTCGATCGCTTCGAGTACGGCTTCGGCCGTGGCCCGATGCGGCAGTGGACGCTCGAGCCGCTGCTGGCCGAAGCCTGCAGCCGCGACGGCGTCGGCGCCCGCGAGGTCGTCGACGAGGCGATCGCGGCGCGGCTCACGCACGATGTCACCGGCGGCCACGAGCTCCTGGTCGCGCTGGTCGCGACCCGCACGCCCGACGAGCTCGACGCGGCGTCGCTGGGCGCGGTCGACGTCGACAACCTCCATCGCGGGCTCGAGGCCCTGCGCGCCTTCCCGCCGTCGGCGCTCGAGCGGCACCTGCTGGTGGTCATCCGCGGCGAGGTCGCCGCCGTCTCCGGCGCCGACGCGTGGGTGATCGGCGCCGACGGCCGCGCCGAGTCGCTGGCCCCGCTGCTCGCCCTGTGCCCGGCGCTCGAGCTCGCCCGCGGCCTGCTCATCCTCGGCTGGGCCGGCGGTCAGCCGGCCCAGGTCCGCGCCGTGGTCGGCGAGCACGCTGGCGAACACGCCGGCCTGCTCGCCGTGCTCGCCCAGTACGACACGCTCCCCGCGGACCTCGAGGGCGGCTGGCCCGGCGCGCGCGCCGCGCTCGCGGCCTTGCCGGGCTGGTTCACCGCCTAGCGAGCGATCGCCGCGATCGCCGCGTCAGGGCGCCGACAGCGACCACACCCGCCAGGCCACGCCGCCGGTGGCGCGATCGCGCACCACCACGGCGAGCTCGCCGTCGGTCGGATCGTCGGGCTCGACGACCAGGTAGGCCGCGGGCAGATCGAAGTCGTGCATGGTGCCGCACGAGGTCAGCCAGTTGACCTTCATCGCCAGCGGATCGGCCGCCACCTCGAGCGGGACGTCGACCTCGCGCGCGACCGACACGCGGTCGCTGCCCGGCTCGGTGCCGTCGATGCGCATGCCCTCGAGCACCGGGTTGTCGCGGTGTTCGCCGAGCCAGACCGTCTTGAGCGCGAACAGGGTGCCAGCGCTGTAGGCCACGCCGACCTGCACCGGCACCGGCGCGCCAGCGGCGAGCCCGAGCTCGGTGCGCGCGGCCGCCAGCGTCGCCTCGTCGGGCGCGGTGACCACCCAGCCCTCGGCCGCCGGCGCCAGCACGCCGGCCAGGCTCGGCGGCGACACCACGGTGGCGACCTCGGGCGTCGCCACGTGGGTGGGCGCCCCCTTGGTGCCGATCAGCGCGTCGAGCACGAGGCGCTCGCCGCTGGCGCCGCCGGGCGGCGTGGCCCGCACCGCGACGATGCGATCGTGATCGAGGAACCACGGCTCGTCGACGTCGCCGGCGCAGCCGACGAGCGCGCTCACCACCACCGCCAGCGAGACCGCGGCCTTCACCACACACCTCGCAGACCCAGCGACGGGATGATGGGCAGCGACTTGAAGGCGATCTGCTCCGAGTAGTCGTACGAGTAGAAGTAGGTCACGACGCTCTCGTTCATGTAGACGTTCTGGACATCGATGAACCCGGTCAGGGCGACGGGGCCGACGCCGCGGGTGTAGTCGACGCGCAGGTCGAGCTGGTGATGGATGGGGGCCCGGGCCGAGTTCACCTCGTCGTAGACCGGGATGTACAGGTTGCGATCGCTCTCGAACACCGAGCCCATGACGGGCGTGTAGGGCAGGCCCGAGTAGAGCTGCCAGCGACCGCCGAGCTGCCAGCGGCCGCGCTTCCAGCTCAGCGCCGCGTTCACGCTGTGGGGTTGATCGAAGCTGAACAGCCGCTCGGGCTGACCGGGCGCGTCCTCGCGGGTCGAGTGCGAGTACGAGTACGAGAGCCACGCGAACCAGGGCCCGCCGCGGTAGGTGCCGAGGAACTCGGCGCCGCTGGTGGTGCCGCGGCCGTCGTTGCCCAGCGAGTTGTCCATGGTGTGGGTGATGAGCCGGGTCCGGTCGATGTAGTAGACCGAGCTCTGCACGCGCACACCTTCCCGCGGCTCGTACTGGAGGCCGAGGATCGTCTGCATCGAGCGTTCGGACTTGAGGTTCTTGTACAGGTTCTCGGACTGGTACTCCGGCGGCCTGCGGAAGGCGCCCGCCGACAGCCGCACCGTCCACGGCTGGGCGACCTTGATCGACAGCTCGCCGCGGGGCTGGAGCGCGAGCTCCTCGGGGCGGGCGAAGTACTCGGCGCGCAGGCCGCCGGTGAAGCGGATGCGCGGATCGAGGCTGGCGGTGAGCGCCGTCCAGGCCGTGAAGTCGGGCACCCAGATCGTGCCCTTGTAGACCTCGGTGACCTCCTCGAGATCGAAGGGCGGCGGCGGCTCACCCTCGCGGACCTCGAGCGGCAGCGCCAGGTTCACCGAGTTGCGGCCGATCGAGGCCTCGCCGCCGAATCGCCACACCGCGTCGGTGAGCCCGGCCAGCCTGGCGTAGGTGCGTGTGACCTCGGCCCGCGGCGTCACCGTCGGCTGGCGCACGTCGATGTACTGGAACACGCCGGCCTCGAACACGAACTGCTGGAGCAGGCCCGACAGGGCCAGGTTCGCCGACCACGGGCCGTTGTAATACTTCGCGGCCGCGGTCAGACGCAGGAAGCGGGTGCGGTTGTAGAAGCGCTTGGTCGCGGCCTCGTCGTCCTTGGTGGTGTAGAGCTCGAAGGTGTCGTCGGAGCCGATGCTCGACAGCGACAGCCGCCAGCGTCCGCTCAGCTGGTGGTCGATGCGCAGCTGCTCGTCCCAGTAGCTGGGCACCGTCGTCAGCGACAGGTCGACGCTCTCGGGGATGATGGAGGGCAGGATGAAGTCGATGGTCGAGCGGCGTAGCCCGAGCATGTAGCGGGTGCGTTTACCCAGCGGTCCCTGGGCCAGGAGCCCGCCGTCGATCATCGAGACCTCGGTCTGGGTCGAGCGGTCCTCGGAGCCGCCGCGGGTGGTGAGCGAGACGATGCCCGACGAGGCCCGCCCGTAGGCGACGTCGTAGCCGCCGGGGATGAACTCGAGCGACGCGATGGCGTCGGCCGGCACCACCGCGCGGAAGCCGATGTTGTGGAAGAGGACCGGCACCTCGAAGTCGTCGATGAGGACCTTGGAGTCCTGGGGCGAGGCGCCGCGGATGACCACGCCCGAGTAGCCGAGCGGGATCTGGAGATTGACCACGCCCGGCATCACGGTGAGGGCCTTGACGATGTCGCCGCCGGTGCCGGGCACGCGCTGCAGCTCGGTGCGATCGAGCGTGGCGGCGCCCGGTGTCTTGGCCGGCGCCTCGCCCGACATCTCGATGGTCTCGAGGGCCGCGCCCGCGGGCAGGAGCACCACGTCATCGAGGGTCTCGCCCGTGACCGACCACACCGCCAGATCGAAGCCACCGGCCTCGATGATCAGGCTGGCGCCCATGGGCGCGTCGATGGTGAAGCTGCCGGTCCGGTCGCTGAGCGCGCGGATCTCGGTGCCCTCGATGGTCACGGTGGCGCCGATGACCGGCCTGCCGCTGGCGTCGATGACCTTGCCGCGGGCGGTGACGGTCGGAGCCGGCCGGGGCTCGGGCTGGTCGGGTGGTGGCGAAGGTTGGGCCAGCGCCCCGGCGGGTGCCATCGCGAGCATGGCAACGAGGAGCACACGGCGGGCGAACGTCATGGATCGACTCTGATGCATCCCCGTGACGAGAGGTCTGACACGGAATGAAGAAGTGTGAAGGGGCACGGCTATGCGTCTCCGGAAGCGAGGGCGTCGTTCAACCACGACGACGCAACATGCCTTCCCAGATCGACACGGAGTGTCAGGTTTGTGGGGTAGCGGCGGGGGGGCCCGGCCGAAAGCCGGGTCACAGGCCGTAGAGCGCGCCGTACTTGGTGCGCAGGTAGCGCAGGTACGGCTCGGTGGAGAGCGGGCTGCCGGTGGCGCCGAGCACGAGCTCGTCGGGCGTGCGGGCCCGGCCGTGGACGTGGATGTTGGTGACCAGCCAGGTGCGCAGGGTGTCGAAGTGGCCGGCCTCGATCTCGGCCGGGAGCGACGGGTGGGCGCGCAGCGCGGCGTCGAAGAACTGCGCGCTCATCAGATTGCCGAGCGCGTACGACTGGAACGCGCCGCCGACCGGGCCGTCGAACCAGTGTACGTCCTGGAGGCAGCCGTCGCGGTCGTCGGGCGGGGTCACGCCCAGGTCGCTGGTGGCGCGGGCGCGCCAGGCCTCGGGCAGGTCGGCGACGGCGAGGCTGCCCTCGAGCAGCTCGAGCTCGAAGTCGAAGCGCATGATCACGTGCAGGCCGTAGGTGACCTCGTCGGCGGCGGTGCGGATGAGCGAGCGCTTCACCCGGTTGATCGCGCGGTAGAAGGTGTCGAGGGAGACGTCGCCGAGCTGGGCCGGGAACGCGGCCTGGAGCTTGGGGTACTGGCCGCGCCAGAAGGGCAGGCTGCGGCCGACCTGATTCTCCCACAGCCGCGACTGGCTCTCGTGCACGCCCGACGAGGTGCCCTCGGCCAGCGGCGTGGCCTCGAACGAGCGATCGATGCTCTGCTCGTAGAGCGCATGCCCGGCCTCGTGCAAGGTCGAGAACAGGGCCTCGCTGAGATCGTCGGTGCGCACGCGGGTGGTGATGCGCACGTCGCCGAGCGAGAACTTGGTCATGAACGGATGGTGGGTCTTGTCCTGGCGCCCGCGCGTCCAGTCGTAGCCGAAGCGCGACGCGATCTCCGAGCCGACCGCGAGCTGGTCGGCCTCGGGGTACTGCCGGTGCAGGCAGCTCTCGTCGGCAGGCGCGGCGCGGGTGATGGCCTCGACCAGCGGCACCAGCGCGCCACGCAGCTCGGCGAAGAGCGCGCGGATGGACGCGGTCTTGACGTCCGGATCCATCAGATCGATCAGCGGATCGGCCACGTGATCGAACGGCGCGAAGAAGCCGGCGTACTCGCGGCTCATCTCGACGTTGCGGGCCAGGAGCGGCGCCACCGCGGCGAAGTCGTTGGCCGGGCGGGCCCGGGTCCAGCGGTCGTAGAGCTCGGCCCGCAGGTTGACGAAGTCGCCCACGAACGCCGCCGGCACCCGGGTCGCGCGCTCGACGTCCTTGCGGGCCACCCGCACCAGCCGGGCCGCGAACGACGCGTCGCCTTCGCGCTCTGCGGCCGGCGTCACCTTGTCGAGCAGGCGCGCCAGCTCGGGGTCGGTGAGTCGCGCGTGGGCGATGCGCTCGAGCGTGGCCAGCTGCCGGCCCCGGGCGGCGTTGCCGCCCTCGGGCATGTACGTGGCCTGGTCCCAGCGCAAGAGCGCCGCGGCATGTTTCAGATCGTCGTGCTCGGCGAGCCGGGACTTGAGGTCGTCGAAGTCGGCGTCCATGGACGGAGACTGTGCCTCATGGCGCGGGGAAGTGGCGTAGGTTTGTGCGGGCATGAGCTTCGCGGAGATCGGGCGGTTCCTCGGTGGCGAGTCGTCGGATAACCACGCCGCGGGCACGTTCGAGGGTGTCGGGATTCATGTCGATGGCTGCGCCTACGACGGAGAGTCCTCGGAGTCGCTCGGCCCGCGGACCGAGGTCAACGGCGACCTGCCGATGGGCTATCCATTCGTCCTGCGCGTTCGAACACACAAGGCGCGCGATGCGGCGCCGATCGCGCGCGGCGACATGATCGACGTCGCGACCGGCGATGCGGTATTCGACGAGCGCTTTCGAGTCGAAAGGGGCCCCGGCCGAGGTGGTGCGACGCGTTCTCGCGGACGAGGTGCGGGCGTATCTCCTCGCCACGCACCGCGTCCGGATCGCGACCAAGGAGGGCTGGCTGATGGTCGGTTTGCCTGGCGTCTGGACAGAGACCGTCAATGACATCCGGCCGGCGGTGCAGTGTGTCGCTGCGATGGTCACGGCGGTCCGCGCCGCCTGGCTCGCCCTCGACGAGGCCACGGCGACGTCGCAACGAAAGGAGATGGTCTTCCGAGGCATCCCCGACGACGCCCCGCTGCGCGAGGCGCGTGCCGCGCGAGAAGCCGAGATCATGAGCCGGCCTGCCGCCCGCTCGCCCGGTTCCACGTGGGACCGGATTCCACATCGCCGCGCGAGTCTTGCTCCCATCGGTCGAACTCGACGTCGATCTGGTCCGGCGCTGTCCCGCTGATCAGGAGCTTGCCCTGGTGATGCGCCTGGTGGTGCGCAAAGCACAGGCACACCAGGTTCGACGGGTCGTTGGTC
>SXJR01000091.1 GCA_005779305.1 Myxococcales bacterium
ACGCGTTCCTGCGCCGCTGCGTCTTCCACTACATCGAGTTCCCCGGCCGCGAGCTGATGCAGCGCATCGTCCGGGTCCACCACCCCGACCTCGAGGACAAGGTCCTCGATCAGACGCTCGAGGTGTTCTACGGCCTGCGGGCGACGCCCAAGCTGCGCAAGCGGCCGACCACGTCGGAGCTGATCGACTGGATCTGCGCGCTGCGCAAGGCTGGGGTCGATCTCGCCCGCGTCGGTGGCGGCATCCCATTCCTGGGCACGCTGCTCAAGACCGAGCAAGACGTGGAGCTGGTCGGCAAGCGGGCCAAGGCCTAGGACCGCGAGCCCCGATGCTGGTCGATTTCCTGTTCGAGCTGCGCCGGCACAAGCTGAAGGTGTCGACCCACGAGTGGCAGGCGCTGATGGAGGCGCTGGCGCTCGGGCTCCACGACAGCTCGCTCGACGGCTTCTACCAGCTCGCCCGCGCGGTGTGCGTGAAGGACATCTCCGAGTACGACGCCTTCGACCAGGCGTTCCTGTCGTACTTCAAGGACGTCAAGGCCGACGCCCTCGACCTGACCCGCGAGCTGCTCGCGTGGCTCGGCGATCCCAAGCTGATGAAGCTGCTCACCGAGGAGCAGCGCCAGGCCCTGCGGGCGATGGACCTCGACAAGCTGCGCGAGCTGTTCGAGCAGCGGCTGCGCGAGCAGAAGGAGCGCCACGACGGCGGCAACCGCTGGATCGGCACGGGCGGGACCTCGCCGTTCGGCAACTCGGGCCAGAACCCGAGCGGCGTGCGGGTCGGCGGCGGCGGCGGGCGCTCGGCGATGCAGGTGGCCGAGGAGCGACGCTGGAAGGAGTACCGCAAGGACGTCATCCTCGACGTGCGCCAGATCGACGTGGCGCTGCGCGGCCTGCGCCAGCTCGGCCGCGACGGCGCCGACGAGGAGCTCGATCTCGACGAGACCGTCGACGAGACCTGCAAGAACGCCGGCGACCTCGAGCTGGTGTTCCGGCCGCCGCGCCGCAACCGGGTCAAGGTCATCCTGCTCATGGACGTGGGCGGCTCGATGGACCCTCACGCCGAGCTGGCGTCGCGGCTGTTCACCGCCGCCTCGCGCTCGGGCCGGTTCGCCAAGTTCCGCAGCTACTACTTCCACAACTGCGTGTACGAGCACGTCTACGAGGACGCGGCCTTCCGCCAGCGGGTGCCGGTGTCGGAGTTGATCGCCAGGAGCGATCGCGACGAGAAGCTGGTCCTGCTCGGCGACGCGCTCATGCACCCGGCCGAGCTGCTCGATCCGGGCGGCGCGGTCTACTACTACGCCAACAACCGGACGCCGGGCCTGGAGTGGCTGCGCCGCATGGCCGCCCACTTCCGGCGCTCGGTGTGGCTCAACCCCGAGCCCGATCGCTACTGGAGCGGGACCACGGTCGAGGTGATCGCCTCGGTGTTCCCGATGTGGCAGCTCACGCTCGAGGGCTTGGCCCAGGCGGTGCGGTTCCTGGTCCGCGGCGGCGAGCGCCCGGCGGTGGCGAACCCGAGCAACTGGATGAAGATGGGCATCGGCTGAGCGCTGGGTGACGGTCAGACACTGCGGCGCATGGCGCAGCGGGGAAACTGCTTCTCGAGGCCACGGGCCGCCTCGTCGCGGCGGATGGCGGCGAGCTGCGGGCCGAGCTGCGCGTCGGGGATCTCGGTGAAGCCGAGCTTGCGGTAGAACCGCGCGTTCCAGGGCACGTCGCGCCAGGTGGTGAGCGTGATGGTGGCGTGGCCGCGCTCGCGGGCCCAGGCGCAGCTGGCCTCGACCAGGACGGTGCCCAGCCCGCGGCGACCGTGGTCGGGGTGGACGTCGATCTCGTCGATGTAGACAGCGCCGTCGACGAGCTCGAGCAGCGAGAAGCCGACCGGGAGGTCGGCCTCGGGATCGGCGACGGCGACGAGCAGGCGCTGGTCGGCGCAGGAGTCGACGAACCAGCGGGACTCGGTGACCGACGACGGCGGCAGCTCGATGCCGAAGTCGACGAACAGGCGCTCGGCCGCGGCCTCGATCGTGGCCAGGAGCGGAAGATCAGCCGGACGGGCGAGGCGGATGGCGGGCACGGTGCTACTCGGTCGGCTCGGCGTCTACTCGGTCTTCGGCTTGAGCGTCCGGCGCTTGCGCTTGATGCTGACGCCGCCGTAGTTCAGCTTGAGGCTGCCGGCCTTGCCCAGGTTCTCCTGCGTCGCGATGAGCACGAAGTCGCCGCCGACTTCGGCGCTGCATTCGATGCAGAGCCAGGTGCCCGGCAAGGCCTTCACCCGGGCGGCCGGGATGTCGGCGTTGCAGAGCTCACAGCTGCGCTTCTCTTCGGTGGTCGCTGCGGGCGGTGTCGCGGGCGTAGTCGTCGTCATGGCGAGCTTCTCCCAGTGCGATCGGGTTCCGGCCGTCGCGGCTGCATATTGATCGGCGAGCCGGGGTTTGTCGAGCACGGCCTGGATTCGCGAAGGAATTTCGCGAGTTCGATCGATCACGGACCTCCCGACGTGAGCAGCGGATCGATCCGCTCGAAGACCAGCTGATCCGGCGCGGTGCCGGTGATCGTGAGTCTGCCCTCGTGCAGCGCCGCGTGGTGTCCGAAGCACAGGCAGGCCAGGTTGCCGGGTGAGTGATCGCCGCCCCGGCTCCAGTAGTGGATGTGATGGACCTCGATGTAGCGCGTCGATCGACAGCCGGGCACGACGCATCGGCCGCCGTCACGGCGTTCGATCATGCGAGCGACGGCCGGCGGGACCTTGCGGGTAGCGCGTGCAGGTGCGTCAGCGTCGACGCGGCCGAGGAACTGTGCGTTGCAGAGCGCCTGATCGACGGCGGACGGGGCCATGTCGAACGAGCGGCCGGCGGCGTCTTGGGTGGCCCGTTTGCAACTCGGGCACAGGCTCACGGCGATCTGGTAGGGCGCAGCGCCGGGGCTAGTGCTGGCATCGGCCGCGGACGAGTCTTCCGTGCCCACGTGGGCACGGTCGTCGCCCGCTGCTCGCGGATCGCTGAGCACGCTCGCCGACATCGTCGCGATCAGCTCGTCGTCCTCGAGCGGATGCCCGACCTCGTCTTCGAGTCGCCGCGTCGCTGCCCGCAGTAGCGCCAGCGTCCGCGGCGTCAGCTCGAACGTGATCGGCCGCGGCGCCAGATCTGGATCGGGCGGATCGTCGGGGTTGTCGCCGGGCGCATGGCCGGTGACGCGCTGTTCGATCTCGCGCAACGAGCACCCGCGGACGTCGTCGATCCACGTGCCCTCGGTTGCCGGCGTGACTACGCGGCTCAGCTCGCGAACTGCCGAATACGCCAGCCGCGCCGCTTCCAGCTCGGCCCGCAGCTTCGGCAGATTCTCCAGCGCTCGCGCCAGCCGCAGCCGTTCGCGTGCGACCCGCGGCCCGTAGCCCAGGACTCGCTCGACGTACTCCAGGATCGTCGCGTATCCGAAGTGCCGATGGATCTGCGCCCGCTCGGCGCGAGCCAGCCATTTCAGCTCTTCCGCATCGAGCCCGGCCCGGGTCGTGGCGACTCGCCGCAACCGCCGATCGATCTCCCGCCAGCTCGGGGCGCCGCCATCCGTGCCCACGTGGGCACGATCGATCTCCACGCCGCCGCCCATTCGCTCTCCCGTCCGCTCCGAATCCAGCATCGCCACTCCCTTTGCGCGTCTCTCGCGTGCGCGCACATCTCCTCTATCACGAGAATAATGGACCGCCTGGTGTGCGCTCTGCGCGACGATTCGGGGTCTCGAGCGCGGAATTCTCGTCGACGCGGCGTTCGTTGCTCAGCGCGTATCCTGTGCGTTCAGATCGAAGATCTCAGAGTGATCCTCGGCGGCGTGTTCGAATCGTCGTCGGAAGACGTCAAGAAAAATGCGACAGCATCTTGCTGTAGAGTGCCGATCTCGTGCCGCGCACCGGACGATCGAAGCCGCCCTCTCGAGCCGGCGCCGCCGGCGGTGGCTTCGTGCGCGCTGTCCGACTGGAACGCGATCGCGTTCCGTCATTCGAACGGTATCCGTACTCGATCCCGGCAGTGGCCGGGCTCTCCGAGCTCGCCATCGACCCGAAGGTCACGATCCTCGTCGGCGAGAACGGCTCGGGGAAGTCGACTCTTCTCGAAGCGATCGCGGTCGCCGCTGGCTTCAACGCCGAGGGCGGCACCAAGAACTTCCGCTTCGCGACCCGCAGCTCGGAGTCAGAGCTCCACACGCTTCTTCGCGTCGTTCGAGGCGCGCGCCGCGAGCGCGATGGGTTCTTTCTCCGCGCCGAGAGCTACTTCAACCTGGCGACGGCGATCGAGCAGCCAGGCGTGGTCGGTAGCTACGGCGGCGTCTCGCTCCACGAGCAATCGCACGGCGAATCGTTCCTGGCGCTGGCCGAGCATCGTTTCGACGGTGACGGCCTGTACATGCGGTCTACGCCCGATCGCGTACGAGGACACCGAGCACTACCTGATCTCCATGGACTTCCTCGCCGGCCGCGAGCGCTTCTTCAAGCATCTCTTCGCCGACGACGCCGACGACGCCGACGACGCTGACGACGCGGCTGACGATTGAGCGGTAACCGCGTCGCTCACGGCCGTGCGGTGCACGTCATGAGCGACACGATCAGCTGGCCGTCTTCGTCGACGCCCACGACGTCGTCATGGCCGTCGGCGTCGAGGTCGGCCAGCACGGCCTGCGCCCAGAACTGCGGATCGCCGAAGGGCTGTCCGGCCGTGAACGCCCCGTCGACGTTCTCGAGGACGAAGATGCGGCCACCACCGACCGCTTCGGCTCGACTGGCGACCACGAGATCTGGCTTGTCGTCGCCGGTGACGTTGCCGACGGTGATCGCCGCCGGTCCGGGAATCCCGAAGAGCTCCATCGGCGCGAAGGTCCCGTCGCCGGCGCCGCGCTTGATGCCGGCCGTGATGTAGCCGGAGTTCCTGGACACGATGTCGAGGGTGCCGTCGTCGTCGACATCGGCGAGGAACACGGCCTGCACGCCGTACTCGGTGTCGCGGTACCAGCGGTACGACGAGAACCGTCCGGTGCCGTCGCCGCGCATGACCGCGATCCCGTTCACGTTCGGCCCGAGGCTGGTGGCGGGCGAGACCACGTCGACGTGACCGTCGTTGTCGACGTCACCGACCGCGAGCTCGCCCCACAGGCCGACGTAGCTGGTGGTGAACGAGTGGATCACGTCACCGAACACCCCGTTCGAGGTGTTGAGCGCGACCTCGATGCGCCTCGATGACGGCGATCGCGGACGAGAGGGCGAGCGCGCGCTGCGTGATCTGTCACACGGTCGACGGCAATCTGACGAACCGTCAGCTCATCCCGATCCAGTCCACGTCGCAATCCACGTCCGGGCGCCCGGGTGCCAGCCGGTAGGGCTTGGCCCAACCGACCACGTCGCCCTCGGTGTCCTCGATCGCGTTGCTGGCGTCGACCAGGAGCGCGGCCTCCGGATCGTCGCGGCGGATCTCGCAGATCAACGCCGCGGCCCGGTACGGCGGCATGCGCTTGCGCGCGGTCAGCACGCGCATCACGCTGCGCGCCAGCTCGACCAGCAGGCCGGGGTCGCCGGCGACCACGGCGCCGATCGAGAACCAGCCCTCGCGGCGCGCGACCGCGCCCACCGGCAAGAGCGGCGTCATCGCCTCCCAGGCCGCCTTCAGGTCGGTGGTCAGGTCGCCGGCCACGAACGTGCCCAGTGGCTCCACCAGGATCTCGATGTACGCGCCGAGCCGGCCCGAGGCCGCCTGCGCTCGGACCGCGGCCTCGAGGTCGCCGCCTGCGTGGATCCAGCGATCGTCGGGGATGGCTCCGGCGCGCTTCATCCCGATCAGGATCGCACGGATCGGCCGATAGAACGAGCATCGGACGTACGACCCGAGGCGCCCGCAGCGCGACGGTCGCAGCCGGCAATGGCTATTGAGATGCGCTCCAGGTGCTGGTGTAGGCTTCGGCGGTGAGCCGCAAGGCCCTGTCCATCACGGTCGGCATCATCGGGATCCTGTCCGCGTTCGCGATGCTGCTGGGCATGAGCGTGATGGGCAGCCTGATGGCCGACGCCCGCAGCGAGAACCTCAGCGGGCCAGGCGTCGACGTCTTCCTGCGCACGCCCTTTCCCGGCGACGGCGATCTGATCGTCCTCGACGTCTCGGCGCGCGGCGGCAGCCGGGCCGGCATCTCGCGGGTGCACGTGAAGGGCGATGTCGAGACCCTGGCCGACGTCGCCGGTGACGGCGCCGACTGGGGCCCCGTCGTTCGCAGCGGCAAGACCCGCGGCGAGGAGACCGCGACCGTGCGGTTCCACGTGCCCGATCGGGTCCGCCCCGGCGAGAGCATGCACCTCACCATCTACGTCGACTACGTGGTGGCGATGAGCTCGGGCAGCGGCACCTTCGAGAACGACGCCCGCAACGACGTGGTGACGCTCGACGTGAAGGTGTTCACCCCCGCGGGCCGGCGCTGGGCCCAGGTCGGGCTCGCCGGACGAGCCCTCGGCATCTTCCTCATGTGGTTCTTCGTGGTCTGGGGCGTGTACGGCCTCTACGCTCGCACCGAAGGGTCGAGCCCGCGCGTCGACAGCAACACCGCCGAGCTGGAAGGCATCGGCCTGCTCATGGGCTTCATGGGCGGCGGCTTCCTCGGCTACTGGTGCTTCGCCCGCCTGCTCATGGCCGGCCTGGGCACGCAGTCGACCTTCTGGGCGATCGTCCTCACCGGCGCCTGGCTGGTGCTGCCGCTGGTCTGGGTGTGGCGGCGCTGGAGGCGGCGCAAGGCCCAGGTCGAGCAGCTCGGCCTGCCCCGGGCCAAGGTCGTCAACCGGTAACCTCCGCGCTGGTCTATCCTGAGGAGGTGCGGCTCGAGCCAGGGGTAGTGCTCGCGGACCGGTTCAAGGTCGAAGGCGCGGTCGGCGCGGGCGGCATGAGCCTGGTCTACAGCGCCATCGATCTCGAGTCGGGAGAGCGCGTCGCGATCAAGCTGATGGCCGGCGATCGCGCGTCGATGGCGCGCTTCGAGCGAGAGATCCGCGTGCTCGGCGAGCTCGAACACCCGGCGATCGTGCGCTACGTGTCGCACGGCGAGATCGCCACCGGTGTGCCGTACCTGGTGATGGAGTGGCTCGACGGCGAGGATCTCGGCGAGCGCCTCCGCCGTCAGCCGGTGACGATCGATCAGGCCCTGCTCATGGGCGAGCGGGTGGCGCTGGCGCTGGGCGCCGCCCACCGCAAGGGCATCGTCCACCGCGACGTCAAGCCGACCAACCTGTTCCTGCCCGGCGGACGCGTCGAGCAGATCAAGGTGCTCGACTTCGGCGTCGCCCGCGCGTCGTTCGGCGCCGATCTCACCCAGACCCAGACCCGCATCGGCACGCCCGCGTACATGTCGCCCGAACAGGCCCGAGGCGATCGCCAGCTCGGTCCGCCCGCCGACGTGTTCGGCCTGGGCGTGGTGCTCTACCAGTGCCTGACCGGGCGCAAGCCGTTCCTGGGCGAGGACCTGATGGCGCTCATCGCCCGCATCCTCCTCGACGATCCGCTGCCGGTGCGCGAGCTGGCCCCGGCGTGTCCGCCCGAGGTCGAGGCGCTGGTCATGCGCATGCTGGCCAAGGAGCCCGACGAGCGCTTCACCGATGGCACCGCGCTGGCCACGGCGATCGCGGCGGTGCGGGCCACGGTCGGCGCCGTCGGCGACGTCGGACCGGCGGTCTCGCTTGGTGCGCACGAGCACCGGCTGGCCTGCCTGGTGCTCGCCCGCGGCGTCGGCGCCGACGCTCGCCTCGCCATCGAGCGCGTGGCCGCGACCCTGGGCGCGCGCTCGACGCCGATGGCCGACGACGGCCACCAGGTAGATCATGTGCGGCTCGGACTGGCTGTTGTGCCACATCAGGTCGAT
>SXJR01000092.1 GCA_005779305.1 Myxococcales bacterium
CGCTCGACCGGCGTGAAGGACTCGGGCGCGATCCTGCCCGGCCACGGCGGCATCCTCGATCGCATCGACGCTGTCCTTTACTTCGCGCCCTACGTCTACGTCTACATCCAGGCCCGCGCCTTCATCGACGCGCTCTGACGCGAGGGTCGTAGGCCTTTCTGACGGCAGCGGCGCGAACGCGTGCGACCTGGCGGGGTGGGCGGCATCAGGTGGGAGAAGGAGAACCCTCATGTCGAAGATCGGATTCGTCTTGTTCGCAGCAATAGCCGCCGCCGCGTGCGGTGGTGCACAGAGCGGCCCCGCCACACCGACCGGCGGCCCAGGAGGTGACGACGTCGGCTCGCTGACGATCCGCAATGGATCGAGCTACGCCATCCACGAGCTGCATCTGTCGCCGGCCGACGAGGTGTCGTGGGGCGCGGACCTCCTGGCCGGCGACCCACTCTTGCCTGGTGAGGGTGGGTCGGTCCCGGTGTTCGACTGCGCGAAGTACGACCTGCGCATGGTCGACGACGAGGACGTCGAGTGCATCGTCCAGGACATCGACCTGTGCTTCAACGACCAGGACTGGACGATCGGCGACGATGTGCTGGCGAGTTGCGCCAGCGGCTGGGCGGACTGAGCGCTCAGCGCGGCCAGGGCGGTGGCTCGTCGGGATCGGCGCACTGGCCGCCGTATCTGACCTCGCAGTCGTGGACCATGCCGAACAGGACCAGCATGCCGACGATCGCGGCGGCGCCCACGGCGCCGGTCGCGACCTGCTTGTTGGTGAGCTGACGGCCGCCGCACGCGCTCGAGGCCAGCGCGAGACACAGACTCAGGGCGGCGACACGGCGCACGCTCCAATGGTAGCAGTCAGAACCGCCCGCGCCCGTGCCCGCTCAGGCCGCGACCTTGGCCAGGTACTCGCGGGCCCGCACCGCCCACTCGCTCTCGGTGTCGAGCTCGAGGTAGCGATGGAGGTGGCGGCGGGCGCGAGCCTTCGAGCCCACCCGCACCAGCGCGATGCCGAGGTTGTAGTGGGCGTCGGCGAAGTCGGGCGCCATCTGGGTGACGCGGCACAGCTCGGAGATGGCCAGGTCGGTCTCGCCCACGTCCTCGAGCAGGTTGCCGAGGTTGTACCGAGCCTCGGCCAGGCTGGGATCGTGCTCGATGGCGCGCTCGTAGAGCCTGCGGGCCTCGTCCGCGTCGCCGGCCTTGTGGCGCAGGTTGCCGAGGTTGGTGAGCGCGGCCGCGAGCTGCGGATCGACGTCGAGCGCCTTGCGGTAGAGCCGTTCGGCCTCGCCCAGGTCGCCGCGATCCTCGGCGGCGCAGGCCTCCATGAAGCAGCAGTACGCGGTCGGTCCCAGCGTGGCCTCGGTGGGTTCGTCGACGACGTTGATCGGGGCGCCGGCCTCGGCTTGTTCGACCTGCTGCTGGCGCATCGACGCGATCTGTCCGCCTAGCGCCGGCAGGTTGAAGGCCATCACCACCTGGCCGGTGGCGGGCACGAAGGCGACGTCGTCGGCGAGCGCGATCACGTTCTCGCCGTCGGAGCAGATCCGCAGGCGCAGGGTCGGGTGCGCGTCGCCGGGCAGCGTGCGGCGCAGGCCTTCGAGGTTCTTGCGCACCTTCTGGGGCGAGAGCCCGGCGGCGAGCAGGTCCTTGGCGGCCTTGACCGCGCACAGATCGCGGAACGTGTAGTAGAAGCGGCTGTTCTTCCGCACCGTCGGCCCGACGAAGCCGGTCTGCATCCAGTACCGCAACCGGGACTCCTGCAAGGCGAACAGCTTGGCGACTTCAGGGATGCTGTAGAGCTCGGTCACGTTCTACCTCCGTAGCGATGCTTCGACGTTCAAGGCGAAGTGCACGATGGGGCCGCGGGCGCGGACCTCGAGATCGATCTGGGGCTGGATCAGCGTCCCGCCGGCGAGGCGGCGGGCCTCGGCGTAGGCGACGGCGCGGGCGCGGGCGCGGACCCGTGCGTCGTCGGGCGCGAGCTCGGCGAAGCGGCGCGCGGTGGCCGCGTCGGGATGGTCGGAGAGCCGCGCCGCCATCTTGGGCAGGTCGAACGAGATCATCGTCGACCCGGCGTAGTCGTCGCCATCGAGCTGGCCCTCGCTCACCACCCGCGCCTGCTCGAACATGAGCTCGAGCGTGGTCGGCGACACCCCGGTCTCGACGCGGCGCTGGAAGACCGAGAGCCGGCGGGTGGCGACCATGCCCTTGCGCGGCGGCGGCAGCGGGCGCGACGCCGACTGCAATCGGATCGGGCGACGCGAGGCGCGCGCACCAGCGGAGACGGCCATACGATCACGGTACAGACGGCTGGTTGGCGGGGCCACTTTTCTCTACATGTAGGATAAGTCTCGCAATCCCGCGCAATCATTCCCCCGTGCGGACGGACCATGGTAACCAGAACCCGGCCGGACCTCTGTCGTGGCTGAACGGTGGACGCGATGAACCTGGACCCTCGGCAGTACCCGATCCTCGTCGTCGACGACGAGCAGGACAACCTGGACGCCTTCCGGTTCAACTTCCGCAAGGTGTTCGACATCGTGAGCGCCGGCAGCGGGCCCGAGGCGCTCGACCTGCTCCGGGAGAAGGACGTCGCGGTCATCATCACCGACCAGCGCATGCCCAAGATGACCGGGCTCGAGCTGCTCAAGGAAGCCAAGGAGCTCCGCCCCGACGCGGTGCCCATCATCCTGACCGCGTTCACCGACGTCGATGTCCTCATCGAGGCCATCAACCTCGGGCAGGTCTACCGCTACATCACCAAGCCGTGGGACGCCAAGGAGGTCCGCGGCCTGCTCCAGTACGCGATCGAGCGCTTCCACCTCCAGCGCGAGAACAAGCGCATGGCGGCGCAGCTCGCCGAGTACACCGGATACCTCAACCAGCAGCTCCACGGCCAGTTCGACTTCGGCAACATCATCGGCGACTCGGCGGCGCTGCGCGAGGTGCTCGGCAAGGTCGAGCAGGTCGCGCCGACCAACTCCACCGTGCTGCTGCGCGGCGAGACCGGCACCGGCACGGAGATGGTGGCCCACGCCATCCACATCAACTCGCCGCGCGAGCAGAAGCCGTTCGTGCGCGTGAACTGCGCCGCGCTGGCCCCCGGCATCCTCGAAAGCGAGCTCTTCGGTCACGAGACGGGTAGCTTCACCGGCGCCATGGCGCGCCGGCCCGGCCGCTTCGAGCTGGCCGACGGCGGGACCCTGGTCCTCGACGAGATCGGCGACCTGCCGATGGCGGTCCAGATCAAGCGCCTGCGCGCCCTTCAGGAGCGCGCGGTCGAGCGGGTCGGTGGCCACGAGACCATCAAGGTCGATGTCCGTCTGGTCTCGGCCACCAACCGCAACCTCGAGAAGATGATCGAGGAGAACGAGTTCCGCGAGGACCTCTACTACCGGCTCAACGTCTTTCCCATCAACCTGCCGCCGCTGCGCGATCGCCTCGAGGACATCCCGGTCCTGGCCCAGCACTTCGTCGCCAAGTTCGCGCGCACGATGGGTACGCGTCCCGCCGGCGCCACCGCCGACGCGCTGGCCAAGCTGCGCGAGTACCCCTGGCACGGCAACGTGCGCGAGCTCGAGAACATCGTCGAGCGCGCCATGATCCTGTCCCGCGGCGGCGAGCTGCAGTCGTCGCACCTCGACTTCGGTCGCCGGGCCCAGACCTCGGGGGGCTTCCCGACCGTGGCGTCGGACGGCGGCAGCGGGCCGGCGCTGGTGCCGCCGCCCAGCGGGGGCGCCGAGGACGGACGCTCGCTGGCCGAGCGTCTGCTCGACAGCGAGCGCAAGGAGATCATGGCGGCGGTCGAGAAGAGCAAGGGCAACATCGCCTCTGCGTCTCGCATGCTCGGCATCAACCGCTCGACGCTCTACTACCGCCTGCGCAAGCACGGCCTCGAGCACCTCCTGCCCACCAAGCTCGCCGTGGGCGGCGACGAGGGTGCACCGGCCCCGGCGCCGGCAGGCGATGGCGGCACCGCGGGCTGACATGCGGACGCTCTTCATCGTCGATCCGCTCGAGCGCCTCGGGCTGGCCGGGGACACGTCGTACGCCCTCATGCTCGAGGCCCAGCGCCGCGATCACGAGGTGTGGACCTGCCAGATCGAGCACCTCGGGCTCGAGCACGACGACCCCATCGCCGAGGCTCAGCTCACCCTGGTCCGGCAGGCGTCGACCGCGGCCGAGGCGTTCTCGATCGAATCGCGGGTCTCGATCCCGCTCGAGGCCTTCGACGTGGTCCTCATGCGCAAGGATCCGCCGCTCGACGCGTCGTACCTGCACGCGACCTGGATCCTCGAGCAGGCCCGCGGCAAGACGCTCCTGGTCAACGATCCGCGCGGCCTGCGCGAGCTCAACGAACACCTGGCGGTGCTGCGCTTCCCCGACCTGACGCCGCCGACCATCGTCACCCGCAGCGCCCGCCGCCTGGCCCAGTTCCAGCGCGAGCAGGGCGGCGCGATCGTGGTCAAGCCGGTCGACGGCTACGGCGGCCTGGGCGTGTTCGTGGTCAAGGACGGCGATCCCAACACGTCGTCGTTGATCGAGAACGCGATCGGCGCCGGCACCCGCTGGACCGTGGCCCAGCGCTACCTGCCCGAGGCCGCCAACGGCGACAAACGCATCGTGCTCTTCGACGGCGAGCCCATCGGCGCGGTGCTGCGCGTCCCGGCCAAGAACGAGGCCCGCGGCAACCTGCACGTCGGCGGCCGGCCGGTGAAGACCGAGCTCGACGACGACGATCGAGCCATCATCCGCGCGGTGACGCCGGTGCTACGCGAGTACGGCCAGCTGCTGGTCGGCCTCGACGTCATCGGCGGCAAGCTGACCGAGCTCAACATCACGTCGCCGACCGGCATCCGTCACATCGAGGAGCTGGAGAAGCGCAACGTGGCGGCTGCGGTGATCGAGGGTCTCGAGAAGCGCGCGGCTACCCCGCCGCTACCTTGAGCCGTCGCCCGGCGCCCGCGACCATCCCGCTGATGGCCCGTGCACTCGTCGGATCGATCCTGCTCCTCGCGCTGGTCAGGTTCGCCTCAGCTCAGCCGGCCGAGACCGTGCAGCTCGGCGGCGAGTCATGGCAACACACGCGACTCGCCGATGGTGACGTGTTCGGGCGCGCCGATGGCACGACCCTCACGTTGACGGCCGTGAACGGGATCTGCTCCTCGGTGCCTCGGGGCGCGGCGTCGTCGCGACCCGCGTGGGCGCCGCCGGTGTTCTGGCCCACCGTCGACATGGCCGGGGGCGCGCTGGCGCTGTGTCTGCAACGGCTTACGGACACCATCGTGGTCACGATCAAGCCGGGCGCAGCCAAGCGGGTCGACGCCGCGCTGGCGCCGGCGCTGGCCGCGCTCGCCGGCCAGATCCGCCCCGCGACGGAGCTGACCGACCTCGGCATCTCGATCAACCCGTCGATCCCGATCGCCCAGGCCACGAGCTCGAGCTTCGTGCTCGCCCTCGACGGTGTGGCCGTGGCGTTCGGTCCGTCGCGGGGCCGGGGCTCGTGCGCGTTCGACGCGGCGATGGTCCTCGCGCAGGTGGCGAGGGGCACGCTCGAGCCGGTGCCGCTCGGCTACTGGGGCACGCTGTTCAGGAGCGACAAGGGCATCTACGTGTGCGCTGATCTGCGCGACGATTACCTGACGGTGGTCATCAGCCCGGCGACGGTGTCGACGGCGGCCATCACCGAGGTCCTGGTCGAGGTGCGCCGCGCGGCCGTCGCCGCCCATGGCGCGCCGCTCGACGGCGAGGGCGGCACGTTGACGCTGCCGCGCACCGGGCAAGTGCTCCACGGCGTCCAGGGATGGAAGGCGGTCGACGGCGCCCGCTTCGACGTCGCAGGTGACGTGCTGGTGTCGACCCAGCCACTCGCCGCCGCCAGCACGTACGCGGTCGGGGTGGCCGAGGGGCCGTGCTCGCCGAGCACGGCCTCGCCGCTTGCGGCGGACGTGGCCAGATCCATCTTCCCGAGCGAGCTCGGCCTGGTCTGGGAGGACACGCGCGAGGTCAAGTCTCGCTGGCGGGCCAGCGCGTGCATCGCGACCCCGGATGCGACCGCCACCGTGAGCGTCATCGGATCCGTCGCCAGCAGCGCTCCGCCCGCCGATGACCTGCCCGCCCTGAGGACGCTGATCTCACAGATCGCCACGTCGTACGGTCTTTCGATCACCAGCGTCTACGTGCCGAACCAGGTTGGCGGCGGCGGCGGCGGCGGCGTCGGCGATGGCGGCGGCGGGGGCGGTGGCAGTGCCAGGCCGAAGGGTAAGCTGTCGGGACATTTCGTCGTCTACGGCGGCATCATCGGCATCACACCTGAGGGGGGCGATCGCGCGCTCGGCGGCCTCGTCGGAACCACGATACGGATCGCGAAGGCCGGCGGCGGCATCGCAGCATCGTTCGACCTCGAGGTTGGCTACGGCGACGACGCGTTCCTCGGCGAGCTCCGTTGCGGCCTCGGCGGCGCGCTCGCAACCCGCCGCATGGTGTTCGACGTGCTGGCCGGTCTGAGCGCCGGTAGCACCGGGCCAGCGGCCGCGCTCGACGGCTACGTCGAGGCCAGCGTCGGCCTCTACGGCGACGCCAGCGTGTTCTGGCTCGGCGCGATGCGCGCCTGGGGCCTGGGCGGAGCCGACCACGATCGCGTCGAGATGCGCCTGGGGATTCCCACCCGAGCCAAGGACGCGTACGTCCTCGGGTTGCGTTATGTGCGCTTCGGAGCGGACGCCGAGACGATGATGGGCAATGGTGACGCCATGTTGGTCACGCTTGGCTGGGGCGTGACCGCGTTGAACTGACCTCACGTCCCGGTTGCGCCGAAAGCCTCCCGGTGGGATATAGCGACATGACTCCCGAGCTCACTCTCGAGTTCCTCGAGAAGCTGCCCAAGACCGACCTGCACTGCCACCTCGACGGCTCGCTGCGCCTCGACACCATCCTCGACCTGGCGCGCAAGCAACACGTCAAGCTGCCGACCTTCGATCGCGGCGAGCTGTTCAACATGCTCTGGGCCGGCGAGCGCTGTAACTCGCTCGAGGACTACCTCAAGGCCTTCGACATCACGCTGTCGGTGATGCAGACCGAGGAGGCGCTCGAGCGTAGCGCGTTCGAGCTGGCCGAGGACGCGTGGAAGGAGAACGTGCGCTACCTCGAGGTGCGCTACTCGCCGCTCCTGCACACCCGGGAAGGCCTGCGGCCGGCGAGCGTGGTCGAGGCGGTGATGCGCGGCCTGCGCGCGGCCAAGCGCCAGTACGGCATCCGCTACGGCGTGATCCTGTGCGCGATCCGCTCGCTGTCGTCGGAGTCGAGCCTGCGCATCGCCGAGCTGTGCGTGGCGTTCAAGAACCGCGGCGTGGTCGGCTTCGACGTCGCCGGCGCCGAGGTCGGCAACCCGGCCAAGGTCCACCGCCAGGCCTTCCAGCTCGTGATCGACAACAACATCTCGTGCACCGCCCACGCCGGCGAGTCGTTCGGACCCGACTCGGTGCATCAGGCGCTGCACAAGTGCGGCGCTCACCGCATCGGCCACGGCACCCGCCTGGTCGAGAACGGCGACCTGCTCAACTACGTCAACGACCACCGCATCCCGCTCGAGGTCTGCCCGTCGTCGAACTTGCAGACCAAGGCCGCGCCGAGCTGGGAGGGCCACCCGGTCGACTTCTACGTCGACTACGGCCTGCGCGTGACCATCAACACCGACAACCGCCTCATCACCGACACCACGGTCAGCAAGGAGCTGTGGTTGTGCCACAAGGCCTACGGCTGGCCGCTGTCGACGATCAAGGAGATCATCATCTCCGGGTTCAAGAGCGGGTTCATGCCCTACCGCGAGAAGGCCGACCTGCTGGCCGAGATCAGCACCGAGCTGGCCGCCATCCAGGCGCCGACCAACGGCAAGGCCGCGGAGCGCCAGGCAGATCGCCAGCCTGCGACGGGTGCGGCGATGGTCGAGCCACCGATTGCGACCCGCACCCCCCAGTGAACGCCGGTTCCGGCGATCGGTGGTGAGCGGGGGTCCGGTTGTCGGACGAGGCCGCGGCGGTTTACGTTCCGGGGATGCTGTCCCGCGTCTCGACCGTGTTGCTGGTCGTCCTGGCCGCCTGCGCCCAGGGCTCGAGCGGTGACGAGGTCGACGGCCGCGCCGTCGATGCCAAGCAGGATCTGATCGACGCGCCCGGAGTGGATGCGGCCAGCACCATCGACGCCGCGACCTCGATCGACGCCAGCGTCGATGCGGCATCCGGCGCGGTGCCCGACACCTGCGCCCAGGCCCAGGACGTCACCGCCGGCGCCATGGTGGCGGGCGGCATCACCGTCACCGGCGACACCACCGGCTACGCCGACGACGTGCGCCCGGCCTCGGCGTGCACCGGCTTCCTGCCTGACGGACCCGACGCCATCTACTCGGTGACCGTGAACGCCGGGGTGACCATCACCGCGGTCGCGACCCCGACCACCGGCTGGGACATCTCGCTCGAACTGGTGCAGCCGTGCACTGCGACCCCGACCTGCCTCGACGGCTCCGACGCCATCAGTGGCCCCGAGACCGTGATGTTCACGACCACCGCCCAGGGCACGTACTTCATCGTCGTCGACGGCTACAACCCGGGCGTGGCCGGGCCGTACTCGCTCAACGTGCGCGTCCAGTAGCGGTCGCCGTCGCCCCGGCGCCGTCAGCGGACCGTGAGCTGGACGTGATCGACGGCGGTGGCGGACAGGCCGTCCTCGTCGGTGACGGTGAGCACGATCGTGGCCGGGCGGTCGCCGCGAAGCAGGATCACCGGCGCGGGCGAGGTGGCCCGGCTGCCCTCGAAGCGGAACTCGTCGTCGATGACCTCCCACCCGAAGTCGAGGGACTGGGTGCCATCGGGGTCGTCGAGGGGATCGGCCGAGGCGGTGCCATCCAGGGTGACGGCGGTCTGGAAGCCGTCGTTCTCGACGATGGCAGCGGGCTCGATCGCGATCCGCGCCAGCGGCGGTCGCCCGTCGCCAAGGGTACACCCCGTCGCGCCCAGGAACGTGAGGATCGTAAGCCGCCGCACGCCACCGTGATATCATGCCGCCGTGCTGTCCAAGACCAGACGCGAGCGATTCAAGCCCGTCATCGGTCAGCACTTGCGCCGGGTCTACAACTTCTGCTTCCGCATGACCCTGGACCACTCCCGTGCCTCCAAGGTGGTCGAGGAAGTGTTCCACCGCGCGTACATCGGTGGCGACGATCTACCGACCGAGGCCGAGCGCGCCGAGCTGTGGCTCCTGCACATCGCCAACCACGTGCTCGAGAAGAAGCTGCCGCGCACGCCCGAGGTCAGCTTCGACGTCCTCGACGACACGCTGCGCAGCGAGGCGACCCGCACCGACGTGGTCCGCTCGCTCACCGATCCGCAGCGCGACTTCCTCCTGTGGGAGCTCAAGCAGGGCTGCATGACCAGCGTGGTCAACTGCCTCTCACCCGGTGAACGCTCGGCGTTCGTGGCGGCGCAGGTGATGAAGCTCTCCGACGAGGACGCCGCCAAGGCCCTGGGCGTGACCACCAGCGCGTACAAGGTGCGGCTGTCGCGGGCGCGCCAGAAGGTCGGCGACTACCTGGCGCCGCGGTGCGAGCACGTCGATCCGATGAACCCGTGCCGCTGCCCGGCCCGGGTCGGCACCGCCCTCAAGAAGGGCTTCATCTCGCCGGCGCCCAGCGGCGGCGGCATGCTGGTGTCGCTGCGCAAGCCATCGCAGCCCTACGGCCGCTACGGCGCCAACGCCGAGGGCGACGACGCACCTCAGCGCGACATCGCGACGATCTACGGCAACCTGCCCGAGCCCGAGCCTCAGACCGGCCTGCACGAGAAGCTCGTCGCCAGCCTCGACGGTGGCGCCTGGGACAAGAAGTAGCGAATCCCGGCGAGGTCGCGCTGGTCGTGGCGGCGCCCGAGGGGCTGGTGGTGCGCCGCCGGCACGACCTCGTCGACGGGGGACCGTTTCGCGGCGCGCAGGTCCCGTCACGAACCGAGATCACCTACCAGCGCCCCGGCGCGTCGGGGCACACCACGGCCAGGATCGTGGTGGTGCTGGCGCCATTGCTCGCGGTCGCAGCGGCGATCGCCGGACTCGTCGCCGACCCCATCTGGAATGGGTTTGTCGCAGGGCTCATCGCATTGTTCGCGATGGCCGTGGCCGAGCTGCGCGGGGCCGAGCCATGGGATCGCGAGCCCACGCTCGCGATCACGCCCGAGCACCTCCTCCACGACGGCAAGCGGTTGCTCCTCGCCGACGTCCGCCGCATCGACCTCACCCGCGGCCGCGATGGCCACGACGTCTGCGTCGAGGCGGCGACCGGCCGCGTCGTGGTCGCGACCACCCGGAGCGAGGCGCAGGCCACCTTCATGGTCGCCGAGATCGACACCGCCTACCGCGCCTTCCTCCGCCGGCGCACCGACTCCTGACCCGGGTGTACGGTCGCCTCGATGGGCCGATACGTCGCGCTGCTCCGCGGGATCAACGTGGGCGGCAAGAACATCATCAAGATGAGCGCGCTGGCCGCGTGCTTCGAGGCCCATGGCTTCACCGCCGTGACCACGTACATCCAGAGCGGCAACGTGGTGTTCGAGTCGAGCCTCACCGCGCGCGCCGGCCTGATCGGCGAGATCGAGGTCATGCTGGCCCAGACCTTCGGCTACGCCGCGAGCGTCGCCGTCCGCAGCCGCGCCGAGATGACCGCGATCGTCGAGCGCGCGCCGCGCGGCTTCGGCGCCGAGCCGGCCACGTACCGCTACGACGTCTTGTTCCTCAAGCCGCCGCTCACCGCCGCCGCCGCCATCAAGCTCATCCCGGGTGCGCCCGGCGTCGACCAGGCCCACGCCGGCACCGGCGTCATCTACGCCTCGCGCCTCGTCGCCAAGGCCGCCCAGAGCCGGCTCGACAAGCTGGCCGCGATGCCCATCTACCAGCAGCTCACCGTCCGCAACTGGAACACCACCACGGCGCTGGCCGGCCTGACGAAGCCCTGAATGGACCTGGAGCGCTACTCGATCTTGAACTCGACGCGGCGGTTGGCGCGGCGACCCTTGCGGGTGTTGTTGTCGGCGACCGGCTTCTCCTCGCCGTACCCGATGGCGGTGAGCTTCGCGGGATCGACACCCTTTTCGATCAGGAACGCCACCACCGCTTCGGCGCGGCGCTGCGACAGGTCCTTGTTGTAGGCCTCGTCGTTGGCGTTGTCGGTGTGGCCCTCGATCACCACCCGGTTGATCTGGGGATGGGCCGCGATGACCGTGGCGGCGTTGGTGAGTAGCCGGTACGAGCGCCTGTCGATGACCGCCTTGTCGCTCTTGAAGTAGACGATCTCGAGCAGCTCGATCCCGCCGCCGGTGAGGGTGACCAGCAGCTTCTCCTTGCAGCCGTTGAACGCCGCGGTGCCGGGTTCGTCCGGGCAGTTGTCGAGGCGGTCGACGACCGTGTCGGCGTCGCGATCGGTGTCGGGACAGCCGCCGTTTTCGACCACGCCTGCTTCCACCGGGCAGCGGTCGGCTGGATCGAGCACGCTGTCCTTGTCATTGTCGGGATCGGGGCAACCGTCTTCGTCCTCGAAGCTGTCGGCGTCCTCTGGGTCCGTCGGACAGGTGTCGGTCTGGTCATTCTTGCCGTCACCGTCGGTGTCGGGCACTTCGTCGGGACAGCCGTCCTCTTCCTGATACTGGTTCGTGGTCTCGGCCTCGGTCGGGCACTGATCGGTGGGAGCAAGGATGCCGTCCTTGTCGGGGTCGGGATCCACGACCGCGACCTTCTCGACCTCGACGATGACCGGGGGCTTGGCCCCGCCACGCGGATTGCCAGCGCCGAACCAGAGGCCCACGAGCATGCGCCAATCGGGGGTGCCGTAGCCCTCGCTCATGCCTGCGCCCAGCGCGCCGAACAACCGCATGCCGGTGTTGACGTCGAAGCCGGCGCCGCCCTGCAGCTCGGCGTGGTTGCGGTTGTACGAGCCGAACGGATCGGCGGCGGCGGTGGCGAAGGCCAGGCTGGTCAGCACTTCGAGCTTGCTGGTGGCGCGGTAGCCGGCGCCCAGGTTCAGGAGCAGCTCGTCGTTGATGTCGAGGTCGAACACCTGCTTGCCCTCGCGGATGCGCCAGCCCAGGCTGCCGCCGTAGCGGAGCTTGTCCGAGCTCTTGCCGACCAGGACCTGGGGCGTGGCGGTCAATCCGCCGTCGCCGCGGTAGTTCTCGCCGCTGGTCGGCACCGTGAGACCAAGCGCGACCGCCACGTCGACGCCGCCGCGCAGCAGCGCGAACTTGGGCGTGAAGCGCAGGTCGCCGAAGCCGAAGCTCGACAGCGACTCGGTGCTCATGAGCATGCCGAGATCCTGGTCCTGCGACAGGATCAACGGCGCGGTCAGACCCAGCTCGATCCGGTCACCGATGCCAACCGAGGCCACCAGATCACCGCCGAGGCGATTGTTGACCAGGGACGCCAGGCGATCGCGGTCGTCGCCCAGCCGCAGGGTCAGCGGATCGTTGGCGTAGCCGAGCCAGATGCCGAGATCGACCACCAGGTGACCGGGTGCCCGGGCCGACTCGACGCCGAGGATGCCATCGCGATCCATCGACAGCTGGAAGCGCTCGGCCGGATAGTCGGTCGCGCCGACATCGACCATCTGCGCGGCCGCCGGGCTGGCCGTGGCGACCAGACTGGCGACCAGTGCTCCCCCAGTCAGCGACAGCAGCCTGCGCCGGCGGCCCATTCCGAGGACGCCGACGAGCAGGATCAGGCCGAGGCCCAGTGGTCCGCCACCGCCGGCGGCGCAGCCGCCGCCGGCGACGCTGAGCGCCTCGCATCGGCTGGGTTCGCCGCTGCAGATCCAGCCGGCTTCGACGTTACAGATGGCGTCGCAGCCGTCGCCCGCCGCCGTGTTGCCGTCGTCGCACCGTTCGGGGTCGCCCTCGGCGCCGGTGAGCATGCCGTCGCCGCAGACGATCGTGCAGGTGCTCGGCTGGTCGTCTTCGCACGACCAGCCCGGCTCGACCGCGCACGCGGCGCTGCAGCCGTCGTCGGCGGTGGTGTTGCCGTCGTCGCAATCCTCGCTGCCCAGGACGACGCCGTCGCCGCAGTCGGGGGTGCACACGCTCGGCTCGCCGGTGCAGCTCCAGCCGGGCTCGATGGTGCAGGTCGCGCTGCAGCCATCGCCGGGGGTGATCGCGCCGTCGTCGCAGGCCTCGACGCCGACGATCAGGCCGTCGCCGCAGATCTCGTCGCAGTCGCTGGGCTGGCCCGTGCAGGTCCAGCCTGGCTCGATGGTGCAGGTCGCGCTGCAGCCGTCGTCGGCGGCGCTGTTGCCGTCGTCGCAGACCTCGCTGCCGGCGATCGTGCCGTCGCCGCACGCCGTGGTGCACACGCTCGGGGTGCCGGTGCAGCTCCAGCCCGGCTCGATGACGCAGGTGGCGCTACAGCCGTCGCCGCCAACGGCGTCGCCGTCGTCGCAGGCCTCGGCGCCGGCGATCACGCTGTCGCCGCAGGTGGTGGTGCACACGCTCGGTGTGCTGCCGACGCAGGTCCACCCGGATTCGACCGTGCACGTGGCGCTGCAGCCGTCGCCGCTGGCGACATCGCCGTCGTCGCAGGCCTCGGCGCCGGCGCGGACGCCGTCACCGCAGCTGGTGGTGCACACGCTCGGTGTACTGCCGACACACGTCCAGCCGCCCTCGACGGTACATGTGGCGCTGCAGCCGTCGCCGCTGGCGACATCGCCGTCGTCGCAGGCCTCGGCGCCGGCGCGGACGCCGTCACCGCAGGTAGTGGTGCACACGCTCGGTGTACTGCCGACACACGTCCAGC
>SXJR01000093.1 GCA_005779305.1 Myxococcales bacterium
CCCGCGTTCGACCAGCTCCGACAGGAACCGCCGCTCAGCGTCGGTCAGGACGTAGGCGTCCAAAGCTCCTCCTCAGTCGCTCCTCCGGCGTGCGCCGCAGGTTGCGGAGCGCGTGGTAGACGCCCGACGGATCCATGCCGGGGTGTCTGGCCGCGATCGCGTGTGCGCGCCGCCACAGGGCCTCGTGCTCGAGGACCCACTGCCGCTGCTCGTCGGTCAGCTCGGAGAGTTGAGCATCCACCCCCAGAGGATCCGGTGCTCGAGCCGAGATGGCAAGTGGCAAGCGGTCGTCACGACGCCGGTGGCGCGCTGCTGGTTGCCTGTGCGATCGTCCTCGTCGGTGTCTCGTCTCGCCGCCGCCGTCGTTCTCGTCGCTAGCACGCACGCCGCATGCGGCGGCCCGGCGGTGACCCTCACCGTCGATAGCGATCGGGCGGTGCCGGTCGAGCTCGACGCGATCTGCGTCGGCGTCGCCGATCGCGACCTCGGCGGCGGCGCCTTCGGCCGCACCTACCGGCTCGAGGGCCGGCTGGGCCGGCTGCCGCAGACGCTGGCGGTCGAGTCGGGCGCGGCCACGGCGGCGCTGGCCTGGTCGCGCGGTTATCGCGGCGGCGTCCCGGTCGCGCTCGATGCCGCCAGCGTGTCGTTCGACGATGACCTCACCCTCCGCCTCGATCGTTGCCCGCGGGCGCACCCCGGCGCGATCGGCGAGGTCTCGATGGCGCCGGCGCCGTCGGGCCGCCTGGTCGCGTCGATGGGGCAGGGCGGCGCCGTGGTGGTCGCCGTCGATGCCACCGGCGCCGCGGTCATCGACGCCGCCGGTGGCGCGCTCATCGCGACGCCGATCACCGGCGCCGCCGGCACCGCGGTGGTCGCGTTCGACGCCGACGGCGACTGCGACGACGATCTCGCGGTGGCGACCGCCGCCACGATGACGCTGTTCACCCGCGATGGCACCACGTTCACCGCCGGCGCGACCTTCCTGGGCGCCGTGGCGCTGGTCGCGTTCGACGCCGATCGCGATGGCGACCAGGATCTGGTGGCCGGCGCCGGCGGCGCGCTCGCCCTCTACAAGAACGACGGCAGCGGCGGCTTCGCGCCGGGCATGGCCATCGACGACGGCAACGCGGTCAGCGCGGTGAGCGCGCTCGCCGCTGGCGACCTCGACGGCGATGGCAACGCCGATCTGATCGTGGGCCAGGCCAGCGCCGCGCCGGTGGTGCTGGTCGGCGACGCCTCGGGCACCGGCGTCCTCACCCTGGCACCGGCGGTGTTCCCGCCGGTCACGCTCGTCGTCCGCGACCTGGCTCTCGCCGACGTCGACGGCGATCTCGATCTCGACCTGGTGGTCGCGCTCGACGGAGCGCCTGCCCGCGTCTACGTCAACCGCGACGGCCGCCTCGAGGATCAGAGCTTCGTACGCCTGCCCCAGCCCGCGCCCACCGCCACCGCCGCCGTTGCCGGCGACTGGGACGGCGACTGCGCGCCCGATCTGGTGCTCGCCGCCGCTGCCTCGGCGGCCCTGCGCGGCGGTAACGACGGGCTGTTCGCCGCCGAATCCGCGCTCGCCACCGCCACCGCCGCCGCCTTCGGCGACGTCGACGACGACGGTGATCCCGATCTCCTCCTCGCCGGCAGCGGCGCGGTCCGGTGGTATCGGCGATGAGGTCGCTGGTGGTGGTGATGGTGCTCTCTCTCTCGGTGATCGCGCCACCGCTCACGCCCACCGCCTCTGCCCAGCCCGCCGACGCGCGCGCCAAGAAGCTCCTCGACGCTGGCGAGCGCTTCTTCGCCGACCTCGAGTACGGCAAGGCCATCAAGGTGCTCCTGCCCGTGGCCCGTGATCCGGCGGCGTCGCGGGCCCGGCGCGTCCGGGCCTGGGAGCTGATCGCGCTGTCGCGCTTCATCCTCGGCGATCGCGGCGGCGCCCGCACCGCGTTCGAACGCGTGCTCGACGCCGACCCCGGCTTCCAGCTCCGCGACGACTCGGGTTCGCCGCGCATCCGCGAGTTCTTCGACGAGGTGCGCGCCGACGTGCTCGGCGCCGCCACCAGCGCCGTCGATCTCGAGCACGCCGCGCCGCGCGCCGGCACCGCCGGCACCCGTCTCGAGCTCGAGGTGCGCGCCACCCGCGGCGGCGCCGCCGTCGTCGAGGTCGTCGTGCTCCATCGCCAGGTCGGCGTGCTCGCCTACGACAGCGCGCCGGCGCGCTCGGTCGCCGACGATCGCTGGCGCGCGCGCCTCGAGCTGTCGTCGTCGCGCCGCACGTATTCGATCGAGTACTACGTCGAGGCGCGTGGCCCCGGCGGCTCGGTGCTCGCGCGCATCGCGACCCCCGACGCGCCGCTCGTCCTGGAGATCTCTCCCGGCGGCGGCGAGTCGCGCGCGTGGTACGGGCGCTGGTACGTCATCGCCGGGGCTGCCGCGGTCGCCGCCGGCGCGACCGGCGCGGTGATCCTGGCCACGGGCGGGCCCTCCGACGGCTCGCTGCCGCCGGGACGCGTCACCGTAACTCCCTGAGACGCCTGACATCGCGCCGGCCACGCCCACGAGTGTGATCAGATCGCGCGACCCGACATCTCAATTGCCAGAGGGGTTGTTAGGTCCCCCTTGATCAGTGTTCAGGTGGGACGCGGTACTCAGGGCGAATCGAGACTTTCTGTCGCGATGAGTCGTGATCCTCGTCGCCGTTCCGACTTGACCGTGTGGGGTGAGGTGAGTAGTGTCGCCCGCCCTTACCAGAAAATAGCGTTTCTTGCCGACGTGGCCGCCTGGGACCAACCAAAGAGGAGTCTGAGAGATGAAGAAGCTAGCCTTGGGAACCCTGATGATCGCCGGGCTCCTCGCCGCGTGCGGTGGGGGAGACGACGGTGGTATCACCATCATTGACGCGCCGGTCGGCGACATCGACACCGGCACGACGCAGGCCTGCAACCCGCTGAGCCCGCCCGGCCAGCAGGGCTGCCTCACCGGCCAGAAGTGCACCTGGATCCAGGTCCAGGACACCCCCGAGGACCTCGGCAAGCTCGGCTGCGTGCCCGACGGCACCGTCGCCCTCGGCGGCGTCTGCACCCAGGGTGCGGTCGGCGAGACCACCGGCTTCGACGACTGCGCCGCCGGCCTCATCTGCATCGCGGGCTCCTGCTCGGACATCTGCGGCTTCGACGGCAGCGCCAACGCGGCCTGCGCGGCGGGCTTCAACTGCACCCGCTACTCGAGCCTCTTCGCCAACGGCGACGACGACCCCGTCGCCGGCGCCTGCAACCCCGGCTGCGATCCCCTGACCCAGCAGAAGACCGGTGGTGGCAATTGCCCCGCCAACAACGGCTGCTACATGCTCGTCAGCTCGACCGACTCGATCGCGGTCTGCGCCGGCGCCGGCTCGGTCATGCACAACGTCGACATCACCGGCCCGGCCTTCGCCAACTCCTGCGTTCCCGGCGCTCAGCCCCGCCGCAAGGATCCGGCCACGATGACCACCCAGTGCGGCGGTCTCTGCAAGATGGTCGACGTGACCTCGACGATGAACATGACCTCCGAGGGTGGTCAGGCCACCGCGTCCACCACCGACAAGGACAACTGCCAGGCGACCTGGGGCGCGGCCCCGGCTGCTGACCCGGCGGCCGGTGAGGGCTGCCGGTACTGGTGGTCGCGCGAGCCGTTCGACAACATCTCGCAGTTCTCGAACACGGTCGGCTGGTGCTTCAAGCACGCCGTCTACCTGTTCGACTCGAACATGGACATGACCCCGGACTTGCCGTTCCCGCGCTGCACGACCCTGACCACGGGTGACGTGGTCCCGCCCATCGCCAACCCGGCCCACAACGACGCCATCTACTTCTGGTGCATGGCCACGCCGACGATGCTGACCAACGCGGTCAACAACGCCAAGAAGTGGCACGCGTCCATGGAGCCGAAGATGGATCGTCTCACCGGCTGGCGTAACTGAGCCACAGCTGCTCTCTGACTGAGTGAATCGGGCCTCGGTGGGAACACCGGGGCCCGTATCGTTTTCGGCGGCTTGCTGGGTGAACCGCCACCGCCCTCGAACCGCCACGAGATCGCTGAGTGCGCTCATTTGGCCCCTTTCCCTTGGGCCCACGGCTGCCGTCGCGGCGAGCTGCTCCGGGCCCATCGCTGCCGCTGGTGCATCCCGGCGGACAAGGTCCCGGCGAACCCGGATGCTAGCTGCAGGCGTCGGTGGCGGCCAGAGGCTCTAGTAACCCGCCACGTCGTTGTCGTTGGGGTACTCACCCGTCGCCCACTCGGAAGTGGGCCTCACGGTTCGGTTCCGCGGTCTAGCTGATGCACCGAGCAGTGGTGCTCGAGCCGCTCGAGCGACTCCGAGCGCGGCCGGCGCCGGAGCACAACCCGAATCTCGAGCCGTGGTGTCGGGGCCGACGTCCATCGGCCCGCTCGGTCAGGCCGCGCTGGCCCAGATGCGGCCTACTCCTTGGCGGTGTAGCGCGCCAGGGCCTCGGCGCCTTGGGTCTCGCGTGGCGCATCTACCTCGCGGCAGGCAGCATGAACGATTGATGGGCGATCTTCATGCTCCCGCCCGGTGGGGTCAGCGAGCCCGTTCGGTTGCGCGTGACGCATCGTCCGACGCCACCTCCGCCGCCAGCGATAGCTGGAGCGGTGCCCGCTCCAGCTGAACCTGAAAGGGTGGTCTCGGTGCCGCCGATGCCGCCGGTGCCACAACCGGCGCACGTCGATGCCGCGGCGTTGGTCGAGCCGGTGATCGTGCCAGGGCTCCCGTTCATGCCCATGATGCCACTGTTCGACGCCGCACCGTTGCCGCCGCGTCCCGCGACAACGGTTCCGTTCTCCACCGAGATCGCTGGCGACTCGATGGAGACTCCACCGCCTGATCCTCCGCCCGTCGCACGATAGCTGGTGCATCCGGCGGTGACGCACGTCGCATAGCCACCACCTCCGACGACGTTGATCAGCGCCGAACCTGCGAGGGTGACCCTTGTTCGACTGACGAGCTGGATCACGCCACCAGGGGGACCACCTGACACCAGCCCGCCGGTACCACCGGCGCAGCCACCACCGAGCGGAGTCATGTAGATGCGCATGTTGAAATCGCCGGTGCCGCCTGTTCCACCGGTGCTCGAAGAGCCACCAATTGCGAAGAGAGCCCCGCCGCCGCTCGCAAGAGACAGGTACGTGCCGACGCATCCGGCCGTCGTGGTCCTTCCTGGTCCGCCTCCGGTCAGTGCACCGGCGGGTCCAGAGAGATCGATCGTGCCGGCGATGTGCACGTCGAAATGCGAAACGATCGCCAATGCACGGGTGCCGGTGACCGCAATGGTCGTTCCTGACGGCACTGTGAAGCTCCTGACTTTGAGAACGAGGATCTCTGGCGCCCCGCTCTGCGTGACGATCTGCGCTGGGACCGAGAAGGGCGAGTCGTTGTCCAGTGTCACCACTGTCATCCCGGCACCAGAGTCGAAGTTGGAGGTGTCGATCGCCTTGATCGATCGAACCATTGAGATGTCACTCGGCAGGTCGATTCCTGCGGGACTGGTTTCGAGCGCATCGAGCGCAGCGTTGAGCCCGTTCGAGGCGTCGACATCGCCACACCGCGGCTGGGAGGCGTGGCAGCCCATCGGGCACGCGTACGTACCGTCGTAGGTGATGGTCGTCGGTGCCCCGCCGACGCCGCCGTTGGGAATCAGGTGCGAGACGAAGTCTCCGGTGGCGTTGCACTGCGTGAACGAGCCGCCCGTGCAGCTCTGGGTGCTCCGCACGCAGTTGTCGAAGGTGGCGGTGACCGTCGTCAGCGCGGACACCGTGGTCATGCAGGTCCCGGTCCCGGAGCATCCGCCACCCGACCAGCCGTAGAAGATGTCGCCGCCGGTCGGCGCCGCCGTCAGCGTGACCAGGGAGCCGGAGGGGAACTGTGCGGTGCAGGTCGCGCCGCAGTCGATCATCGAGCCGCCCACGGTGTTGGACGTGACGGTGCCGGTGCCCGCGCCGTTCCGGACGACGTTCAGCGTGACCAGCGGGATGGCGTCGATGGGGGCGTCCACCGGGCCGTCGACGCTGGCGTCGATCTGGGCACCGTCGACGCTGGCGTCGGCCTGGGCGCCATCGGTGCTGGCGTCCTCGCCCAGGGGGCCGTCAGGGACCTCCCACTGGCACCCCGTGACCGCCGCCGCCGCCACCAGGATGAATCGACCGAACCACGATGTCATGGTCTCACAGGATACACGAGCCTCGGGGGTTCTCGGAAGTTGCCGCGAATGTGAGGCTCGATCATTTCGGCGAAAACGCAGAACACCGGCAACTACGCAGCTGGGTCTGGGCATGCCCCTGGTTGTCGGCGGAGGCGGTCGGAGGTTGCCGCCCAGGCCTCCGTCCGCCCGGCCGGTCACGGACAGCCGAGGTTCGTGGTCAGGACCGTGAGCTGATCCTGGGTGGTCCCGCTGCACCCGCTCGTCGAGATCGGGACCTGGTTGGCGTAGGTGCAGGTCGCACCGCCAGCAGGGCTGATGGCCACGCAGTTGCCAGGCTGCCACGTCGGAGCGAGTCCGTTCATCACGCCGATCACGAACAGCACGCTCCCGGCAAGGTCCGCATCGGTCCGGTTCGGGACCGCGTTGACGAAGCCGATCATGTTGCCGAGGAAGCGGTCGCAGATGAACGGTGCGATGGACGGGTAGCTCGCGCTGAAGGGCCAGCCCTGGCCCACCAGCACGATCTCGAGGTGAGGCTCGGCGCCGGGATCGATGTCGGTCACCTGGATCCCGAGCGGGTCGACCGCGGCGCGCACGACCCCGACGACCCCCGCGGTCTGGTCGATCGCCTTCGGCCCGATCGTCGCCGGCGCGGTCAACATGGTGGACAGGTTGTTCTGGGCGCTGTTGCCACCGGGGGAGTAGGTGACCGGCCCCGCGGCCAGGCCGTTGATGAACACCCTGGGCTTGCGATGGCTCCGTCGCTGGAGTCGACCGCCGCGTCGTCCGGCGCGTCGCCCGGGCTGGTGGGGTCATCGTCGGCGCCGCATGCGGCGACGGTCAGGAGCGAGACGACCAGGATCGAACGGCGGGCAGCGAGGATCTGCATGCTCGTGGACCGTCTGCAGTAGGTTGGCCCGAGCCGGGCCCCAGCGATCTCGTCGACTTTCGCAGCGTCCCTCGCCAGTCCCGGCCGGTTCGGCATGCCAGATCAGCCACCGCTGGCGCCGCGCGTGCGGGCCGAGGACGAGCAGCGCGATCGACGCAGGTCGTCCTGGCAAGCGAGCTTGACCGGACCTCGGCTCCATTGGAACCCGTGGGAGCCCAGATGGAGCCGACCCACGGGAATCCCGAACAGGTCGACGTCGTCCTCGACGCCACCGGGGTCGGGGTCTGGTCCTGGGACGTGCGGGCCAACGTGATCCGCTGGTCGGGCGCGATCTACCGACTCTTCGGCATCCAGCCGGCCGACTTCAACGTCTCCCTCGACGCCTACCGGGCGCTGCTGCACCCCGACGATCGCGCCGTCGTCGAGCGCGCCATCGAGAGCGCCCTGGCGCGCGCGGCAGCGACCGGTTCGTCCGCCGACTACCACGTCGAGCACCGCATCCTCCGGGCGGACGGCGAGACGCGCTGGCTCGAGGGCCGCGGGCTGGTGACCGTCGACGCCCATGGGAATCCTGTGAGCATGGCAGGCAGCGTCCTCGACATCACGGCGCACAAAGAGGCGCTGCTCGCCCTCCGCCGGACCGAGGAGCAGCTGCGCCTCTACAACGAGCTCGCCTCCGACTACGTCTACGTGGCCGAGGTCCGCGACTCGAACCTGTCTCCGCCCTCGATCGTGGCCGGCTCGCTCGAGCGCACGACCGGGCTGTCCCCCGAGCAGGTCGGCGAGCGCGGCGGTTGGCTCGCCGTCATCCACGCCGACGATCGGGCCGCGGCCGCGTCGATCCTCGCGGAGACCGAGGCCGGGCGCGCCGTGGTCGCCGAGTACCGGATCGTCGATTCCCAGGGCGAGATCCGCTGGCTACGCGATCGCTTGAGGCCCGTGCTCGATCCGGAGAGCGGCAAGCTCACCCGGGTGATCGGCGCGGTGCAGGACATGACGGAGCAGCGGCGGCTCGCCGAGCAGCTGATGCGGGCCTCGAAGCTCGAGGCGCTCGCCCGGATGGCCGGCGGTGTCGCCCACGACGTCAACAACCTGCTGACCATCATGCACGGCAGTGTCGACCTGCTCGAGGCCGAGCAGCGTGACGTCGGGGGCGAGACTCGCGAAGCCCTCGACGACATCCGGACGGCCACCCATCGCGCCACCGAGCTGACGCGCTCGCTGCTCGCCTTCGGCCGCAAGCAGCGCACGAGCCAGCGCGTGATCTCGCTCGCCGACCTGGTGCGGGAGACGACGCCGATGCTCGCGCGCGCGCTGGGCGAGCGCGTGCAGGTCGAGGTGCGCGAGACGCGCGACCCGCGCGTCTCGGTCGACGTCGGGCAGCTCCAGCTCGTGCTGCTCAACCTCGCCGTGAACGCGCGCGACGCGATCCCCGACGGCGGGACGATCACGATCGTGTGTGACGAGCGCGACTTCGTCGCCCAGGACCCGGCGCGTCCACAGGAGCTGGCGCCCGGGCGCTATGCCGTGCTCGAGATCATCGACCGCGGCGTGGGTATGGACGCGGAGGTGATGCGCCACCTCTTCGAGCCGTTCTTCACCACGAAGGGGGGGCTCGGCTCGGGGCTCGGGCTCGCGACCAGCCACGGCATCGTGCGGCAGCTGGCCGGGGGCATGTCCGTGCGGAGCGCTCCTGGCCGCGGGACCACCGTGCGCGTGGTCCTGCCGATCTCGGAGCACGACACCACCCCACGGGCGGTCACCGAGGTGCGCTCGAGCGTCGGCGGCTCCGAGCGGCTCCTCGTCGTGGAGGACGAGCCGGCCCTGCGCCGGGTGGCCGTGCGAGTCTTGCGCGACCTCGGCTATCACGTGCTCGACGTGGGGTCGGCGGAGGAGGCGCTCGGGCTGCCGGGCTCGGTTCTCGAACGCCTGGACCTGCTCGTCTCCGACGTGATGCTCCCGGGCATGAACGGCGTGCAGCTCGCCGCACGCCTCCGCGCGTCGTTCGGGCTGCCCGCGCTGCTCGTGTCGGGGTTCATCGACGAGGACGCCCAGCGCGCGCTGCTCGAGGGCTCCGACGTCGCGTTCCTGCCGAAGCCGTACACACGCGACGGCCTCGCGAGACGCGTCCGCGAGGCGATCCCAGCTAAGCCCAAGCCCGGGCCCGCCTGGCCTCCTCGATCGCTCGCCGGGCGGTGAGCCCGACCGCGGCGAGGTCGCGGCTCAGCTCGGTCGCGGCGGCTCGGTGTCGATGAAGCTCTTGCGCCCGGCGATCGCGGCCTGGAACCGGCGGAGGTTGGGTGTGGTCTCGAGGACCGCCTGGGCCTCCGGCAACCTCGCCACGTAGGCGAGGATCGGGGCCAGGAACAGATCGGCGAGAGACAGGGTCGCGCCGGTGAGCCACTCGCCGCGGAAGCCATGCTCGAACATGCGCAGATCGCGCTCCATGGCCGGCGTGTCGCGGGCGATGAGCGCCCGATCCGGGTGCTTGTCCTCGGTCTTGGGGAAGAGGTAGTGGAAGAGGTAGTTGAGGACCAGATCGCCGTACGCGTAGCAGTTGATCACGCTGATCCACTTCTCGGTCTCGGCCAGGCGCAGCGGCTCGCTCGGCACCAGGCGCGGCCCGCTGCCGATGGCGTCGAGGTAGTGGGCGATCGCCGAGGTCTCGATCAGCTCGACGTCGCCGTGGCTGAGACAGCGCCCTGCACCTTATTCTCTGCGTCCCCCCGGGGTCGGGCGTGCGCATCGGCATCGACCGCGACATGGACGGCGTGCTCGACGACGACGAGCCGTGGCACTGAGCCGAGCCGACGGCAGGTCCGGCGATCGTGGAGCAGCCCGGCGTCCCGGCGGCTCGGCCGGTTCCCGGACACTCCGGACACTCCGGACGCGGCGTGTCCGGGATCCGGACGTTATCGACGAGGTTTCGCGAGGTTGGCCGTGGCACGGCGGCTGCGTATGCGAATTCGCGACGCGAAGACGCAACCGTTGCCACGTCCTGCCGCGAGGTCACTTCGATGACGAGACGAGAGTTCGGTCCGCCCATCCCTCCCCACACCACCGGCAAGTTCGAGACGCGCGTGATCACGCCGGTGGTGGCGCTGCGCAACCGTGACACCGGCGAGGAGGTGTCGATCGGCGACGGC